>JAFUHM010000031.1 GCA_017468865.1 Oscillospiraceae bacterium | reverse complement strand
GCCCTCAAATGAGGTAAAAAACAGCCCTCATCCGAGGGCTGTTTTTTATTTCTTGTCATTTTATCTTATCTCCACACGGCGGATATTTCCGCTGATGGTCTTGGGAAGCTCGTCTACAAATTCTATGATGCGGGGGTATTTATAGGGAGCGGTGTTGGACTTGACGAATTTCTTCAGCTCGTCCTTGAGCTCGTCCCCTGCCTTGTCCTTGTAGTCGGATGTAAGCACGATGGTAGCCTTTACCACCTGTCCTCTTATGGGATCGGGAGCGGCTGTGATAGCACATTCGAGCACCGAAGGATGCTCCATGAGTATGCTCTCTATCTCAAAGGGCCCGATGCGGTAGCCCGATGATTTGATAACGTCATCTATTCTGCCCACATACCAGAAATAGCCGTCCTTGTCCTTGTATGCAGTGTCGCCAGTGTGATAGTAGCCGTTGCGGAATGCCTTAGCATTGGCTTCATCATTGCCTACATAGCCCTTGAAGATGCCGTTGTTGGCGCCCTTGCGGAGCCTTACGCAGATCTCGCCCGTTTCGTTGTCCTCACATTCCTTGTCGTCAGGGTCAAGGATGACCACATCGAACATGGGCATCGCACGCCCCATTGAACCTGAGCGGGTAACGGAGTTGTACGGGTTGCCGATGATGAGGACTGTCTCTGTCTGACCGAAGCCCTCCATGAGCTTGAGCCCCGTAAATTCAAAGAACTTGTTGTATACTTCCGAGTTGAGAGCCTCACCTGCTGTGGTGGCATAGCGCAGGCTGGATATGTCATATCCTGCCATGCCCTCCTTTATGAAGAAGCGGTAAATGGTAGGAGGACAGCAGAGGGATGTGACTTTATATCTCTCTATCATCTTCAGCACGTCAGAGGGGACAAACCTGGTGAAGTCATATGCCATTACCGTACAGGCCATAGCGATCTGACCGTAGACCTTGCCCCAGAAGAACTTGCCCCATCCGCTTTCGGAAATGGTGAGGTGTATGCTGTTCTCGTTGAGGTGATGCCAGTGCTTTGCGGTGGGGATATGGGCAGCACCGTATCTGTGTGAGTGCATGACCATCTTTGGATATCCCGTAGTGCCCGAGGAGAAGAACATAAGGTTGTCATCATCCACGGAATTGGGTATCCTTTCGAGTGTGTCGGGATATTCCATGAGAAGGGAGTCGAAGTCTGTCCAGCCTTCCTTGCTGCCCTTGACTATGAATTTATGAGGAAGATCGTATTCCCTGCAGGCAGCCTCGATGTTATCGGTGACGTCACCGTCGCCCGTTGCGATGATGCCTTTCACGCCTGCCTTTTCAAAGCGGTAAACATAATCCTTCTTCTTCAGCTGATTTGTAGCAGGGATCAGCACCGCACCTATCTTATCAAGTGCAAAGACCACGATCCACATCTGCCAGTGACGCTTGAGCACTGTCATTAGCCTGTCGCCGAACTTTACGCCCTTGTCAAGGAACATATTCGCAGCCCGGTTTGACAGCTTTGACAATTCCCCGTAGGTGAATGTTCGCTGTCTGCCCTCATCATCGCACCAGATCATCGCCCTTCTGTCGGGTTCGACTTCGGCTATCTTGTCGATGATGTCATAGGAGTAGTTGAAATTGTCGGGGAGATGAAGCTCAAATTTTGAGATAACTCCGTTTTCGTCGTATGCCTCTTCGACATACTGCATGTGTACGTCACAAGCTTTCATTGTCCAAAACCTCCAGATAGTACCCTCGTACCAGTATCTAAGTGTTTATTTATGACTCTATCGTGTGATGATGCTGTATAGTTCTTCAGGTGAATCTGCGATATACCCTGCGCCGTTCTCCTCAAATTCCTCACGGGGGCGAAATCCCCATGTGCAGCCTGCGGAGTCGGTGCCTGCGTTGGCGGCGGTCTGTATGTCCACTCCTGAGTCGCCCACCATCAGTACCCTGTCGCAGGGGACAGCCAGCTCCTTCATTATGTTAAGGAGAATGGCAGGGTCGGGCTTTTTCGGAACGGGGGGCAGATTTCCTCTCACAAGGGAGAACACATCGCCGAACATCTCGGATATGATCTTCTTCGTGAATGCGTCGGGCTTGTTCGATGCCACGGCAGTCTTTATGCCTGCACGGGCAAGGTCTGACACAAGGCCTGTCATGCCGTCATAGGGACGTGACTTGTTGTTGTAGAGCCTGCCGTATGCAATGTCAAATCCCTCGCAGAACCGCCTGATGTCCTCATCGGTGCGGTGATCTTCGGGGAGGGCTCTCTCCGCCAGCTTCGCAAGGCCGTTGCCCACGAAATATCGGTAGGCATCAGTGCCGTGAACGGGGTATCCCATGACGGACAGGACTTCATTGCAGGAATCAGCAAGGTCATCCAGCGTATTGACGAGCGTCCCGTCAAGATCGAAAATTACCAGATCATACATATCTATCACTTTTCCAATTTAGTCATACACTTTATGATACCACATTTCACAGTAAAAATAGTGACTTTTTTGTGAATTGCGGAAAAATTTTATATTTATTTTGGAACCGTGATTTATTGGGGAGTTCCTGCTTATGTGGAGGAGGATGTGTCGGGGCATTGTAAGCGCTTACACAAAATTTGTCCCGACATATCGGCTTTACAGGTACGTTTGCCGGAACCGACTCGAAAAAACGAAAAATATTTTGAAAAAAGTATTGACAAAAGGGGAGCAGTGTGTTATAATACACTCAAGCTAAAGATGATCGAGCTTCGGGCTTGGCGCCGTCTTGCTTTTTTTAAGGCAGCTAATGTAAGCGGTTACACAAGGCTGTGACTCCGTGTATGCGTTCATATTTTTAGCGCAAATCTTTTATCAAAAAATATTAATTATATATTGACAAAAATTCGTAAATATGGTATAATATTTTTATGTTTTTTGCTGAGATTTTTGCTAAAGTGGTAGGTATATTATGAGTTACAAAAATGATTTTATCAGATTTATGGCAGAGTGCGGCGTGCTTACATTTGGTGACTTTACCCTTAAATCGGGGCGTAAGGCTCCCTATTTCATCAATACCGGCAACTACCGCACAGGCAGGCAGCTGGAGAGACTGGGCAAGTTCTATGCGGACTGCATCAAGGAACACGACATCCCCGTTGACAAGCTGTTCGGCCCTGCCTATGAGGGCATTCCCCTCTGCGTATCCGCTGCTGTTGCCCTGTCTTCTGCATACGGCACGGATGTGGGCTACTTCTTTGACCGCAAGGAAGCGAAGGATCACGGCGAGGGCGGTATGTTCGTAGGCGATGCACCCAAGGCAGGAGATAAGGTGGTCATAATCGAGGATGTCATGACATCGGGCAAGGCACTCAAGGAAGTATATCCCAAGCTCAAGGGTACTGCTGATGTGGATATTACGGGAATGATCATCACCGTTGACCGCATGGAAAAGGCGCTTGATTCCGACAAGTCGGCAGTACAGGCTGCCTACGATGAGTACGGCATCAGGGTGTTCTCCATAGTGGACATCAACGACATAATCAAAGCCATTGAGGACAGAGAAGTTGACGGATATGAATACCTTGAAAAGATGAAGGAATACCGTTCACTTTACGGAGTATGATTTGATGAAAGGGAGAGAGTTATGAGCGTATCACTTGATCTTGCAGCTATTGCCCCCCAGCTTGCCGATGCAGTCATCTACATGGATGGTTCCCCCGCCTACGATGCCTTCAGAGAAGAGATCGAGGCCATTCTGGACAGTTTCAATGAAAGCTGTCATCTGTCCCACCACTGGAAAGTAGATCCTCCCGCACTTACATCAGGATAGGAGGATACCCTCAAGAATATGCACCGCTCCTTCCTCTTCTGGTCGTTCAAGGAGGGCGGAGACATATCCGTAAACGGCATATACAAGCTCTTTTTCCGTTCGCAGGAAGAGACGATACGGGGCATAGTCGGCGGCGACCGCTTTGATGTCACCGATGCTGCCCGCATAATAGACCAGTTCAAGAACAGGATAACCACCGACAGTGCAGTATACGAGAGCGTCAAGGCATTTTTCAAGGGCTATGTCTACGGCTACTTCTTCAACTATCTGACAGAAGCCTCCATCATGGCAAACTATGCTGAGATGCTGGCATATCTGGGCGTGATGTCGGGACTTATCGAGACTACCGTATCCCAGCGGCAGAGAGCTGTCCAGAAGATGGCTCCCCTCCTGCCCAACGACCGTTTCAAGTACATATACGGCACTGTACCCGCAAGCCTGATGTTCGACATCATTTATGACAGAGTATCCCTCGATCATCTGTCCGATGAGGAACAGCAGGTGGTAAAGGACAATATCGCAAGCTTTATCAGGGCGCAGTTCCCCACCGAGTCCGAGGACGGCGAGGAGCGTGTTTCCGATATCGTTCCCTCCGAGTTTGCTTCACGCTACTTCACCTATATCGAAGCGGCTGATGTGGCAAACGAACTCTATACCAAATACTATACAGGTGTGCGCACCTTCCTTGACTGTGACCGTGAAGATGTGGGAGACTACAACGCCGCATGGCTCAACAGCATAATCGAGGAAAGGCTCAAACCTTCCTATTATGATTTCTACAGCCTGTCAAGAGGCACTGAAGCGGATGTTTCCGTGGGCAGCAGTGACGATGTGCTCAGATATCCCATCATATTCAAAGGGGAAACATTTGCGTATGCAGGCATATTTGACGGCTTTGTATATGAAAAGCTCCGCACCACCGTATATAACAGATACGATCTTCCCACAGGCATATTTGCCTTTGCTGATGAGGGGCTCATGTCCGATCCTGTAAGGCGCAGCTGGAACAGTTCGGAATCCTATATCGCAGTCCGTGCCGACAGGATCGGCATAGCAGAGCAGATAAAGAGGCTCTCATCCGAGAAGATGCCTGCCGAAGTCAGGAATATGCTCCTTCTCGAGCAGTATCTTTGCCTTCTCTCATCTTCCATGAGTGCCGATGAGTACAGGGAGTGTTTCGAGAAGAACGTGTACGGCACCGATCTCTATGAGAGATACATCCGCTACCGCATGAACATCCTTGCGGAGCAGTCCCTCGAAAATGACAGCAAGCGCAAGGCACTGCTTGACAGCATAAATGCGATCACGTTATGAGACAGACCGTTATTGAACTCAAGCCCGTTTCCCCTGAATATAAGAATGAGAGCGGACAAGCCGCCGCTCTCACCCTGATGATACACGACACCCAGCCCGAGCGCAGGTTCCCTATGGTGATAGTCGTCCCCGGCGGATGCTACACCCGATGCTCAAAGCGAGAGGGAGAGCCTGTTGCCATGCGGTATTATTCCTATGGGTACAACGCTGCGGTGCTTGATTACAGCGTGAAGGACAAGCCTTTCCCTACTGCACTTCTCGAGCTCAGGGAGGCAGTCCGCTATATCAGGGACAATCTTGACAGCCTGTGCTGCGTAAATGACATCACTGTTGTCGGCTTTTCCGCAGGAGGGCATCTTGCGGCATCTCTGGGAGTATACGGCGGGGATGACCGCCCCGACAGGCTGATACTGTGCTATCCCGTCATTTCATCCGGTGAGTACGGTCATGCCGAGTCAGTGGCAAATATAGCCCCTACCCCCGAGCTGGCGGAGACAGTCTCCCTTGAAAAGCATATCACGGAGGATTTCCCTCCGTCATTTATCTGGCACTGCGCCGATGACAAGACAGTACCCGTGGAGAATTCTCTCATGCTTGCTGCCGAGCTCTCACGGTGCAGGATACCCTATGAGCTCCATGTGTTCCCTCACGGAGGACACGGCATAGCCTTGTGTGACATCACCACCGTCAAGGACGAAAATTTCGACAGATATATCGAACCCCATGCGGCAGAATGGTTCAGGCTCTCACTGGACTTTCTCGGACATAAGTTTGACAAGTAAATGAAGGGTCTTCCCTCATAGTGCGTGAAGGTGTTCAATGGGAGCACCCGACGCATATAAAAGAAATTGGAGGTATTAAAAATGTTCGACTACAAAGGAAAAGTGGTTGCTATCACAGGTGCTTCATCCGGTCTTGGTAAGCAGATGGCAGAAGGCTTTGCACAGGTAGGTGCCAACCTCGTTCTTCTTGCAAGAAGAGTTGAGAGGCTTGAGGCATCCGCTGCAGAGTGGTCTTCAAAGTATGGCGTGGAAGTACTCCCCGTCAAGTGCGATGTGACCGATGATGCGTCCATAGATGCCGCTCTTGATGCTGTCAAGGCTAAGTTCGGCAAGGTAGAGGTCCTCATCAACGATGCAGGCGGTGAGAAGGGCACAGGCACTCCTCTTGTTGACTATAGCAAGGATGACTGGAACTTCACCCTCAATCTTGACCTTACATCTGTTTTCTCCATGACCAAGAAGTCTGCAAAGTTTATGGAGGAGAATATCCAGGCAGGCAAGCAGGGCTACGGCAGAGTGATAAACATAGCTTCCATCTACGGCCTCGTAGGAAACACCGCAATACCTACCATCGCATACCACTCCACCAAGGGCTCAGTCGTGAACTTCACCAAGGGTGCAGCTGCTGAGATTGCTAACAAGGGCATCACAGTCAACGCTATCTGCCCCGGCTACTTCTATACCGAGCTTACAACGGAGACTCTCAACAGTGAGTTCTTCCAGGAATTTGCAAGCAGATCCGTTCCCATGCAGAGATACGGAAAAGAGGGCGAGCTCAATTCCGCTGCCATCTTCCTTGGCGCTGAGGAATCCTCTTATGTTACAGGTCAGGCTATCGCTGTTGACGGCGGTTACACCTGCGTTTGATCCTATAAAAAATCACTGCCGTTCCGAAAGGAGCGGCAGTTTTTTATCCCCTCAGGGGGTCATTTCTTTTCGTAGCACTTGAATGCCTCTATACCCGCAGGAGTATCGCCCTTGGTGGTAAGGTGTGCGATGATGGGGCAGAGGATAAGGGTGGAGAGCATGGTGAATGCGCCGCAGTTGAGGGGGGACATGATGTTGAGCTTCCAGCCCAGGGACTTGACTGCCTCCACTGCACCGGGGAACCATCCCATAGAGAAGAGTGCGGTGTGTATCACGGTTATGCCGACGCCCCAAGCAAAGCAGAAGAATACAGCGATCTTGTTTATCCGCTTTGAGAAAAGTCCCCACAGGAAAGGTGCCAGGAAGGAACCTGCCAGAGCGCCCCAGGAAATGGACATGAGGGTGGTGATGTATGCGTTCTTGTTCATGGCAAGGATAACAGAGAGTGCGAGGAACGCCACGATGAACACACGGATGATAGTTACCTGCTGCTTTTCTGTCATATCCTTCTTGAAGGGTTTGATAAGGTCGATGGTAAGGGTGGATGAGGATGTGAGGACGAGGGAGGAAAGGGTGGACATGGATGCGGAAAGCACCAGCACCACGAGCAGTCCCAGGAGTATTTCTGGGAGAGCCTCATTTGTCATGGCAGGAACTATCGCATCATATTCGGGCTTATCGTTTACCTTGTTGAGTACGGCCTTGCCGGGTTCGCCTGTGAGAGTGGCGTAAAGTCTGCCGAATCCGCCGAGGAAGTAGGAGCCGCCTGCTACGACGAATGCGAATATGGTGGAGATGATGGAGCCCCACTTGATAGCCGTGTCATCCTTTATCGCATAGAATTTCTGCACCATCTGAGGAAGTCCCCATGTGCCGAGGGATGTGAGTATCACTACACCTATGAGGTTGATGGGATCGGGGCCTATTATGGAGCTGAACACTCCTGTATTGCCTGCTGCATCGGGTATCTCTTCGAGGGCTTCGACTGCCTCTTCCAGACCGCCCTTGTAGTTTACGCAGCAGATAACGACTGCGGCGATGCCTATGAGCATGATTATGCCCTGTACGAAGTCATTGAGGGCAGTTGCCTTGTATCCGCCCACGATAACGTACACAGCGGTAAACAGAGCCATTACGACGATACAGACTGAATAGGGCACATTGAATGCCGACTCAAACAGACGGGAAAGTCCGTTGTATACCGATGCGGTATAGGGTATGAGGAAGATGAATATTATCAAAGCGGACATAGTCTTTAGCTTTCGGGTGGAATATCTCTTCTCGAAGAACTCAGGCATGGTTGCCGCATTCAGGTATTTAGTCATGGTGCGTGTACGCTTGCCGAGGATGAGCCATGCGAGAAGTGAGCCGATGAGCGCATTTCCTATGCCTATCCATGTGGCAGACAGACCGTATGACCAGCCGAACTGCCCTGCATAGCCGATGAACACCACCGCCGAAAAATAGGAAGTGCCATAGGCGAATGCCGTGAACCACGGACCCACGGTCCTGCCGCCCAGAACGAAATCGCTGACGTTAGATGTCTGTTTTCGGTAGTAGAAGCCGATTCCCATCATGATCAGCAGGTACCCTATCAGTATTGCCCACATCATAATAATCTCTCCTTTGATTTAGTACATGAAAGCACAAAAACATAAAAGCATTAAAGCCGCACCGCTTTAAATGATTAAAGTGATTTAGCCATAATACAAGGGACACTGTCATATGACCGTCCCTTGTACATACTTCCACATCTATTATATCACGCATCAGCGCAAAATACAACAGACAAAAGTAAATTTTTTTGATATGATAAATAAACTAATTACATATTGTACACATCAACGGCGGAAAGAACGTGGTATTCTCCGCTTGCAACGAGTATCTCCTCGCTCTTTGCATCATCCGATGTCTTGATGACGATCGCAGCATCCGCACCGGAGTTGAGGGCATACATATACTTGATGTCGATGCCGTTATCGCTGAGAAGTCCCGACAGCTTATTGAGCATACCGAAGTGATGAGGGAGTTTGATGGCGGTAACATCAGTCAGCATAGCGGAAAATCCTGCATCAACAAGTGTCTCCACCGCCTGTGCGGGCTGTGATACGATCATGCGCAGCATACCGTAGTCGCCTGTATCGTCAAGGCTGAGGCATACGATATTTACGTTGTTCTCCTTGAGTATCTCAGTGACCTGTTCAAGTCTGCCGATGCGGTTTTCAATAAATACGGTGAGCTGTTTCATCAGGTTAGCCCCTTTCTGTTGTCGGTGACACGCTTGGCCTTGCCTTCAAAGCGCTTGAGCGTGTGCGGTGATTCAAGTACGATCTTGGCATCTATGCCGAGCATTGTGCGAAGCTGCGTTTTAAGGCGCTTCTTGAGTGCCTCAAGTTCGGAAACATCGTCCGTCATGGAGTCGGGAGTCATTTCCACCCTGATGGTGAGTATATCCGAGTGATCCTTGCGGTCAACTATGATCTCATAATGAGGGCCGAATTCCTCAAAGCGGAGCATAACTTCCTCTATCTGTGAGGGGAACACGTTTACGCCCTTTATCTTGAGCATATCGTCCGTTCTGCCGGAGAGGATCTCCATACGGGCGGTGGTGCGTCCGCACTTGCAGGGTTCATAGAACAGGCGTGTGATGTCACGGGTGCGGTAACGGATGAGGGGGAGCGCCTCCTTGGAAAGACAGGTGACCACCAGTTCGCCCTTTTCTCCTGCGGGGAGGACTTCGCCCGTAGCAGGGTCGATTATCTCGCAGATGAAGTGATCCTCATTGATGTGCATACCGCAGAATTCGGTACATTCGCCCGATACTCCGGGGCCCATAAGCTCACTCATACCGTAGTTCTGGGTAACGGTCAGCTTCTCGCCGTAGAGCTTCTTCATCTCATCACGCATTGCTTCCGTCATGAGCTCCGATCCCACCAGTGCGGTGCGCAGCTTCAGATCGGTCTTGGGATTTAGCCCCATCTGGAGGGCTACCTCACCCAGTCTCAGAGCATAGGAAGGAGTTGCCACCAGCAGGGTAGATCCGTAGTCCTTCATATACATCAGCTGCTTTTCCGAATTGCCTGTGGATGAAGGTATGATACAGGCGCCAATGTGTTCAAGTCCCTTGTGCAGACCCAGCGCACCCGTGAACATACCGTATCCGAAGCAGATCTGACATACATCGGAAGGCTCGGCACCGCCTGCCACAGCAAGTCTTGCCACACATTCCGCCCATACTTCCAGATCCTTTGCGGTATATCCTACCACCGTAGGCTTGCCCGTAGTACCCGATGAAGCGTGGATGCGTGCCAGCTTGTCCGTGCCCACGGCGAACAGACCGAAGGGATAGCAGTCCCTGAAATCCTGCTTTGTGGTGAAAGGCAGACGCTTCAGGTCATCGAGGGACTTCACATCATCGGGTGCGATGCCTGCGTCATCCATTTTCCTGCGGTAAGGTTCCACATTGTCGTAAACATAATGCACGAGCTTTTTCAGTTTATCAAGCTGTATCTGCTCTATCTCGCTTCGGGAAAGTGTTTCTTCCTTTGCCCAGATCATCATATCATCTCCGTTGGTAATCTTTGCCTCTTCCGAGACTGTATCATCTGTTGTATATTTTACCACAAAATCATCTTATTGTCAAGATGATTTTTAGGCAAGTTCAGCAGGATGCCCGGATTCATTCAAGCATGAATATTATGATAAGGTCGTCCTTGTAGTAGTCGGTGCAGCTTATCTCACCTCTGAATCCGATGCTGTCGGCAATGCGCTGTATGTCCGTAGTGCCGTCATCGTCGGTGAAGGTTAGGTTTATCAGGGTCGCATCATAGAGTTCCTCGGAGTCGAGCTTTATCATGAAGTGATCCGAGCCGCTGTCGATGCAGGAGCGGCACTTGTTCTCTATCACGGACAGTACGCCCTTGTAGGTGTCCGCATAGCATCCCTCACGCAGGAAGTAGTTCAGATCCGTGCTGTCAGCCGAAGGCGGCTCTCCCATGGACTTGCTTATCTGACAGTGTCTGCTCCTCACTTCGTCGGTCGCAAGGAAGTACTGATACAATACCATGTCGGGGCATTTTTCGAGAAGTGCCTCAGCAGGCCTGTCCCAGCCCACATCCACATGATACCAGTTCCCATCCACCTTTACCATGTTCCACATATGGTCTATATCGGTAAATCCCGTGACTATCATATTCTCTATCCCTGCCAGGTTGCACAGATACGAGAACGCCTTTGCGTACCCCTCACACAGGGCGTGCTTTTCCACCAGTGCGCCGTAGATGGAATCGGAATTCTCATCATCCCCGCTTTCCACGTTGCGCACCAGATAATCATGGAATATCTTCAGCTTGTCATAATCGGTCATGGAAGCATCCGTCAGCTCCAGTATCTTCTTCCCCTCTTCCTCCACACGGCTAAGCATGGCGTTGACCTCGGTCATGCTGTAACGGTAGGTGAAGTCCATCTCGAATGACTGGGCTGACGTGTTGTATTCGCCGATGGTGCGGTCCTCCAGGAAGAAAAATCCCAGCTGTTCGCATCTGACGATGTTTAGCACCTTATAGTAGTCTTCGGTGGACACGGTAAGAGGTATGACAGACGTCTTCTCCATGTGTGAGACGGTATCGGTCACGCCGTCGTAGGCATCCTGCATCCTCTTGTCGAAGCCAAGAGAAAAGTATTTTGTCACCATGCCTTCCGGCATACGAAGCTCACTGTCTCCGACATCTTCCGTCACCGTATCCGCACGGGTGATGACCGTCAGATCGGGAGAGGGTTCTGTCGTGCATGAGCACATAATGACGGCAAGAAGCACTCCGACCGCCTTTTTGATCTGCACAGGCTCACTCCTCTCCTTCTGTTTCTTCCGCAGGTCCAAGATGTACGGTTATTATGTGATGTTCGTCATTTAGTGTATACTGTATATCATGTTCGCCGCTTATGCACATATCTGCGATGTCTTCGATGGTGCCGCCGCTCACGCCGTCCCCGAAAAGGGTCGAAACTATCTCATCATAGTTGTCATCAGCCCTCATGCGTGCGATATGATCGTCAGGGGCGAGCTTTCGTATCAGCAGTTCCTCCGCCTCCTCGTAGGACGTGACACACAGACCGCAGGAGTCAAAGTAGTTGAATTCCTGACCCGCCGCAGCAGGTACGTCATCCTCTATCCTGCGATATCTGCATATCTCCTCATCATCAAGGCCGTAGTAGTCATACCGTATGAAGCCGAGGCTGTCAGTCTCATCAAACACCAGATCGATGTGATAATACTCGCCCTCTATCATGACCATATCCCACATATGCGGGCCGTCCGCATCTCCCGATACGGTGAGAGCCTCTATCCCTGCCGCACGGCACACATACACGAAAGCCTTTGAATAGCCCTGACAGGTGGCAGTATGCCTTACAAGCGCACCGTATATGTCCGTCTCGTTCTCTCCGCTGCCGTAGCTTATGCGTTTGATAAGTTCGTCGTGTATGTACATCACCCGCAGGGGAGGGGAGAGATCTTTGCCGCCCGCCAGTACAGAAGCCGTCTCACGGCATATCTCTTCCTGCATACGTTCGGTCGTCTGCCTGTCGTAGAGATAGTCGAACCTGACCGCAGAAGAGTTTTCCTCCTCCGTAAAGGAAAAACGGCTGTTCACATAGAAAAATCTCTCATCATACTGCATTATCAGGGTGATGACAGCTTTCACATCCTCATAGCTGCATCCCTTTACCCTGACCACATCCTCATGCTGTGCGAGTGCCGCCGCAAATATGTCGTACAGATGCCGTTTCTCTTCATCGAGTCTTTCGTACCTGTATGACTCCGTTTTATATTCGGGTGTCTGTTCCTTGCCGCATGAAGCGAATATCAGCGGCAGTATCAGGATAATGGCAACGATCCTTTTCATTCGCTCTTCGTTTCGTCCTTGTATATCATGGTGATATGTATGATGAACAGGTCATCGTTCAGATAGCGGATATATCTGTCATTGCAGACCTTCGTGCTGCACTGTGAATTGACGGTATCCAGCACATCCCTCATGCCCCCCGTCTCAAAGAGCAAGGTCTTTGCCACGGAGTAAGCGCTCTCGTCTTTGAGCCTTACCGCTATATCCTTATGCCCCTCATTTATGCGCTTCACGGCAAGGTCTTTGAGTATGCCTCCCGACTCAGCCCCCCATTTAGGGACAAGTCCCTCCCTGACATAGTAGTTGTCATCCGCCGTGCAGGCAGGATAAGTAAAATACTGCGTGTCGAGAGAATGTGTGATGCCCAGTATATCGCTATCCTTCACAAGAAAGTAGTAATGCCTGAAAAACTCCTCGTCCACAGGGTCAAGGATAGGGTCGTCCCATGTGCAGTCCACATGATACCATTTCCCCTCCAGGCTGACTATGTTCCATGAATGGGGGAGCCCGTTCTCGTTTGTCCCCATCACGGTCATGCAGTCTATCCCTGCCAGGCTGCAAAGGTAGTCAAAGGTCTTTGCGTACCCCACACACTGGGCGATGCCTTTGCTAAGCGCCCCGTATATGGTGCGTGCGTAGTTCTCGTCGTCCTCAAATGTGGTCGTCAGCACGATCTGATCGTGAAAGGCAAGGAGCTTCTCGTAGTCGGACGTGTCGTCGTCAAATGCGGAGAATATCCTGTCCGTTTCCGCATCTATTTCCGCCTTCATCTGCTCCGTGTCCATGTCCTCGAACCGATAGTAAAGCGTCAGCTTGTTCGTGGCATGACGGGGATTTTCAAAGAAGCTCGCCAGCCAGAAAATATCCTCTTCCTCATAGTATACGGCAATGAACAGCTTTCGCAGAGTGTCGGGCTCCACCTTTTCGGGAAAGCGTGCCGTCTCCTCATGAGCCCTCGCCGCCGCTGCGATGATATCGTAGTATTCCCGCTCCTTTGCGGAGAGCTCGGAATAGATGTATCGGCTGTCATCATGTTCATAACTTACAGACGGGCTGTCCGACAAACTATCGTTGACGTCAGGAACGTCTTCAATGATCTTCGAACAGCCCGTAAGCATGATCACCAGCAGTACAGCTGCTAATTTCTTCATAAGTGATCCTTATTGCCCCCGATGGGGATATGATACTGTTTTGTGTGGCAGTACCGATCAGTATTTAAGGTCGAGCTCTATTACCAGAGTGCGCTCGTCACTGTTGGAGGAAACGCTCTTGACAGCGGAGTTCTGCTCCTTTATCCAGTTGGCGTAGTCCTTCAGATTTGCGGTAACGGAGTCGAATGTAGCCTTATCCGTAACACGGATCTCAGCCACTCTCGTCTTGTTGTCCGCAGCTATCTTCAGAGCGGCACGAAGAGCGGTATCGGCAGAAGCCGCATCGGAGTAGAGCTTATTCTCCTTCTTGAACCAGTTGAGATCTTCTGCGGTGCAGGCAGGAGGATCAAAGTACTTCACCTTGGTGCCCGTGGACTTGGTGTTGATGTTGAAGTGGGACTTCTCATGTATCCATGAGTCAGGCACGCCGAAATACATATGGCGGAGATTTGTGGGATCCACTTCCTTCAGGATGGGGTCATCCCATGTGGAGTCCACGTTGTACCAGTTCCCGTCCATCTTTATGACGTTCCATGCGTGGGAATCGCCGCTTGCGTTCGTACCTATCACCACCATGGACTCTATCCCTGCCAGGTCGCACAGATACTGCATGGTCTTTGCATAGCCCTCGCACTGTATGCGTCCGTTTATCAGACCGCCGTAAATAGTGAAGTTGTAGCAGGTCTCCACCATTCTTTCCTTGTCATACAGCTCGAAGTTGTTGTGAAGTCCGATGTAGTCGTGGAATACCTTCACCTTGCCGTAGGTGTCAAGTCCCTCTGCCTGTCCGATCACCTTTGCGGCAGCGTTGTCGATCTCCTTCTGCATCTTTGCGATGACGTCGGGGTCGTTCTCCCAGTACCAGAAGCGGCCTCTCTCAGCCTTGTTTGCTATCCAGAACAGCTCGGGCTCCTGTGTGTACATACAGCCGTACACCTTTATCCACATCTCATTTGTAACACTGTCGTCCACGGGCAGCTTGAGTTTGCAGGATTTTACGCAGTCGAGCATCTGATCGTAGAGCTCCCTCTCAGCCTTTGTCAGCTGATTGTAGCCGTATCTCTGGGATGCGGAGATATTGTACTCCTTCATGACAGGGGGCTTCTCAGCGGTAGCTGCGGTAGTGCCGGCTTCTATCATTGCGATGACGTCAGCCTCGTTCACCGTAGTGCCGGTAGCCTCCTGGGTGAGGTAAAAGTCATCGTCCATGGGAACGGATGTATCCGAGATCTTAGCGGAAGGATCCTTGAAAGTTGCGGTGGTGGTAGTCACCTCATTCCCCTCCGCATCAGTAACGATGTTGCCGTCAGGGTCAGTCACCGCAGTCACGGAAGTCTCGGCAGGGTCAGTCTCCTCGGGTGAGGGAGCGACAGTGCCGTTTTCTATGGTGTTGAATGCGGTCTCGTCGTTCTGCCCGTTCTTGCTGCTGCATCCGCCGAATACGGAAGCGGTCATCACGAGAGCCGCCGCAAATGTGACTATCTTCTTGTTCATCTTTGTTCTCCTTTGTCTCCGTTCTTTATCCGTAATACAGCTTCAAAGCAAGCTTTGAAGCTGTATCTGTCTGTTTATTTGTATACGATGTCGTAGTGAACGACCTGAACGCCCTTTGTGTAGGAAGCCTGTCTCTTCACCTTGTCCACCTTGGAGGACTTGGATCTTGCATACTTCTGGATAGCCTTCCAGTAGCTCTCGCTCATCATCTCATCGTAAACGCCCTTGTCCGTCACGAGTACCTCACATACATATGTTCCGTTAGCGATAGCCTTGTCCACCTGCTTCTTGAGCGCTGCATCCGCATCTGCCTTGTTGTCAAAGTGAAGATCGATGCCCGAGAGATAGAAGTAGTTAGCTGCATACTGAGTGCAGGCAGGAGGATCGAAGAGGTGTATCTTCTCACCGTTTGTGCGGACGAAGTTGTTGATGTTGAAGTGAGTGATGTTGTGTATCCACTTGTCGGGTACCAGGAAGAACTCATACTGCTTGTACTTGCTGTCCCATGAGTTGATGGGGTCGCCCCATGTGGTATCAAAGTTGTAGTACTTGCCGTCAACGCTCACCACGTTCCATGCGTGGGATTCGCCCTCGCTGGTAGTACCGATAACGACCGTGGATTCAACGCCCAGCATATCGCAGAGGTACTGAACGGTCTTTGCATAGCCTGCGCACTGGAGCTGACCCTTCTTTGTGCCCTGGAGACCGTTGTAGATGGAAATGTTGTATCCCTCGGAGGAGAGCGAGAAGTCATTAATATCAACGATGTAGTCGAATATGGTCTTGAGCTTGTTTACTGTACTCTTCTTGGATGCCTTCTTGACTATTGCGGCAGCAGCGGTGTCGATCTCCTTCTGCATAGCATTGATGGTGTCGATGTTCTGCTCCTTGAAGGAGAATATCATGGAGGATGACATGGTCATTACTCCGCTTCCGCTCATCCAGAACAGCTCGGGCTCATTGTTGAGCACGGTGATGTACACCCTGAGTGCCTGCTCGGCGGTAAGTCCCGCACGGTAGCCCACGCCCGAATTGAAGTTGATGACAGCGCCGACTATATCACCGTAGAACTGCTTCTCGATGTCGGAGAGCTGCTGATATGCGTATCTTGTGGTGTAGTCGATGGTGTAGTTGCCTGCGGTGATGACCGTGCCGTTGAGAGTTGCAGCAGCGCCGCTTGCGGAGGAACTTACGGGAGCGGGAGCAGGAACAGCCGTATCATCCGAGAGAGCAGTCGTGCCGGTGGAAGTCTTCTTCACGGTCTTCTTTGTAACCGTCGTCTCCTGTGTATCGCCGTCGTCGATAAGCTCCTCTTCCTCGGTAACGGTGGTCTTCTTGACGGTCTTCTTCGTCACCTTCTCGGATGTCAGGTAATCGGTATGTATGAATGCGCCGCTCTTTATCTTGTAGTAGCCTGTGTCGGTGATAGCGATGACCTCCACCTTGTCGCCGTCATGATATGTAGCGATGGGAGTCGCACCGATAACGGCCCTCTCACGGGCATAGACCGTGCCTGTGTTGTTGTCGGTCTGCTTTACATACATCGTAGCGGACATAGCAGTCTCGGACCAGGATGCAGCAACAGGGAGGGGCTCCGCACCAAGCTCGATGTCCTCGTTTGAAAGCGTGGTGATCTCCTCTGCGGGAGCCTCGGTCTCGGCAGCCTCAGTCTCCTCCTCTGCGGAAGTCTCAGCCTCGGTGAGGGTGATCTCCTCGGAAGTCTCGGCCTCTGTCTCTGTTTCGGTCTCAGTCTCCGTTACGGACTCAGCCTCCGTATCGGTAGCCTCTTCGGTCCTGAAAGTTGTGGTCATCATCGTCGGTATCGAGTTCTCCGACGTCTGCTGTGCGCATCCTGCCGCAAAGACAGCCACCAGCGCACATACAAGTATTCTCTTCTTCATTTGAATAAAACTCCTTCCATGTACAAGCTCAATTGGTATTCTCGTCATCAACGGACTTCACGGCTTTTATCCGCTCTATCCGCATATCTTCTATCACAAGCACGGTGAAGGTGATGTTCCCCGCCTTCACGGAGGGACGCTCCCCGTCTTCGGGCACATGACCGATAAGGTCGGTCACATATCCTGCCATCGTGTCATATTCCGTGTCATCCGGAAGGGGCTGCCCCAGATACTCCATCGTCTGCGCCGCACCTGCCGAGCCGCTTATCATCCACACATTGTCGGATATCTGCGAGATCTCTTCATCCTCGTCATCGTATTCATCACGGATCGAGCCGAATACGAGCTCCACCAGGTCTTCCATGGTGACCACGCCGTATGTGCCGCCGTACTCATCGACTACCACCGCCATCTGCACCTTGTTCCGGGTGAATAACCTGAACACATCGTCGCATACACAGCTTCTCGGTATGTATTCCACGTCACGCATGAAGGTCTCGGCAGTCGCATCGCTTGAGGGCATACCCACAAGGCACAGCAGATCCTTAACGCACACCACGCCTTCTATGTGGTCTATGTTGTCACGGTAAACAGGCAGCCTTGAAAAGCCCGTGTCTATCGCCTTGTATACCACATCCGAAATAGGCGTGTCCACGCTCACGGCTTCCACGTCCGTGCGGTGTGTCATCACATTCTCCGCAGGCATATCGTGAAAGCGGAACACATGGTCTATCATGTCACGCTCGGACTTCTCTATGCCGCCGTCCTCACTTCCCTCGTCCACCAGCTTCATCACATCTTCCTCACCCACCGCAGGATCGGTGCAGATCGAGTAGAGACGTGAAGAAAGGCTGTCGGAGACGGAGCATATCCCGAGGAACAGCCTGTCGCCCGAGACCAGCCTGTAAGCCTCATTCGCTTCGGCATCTGATCTGCTGTTCCCGTCCGCACTCATGAAGATTATCACCATCGCCAGCAGCATAAGTCCGCACTCTATCATAGCACCGGATATCCGTCCGCCAAGGGGCACCTTAATGACCGACAGCGCCATATTGACGAGCGTACACAGCACAGTCACGGCATTGCAGTTCGAACGCAGCATCCCCAGTGCGAACCAGGTGAGGGGAGTGCCTGCAACGGGATGCCCCTCCCACATTTCGGGAGACACTCTCTCCATCTGTGCCGACCGTCTCACGATGTAGACATACAGCACACCTGTAATTATAGTCAAAATGCTTAAAATAATCTGAATGAACGGTATAATAAACTGATCCGCGTCAGGATCCATACAGTATGTTCTCTCCTTTTCTTGTCACACATTCCGTTTTTTGCGCAAACACGAGCCGTCGGCTCACCCTTTGCGGCTATACCCATATATTATACTACATTTTCGCCGCCGTGTCAACACGTCAAAAAGCAAGAAAATAGGACAAAATAGACATTTTTTTCAATGAAAAATGCCCGATTTAAGTTAAAAACGCTTAAATCGGACATTTTTAAACATCATATCACGAAAATTGTAACCAAATCTTGTTTTTTCTTGGTCAATATGTATATGGATGTTCAGGCAGATGCGGAGCCTTCTCCGATCCGCCCGACAGCTTACTTGGTCAGCTTCCAGATGTTCCTTGCGTACTCATCCACCGCTCTGTCTGCGGAGAATATTCCCGCATTAGCGGTGTTCTGCAGGGACATACGGTTCCATACGGCCCTGTTCTTGTAGCACTCGGAAATGTACTGCTGTGCGCTCTGATATGAGTCAAAGTCGGCAAATACCATGTAAGGATCCTTGTTCCTCAGGGTATTGGCAACTTCCTCAAACGTGCAGCCGTTGATGCCGCTGTACATCTTGTTCACGGCACGTCTGATAGTCTCATTGTTGTTGAAGTAGTCCTCGGGACGGTAGCCCTGCGCCTTCTTAGCGAGCACTTCATCGGCGGTCATGCCGAAGATCACGATGTTGTCATCGCCCACCTGTTCCTTTATCTCCACATTCGCACCGTCGAGCGTACCCAGCGTAACTGCGCCGTTGAGCATGAGCTTCATGTTGCCCGTGCCCGATGCTTCCGTACCTGCAAGGGAGATCTGCTCCGATACATCAGCCGCAGGCATGAGTATCTCGGAAAGTGTCACGCAGTAGTCCTCCAGGAAGATGACCTGGAGCTTCTCGCTTATCTTCTTGTCACGGCGTATCTCCTCACCCAGAGCCCAGATCATCTTTATTATCTGCTTTGCCAGGTAATAGCCGGGGGCAGCCTTTGCCGCAAAG
Organism: Oscillospiraceae bacterium; assembly: GCA_017468865.1. Lineage (GTDB taxonomy): Bacteria > Bacillota > Clostridia > Oscillospirales > Ruminococcaceae > Huintestinicola. Next base: position 19,278 of record JAFUHM010000031.1, on the reverse strand, counting down.
ATGTAGGTCTTGGGAGCAAAGTCCATGTCGGGGTCGTCAAGGAGCTTGTTGTACTCTGCGATTATGTTGAGGGCATTGAGGTTCTGACGCTTGTATTCGTGCAGACGCTTTACCTGCACATCGAATATGCTGTCGGTGTTGAGGACCCTGCCGTAGTTCTTCTTCACATACTCCGCAAATCTCACCTTGTTGTCGTGCTTTATGCTGCCGATACGTTCAAGCACCTTCTTGTCCGACTCGAACTTGGACAGCTTGACGAGCTCGGATGCGTTCTTCTTGAAGCCCGGCCCGATAAGTTCCTCGAGCATGGAGGTAAGTCCGGGATTGGACTGGAGGAGCCATCTGCGGTATGCGATGCCGTTGGTGACGTTCTGGAACTTGTGGGGAGTGTATGCGTATTCGTTTGCGAACACATCCTGCTTGATTATCTCGGAATGGAGCTTGGACACGCCGTTTACGCTGTGAGAAGCGCATACGCACAGCAGAGCCATGTGTATGAGGTTGTTCTGTATGATGGACATACGGGAAACTCTGCCCTCATCGTTGGTGCGTTCAAGTATCTCGGCGCAGTATCTGCGGTTGATCTCGCAGATGATGTCGAATATACGGGGAGTGATCTGTCTTACAAGGTTGCAGTCCCACTTTTCGAGCGCCTCCGCCATAACGGTGTGGTTGGTGTAGGCAAATGTGTTCGTGGTGATATACCAGGACTTGCTCCAGCTGTATCCGCAGTCATCAAGCAGTATGCGCATCAGTTCGGGTATGGCAAGTGTGGGATGGGTGTCGTTTATATGGATAGCGACCTTCTCGTGGAAGTTGTCGAGAGTGCCGTATACATTCATGTGACGGTTGACTATATCACCGATGGATGCGGCGCACAGGAAATACTGCTGACGGTAGCGCAGGGACTTTCCTTCAAGGTGGTTGTCATTGGGGTACAGCACCTTTGAGATAGCCTGAGCCACGGTGTTCTGCGAAAGTGCGTTTGCATAGTCGCCCTGATTGAACTTGTTCATGTCAAAGGAGGGAGCCTTTGCCTGCCAGAGCCTGAGCACGGAAACGCCTTCGCTGTCGTATCCGGGAACATACATATCATAGGGTACGGCAAGGACGGTGCTGTAATTCTTATGCTCTATGTGGTGGAACTTGTCGTCCCAGTATTCATGGAGCTCGCCGTCAAAGTGTATCTCGATAGCCTTGTCTGTCTTTGGCACGAGCCATGACTCACCGCCGGGGAGCCAGTTGTCGGGGAACTCGGTCTGCCATCCGTCCTCCAGCTTCTGCTTGAAAATGCCGTATTCGTAGCAGATGGAATATCCCATTGCAGGGTAGTCATCCGTAGCCAGACCGTCAAGGTAGCAGGCAGCAAGTCTGCCCAGACCTCCGTTGCCGAGTCCTGCGTCGGGTTCGTAGTCATATATGCGTTCGATGTTCACGTCCCAGTCGTGAAGTATCTCCTCTACCATATCATTTATCTCAAGATTGTAGAGGCTTGTCTTGAGGGAACGTCCCATCAGAAATTCCATGGAGAGATAGTATATCTCCTTGCGGCCTGCGGAGTGTACTTTGTTGCGATACTTGCGCCTTTTTGCCCTGAGCAGCTCAACCACTACCGAGGACAGTGCCTTATATATCTGATTATCCGATGCTTCAACGGGTGTGACGTTGAAATCGACCATCAGCTTATTGCGGAGCTTTTCGGAAAAATCGTCCTTATTGATGATAGGTACCATATCAGCACTCCTTTATTATTATAAGTATACAAAATTATAATACTATATTTGTGCATTTTTTTCAATGGAAATAATGCACAAATTATCATAGCAAACTGTTAATATTTTATGCAGGCAGGCAGGCTGAGCCTGCACCCAATTCGTTGATTCATTCTGCCGAGCCCTTTTCCGATAGGCTCGGTATACTTGATAAACGGATCCGTTCCGGGTCGTACCCGGCAGGTGGGCGGTGCCCACAGCCAATTCGTTGATTTGTTTGTAAGGTCATATGCAAAAATGGCTCGGCAGGTGGGCGGTGCCCACAGCCAATTCGTTGATTTATCCTGTCAAGCCTTTTTTGATAGGCTCGGCAGGTGGGCGATGCCCACAGCCAATTCGTTGATTTATTTTGCCGAGCCCTTTTCTGATAGGCTCGGCATACTTGATAAACGGATCCGCTCCGGGTCGCACCCGGCAGGTGGGCGGTGCCCACAGCCAATTTGTTGATCGGTTATTACCGGACTGTTGTGTTACAATAACTCATACACAAAACAATAGAAAAACAACTCTCTATGATATGATGTTAAGTACCACCAAAACAAATATCAAGAAAAGAGAGTTGTTCCATGTATAGTATAGCACAAGAAGCACGGTTTTGTCAATGGGTAGTGAATACTTTTTCAAATACGGTGCTGCAAAGGCGGCGATACGATTCAAGATATGCCGCCTGGAATATCTGCTTAATGTCATTTTTAAGGGTGAGTGTCCTGGAATACTTACAAGTGAACACACGCAGTTTTATTTTTTTGTCTTATCTATTGATTATTCTCCAATCTTATGATATAATAGAGGACGGCGCTCTCCGCCGCTGATGCGGAGACGCTTTGTACACAATACGCATCGGAGAATCCTATGAACAAATATCTTAAAGGTCTGGCAAACGGCATACCCATCGGGCTGGGCTATTTTTCCGTTTCCTTCGGATTCGGCATCATGGCTGCAAAGGCAGGGCTGACCGTATTTGAGGCTGCCATGATCTCACTTACCAACCTTACATCAGCAGGACAGGCGGCAGGCGTGGATGTCATCACATCGGGGGGCAGCCTTATTGAAATGGCGCTGGTGCAGCTGGTCATCAACATCCGCTACTCCCTCATGGCTATATCCCTCTCCCAGAAGGCGGATGACAGCTTCACTCTTCCCCACAGGCTCATAGCATCCCACGGCATCACGGATGAGATATTCGCCGTGTCCTACGCACAGCCGGACAAGCTGAAGCCTGCCTATATGTACGGATGTATGACCGTTGCCGTGGCAGGATGGGTAGGCGGCACTGTGCTCGGGGCGGCGATGGGTGAGATACTTCCCGCCCGTGTGACAGCGGCACTCGGTATCATGCTTTACGGGATGTTTGCCGCCATAATCGTGCCCCCGTCAAAGAAGAAGCGTGATGTGCTCTTCACGGTAGTATCTGCGGCGGTGCTCAATATATTCATCAGGATGATACCCTTTATCTCCTCAAGCCTGTCAGTCATCATAAGTGCGGTCATATCCGCATCGGCTGCGGCGCTGATATTCAGGGACGGTGAGAAAGAATGACGGCATATATAGCAGTGATGGCGATAGTCACCTATCTTGTGAGGGCAGTGCCCTTCACCATGTTCCGCAAAAAGATAAAGTCTCCCTTTGTAAGGCGGTTCCTCGGCTATGTCCCCTACGGGGTGCTCAGTGCCATGACATTTCCCGCCATGGTGACCAGCACGGGCAACACCGCCGCAGGAGCGGCAGGGACTGCCGCCGCCGTGATACTCGCATACTTTGAGCTTCCCCTCATCGTGGTGGCTCTTGCGGCATCGGCTGTATCATTTGCGGTGGGGATCATCATCCCCGCATAGCCATATTATGAAACATCCCCTCATCTGACGGTGAGGGGATGTTCTGTCATCGGTCATCAGTCAGCCGACAATGCCGAATATGCTATCTTCTCCACGGCGGCTGTATCCGCATCAAATGGCGCAGTGGAGAGCTTTTTCGGATTTTCCGCCAGCCTTTTTGCCGCAAGTGAAGCAAGCTGTCTGTCTATGCCCGTGCCTCCGCTCGTGCGGCGGATGAAGCTGTCCATCTCATGAGTGTCCGCAAACCCCGTCATTCCCATGATTTCATGTATCTCACTGTCCGAGCACAGGGAAACATATCCCGCCAGGAAATACCCGACAGCAAGCCCGTGAGGGATATGCTCCTCATAGGTCAGGGTGTAGCTCAGCCCGTGAGGGATGCCCGTGCCGGTGTGTGCTATGGCGGCGCCGCCGTATGCGGATGCCGTCATCAGTGCCGTGCATCCCCCGGCTGTAAGGGGCTCGCCCTCCAGCAGGGGACGGTTCCCCTGCCACAGCTCAAAGCCCTTTTCGGCGGCAGAGCGGCTGTGTTCATCGGCGGCGGAGTTGAGATAGCTCTCCGTCAGATGTCCCAGCGTATCCACTGCGGTGTTTACGATGAGCCTGTGCGGAGCATACATCAGATACTTACCGTCACACAGAGCGATGTCGGGATATATTTTGAAGGGGACAGACCCCTTTGTGCGCCTGTCGTGATAGGTGAGCACGGAAACGGGAGTGACCTCCGAGCCTGTGCCGCAGGTGGTGGGGACGCATACCAGCGGCAGGGGATGTGCGTATCCGTTCCCTCCGGACACCAGAAACTCCGCATCCCTGTCGGGATTTGCCGCCATGAGTGCGACAGCCTTTGCCGCATCAAGGGGAGAGCCTCCCCCTATGCCGATGATCATATCCGCACCCAGTTCAAGTGCCGCCTTGGTGCCTGCCATGACAGTCTCCACCGAGGGGTTTTCCTCCACCCTGTCAAAGACGGAATAGGCTATCCCGCATTTTCCGAGGACGTCCGTCATATCATCGAGGGAGCCGTTCATCTTCGAGGAGCGGCCGCCTGTCACGATAAGGGCACGTCCGCCGAGAGAGGCGATCTCATCCCTGTGGGCTGCCGTGCATCCGTCTTCGCAGAAGAATTCGGTAGGTATGTGTTCACACAGCTTCATTTGATCACCTCATGACCCGAAGCGGCTTCAAAGTTATACTTGACTATGCCCAGATCCACCTTCACAAAGGGACCCTTCCCGCAGGTGATCTTCACCTTGTCTTCATCCAGTGAGATCATGAATTTCTGCTGATTCATGGCGGTAGGTGCATACAGCGCCGCTACCACGCCGTTCCTGAACCATGCGGGCATATCCTCTTCCTTCACCGAACATATCTTGTCCATAGGCTTGCAGCGGTGCTTGCTTCCCTCCTCATCGGGATAGCCCACGGCGATTATGCAGATTATCTTCTCATCCGCCCCGAGCTCTGCCTTGCATTTGCCCTTGCTGAAGGTGCCGCCGACCCAGCAGGTGCCGAGCCCCATCTCCTCGACGGCAAGCACCAGCTTCTGCCCCATGTATCCTGCTGTCTCGTCGGAGTCCGTGTCCTTCCTGCCTGTCAGGACGAAGTAGTTAAATGCGTTCCTGAATTTGCCGTAGTGGGCAAGGAACGTATCAAAGCAGTCCTTGTCATCGAATACCGGCTTTATCGACACGTTCTCACAGCTGCACTCCACCGCAAGTGCGGCGAGCTTTACCCGTATATCGTCCGGCAGAGGTGTGTCCTTGTATCGTCTTATGCTTCTCCTGTGCTTGATAGCTTCTTTTACAGTCATTGATATTTCCTCCCTGAAAGGGCTGTTGTTTGTTCATATAACTATTGTACAACATTTCCGACTAAATGTCAATGAGTTGATGAAATTTGATAAAAAATAAAAATATATTGTTTTTCGATAAAAAAGTATTGACAAACGGTTTTTTATATGCTATACTGTCATCATAAGGAGGAGATCTTCATGAAAAACGATCGATCGGTTAAATTCACATCTCTCTCAATCAAGGCAGCCCTTGTGCTGTGCGTCGTCTCCCTTTTCGTCATGCCCTATGCGGCAAAGCTGTACAGGGATATGTCCATACAGGCGGATGACGTGACGGTGCCGCTGCTCATCACCTTCTACATATGTGCGGCAGTGGGTATATTCATACTCATCATGCTTGACCGCCTCGTGAACAACATCATGAAGGGTGAAGTGTTCACCGAGGACAATGTCAGGTATCTGCGCATACTGTCCTATTCATGCTTTGTCATTGCATTTGTCACCCTTGTCTTTGCGCATTTTCGCTTCCTTGCGTTTATAGTCACATTCGCTGCGTTCTTCTTCGGACTGATCCTACGAGTGATAAAGAACTGCTTCACCGAGGCGGTAAGGCTCCGTGAGGAAAACGACTATACCATATGAGGTGCGGCATGATAATAGTTAATCTTGATGTGATGATGGCTAAGAGGAAAATAGGCTTAGGTGAGCTTGCGGACAAAGTCGGCATAACACAAGCCAATCTGTCTGTACTCAAAAACAGCAAAGCCAAGGCGGTGCGCTTCACTACTCTCGACAAGCTGTGCGAGGCTCTGTCGTGCCAGCCGGGGGATTTGCTCGAATACTCGGAGGATAGCCATGAATGAAACCAACGGCACGGTATCCGGTGAGATACCCGTATATACAATGCCCCAGCCCGAATGTATACCCATCATAAAGCCGAAGGAATACAGCCGAAAAGAGATAGTATCAGCCTTTGCCGCCCTGTTTGCGGGGTTCGTCTTCATCAAGTGCGCAGCCGCTCCCTTCAGGGATCCGACGTGCATAGGCTTCGGTGCGTCCCTTGCCATGATACTTATGAGCATCTACTGCATCATCTGGACAAAGAAGAATGATGCGGCGCACATCTTCCGCATGGTGCTCGCCCTTGCCTTCTCCGTGAATACGGGCATCTGCTCCATGTGGCTGATACAGCTCCTTGATGCCGTGTTTGCGGCGATGATACTGGTGTACGACAGGTTCGCCGTATCCGATGAGAGCGTCAGCCGCATAAGGAAGAACTTCTTCTCCGACCTCATCACCGCATTCTGCGTACAGCCCCTGGAGAACATGGGGGAGGTGTTCGGTGCGGTAAGATCGGGCACAAAGGGGAGAACGGGCTCCGGCGTGAAGAATGTCGTCATAGGTCTGTTCTTCGCCCTGCCTGCCACCGTCGTTGTGGCGATACTCCTCTCAAGTGCGGATGACGGCTTTGCACGCATCATGGAGGAGCTGTTCGACAACGCCTTTGCCCGCATCTTCATCTGCCTCATACAGATAGTATTGGGCATACCCGCAGCGATGTATCTGTACGGTGCGTGCTATGCCTCATCCCACCGTGACGCACCCTATGAAGAGGACAGTTACATAAAGGACAGCGCACGCATCATCCCTGCCGCCGCAGGCGTCATATCGGCAGTCCCCCTGTGCGCAATGTACGTCATCTTCTTCTGCTCCCAGCTTTCCCATTACCTCTCCTCCTTTGTCAATGTCCTGCCCACGGGGGAGACTTATGCGGCATATGCAAGGCAGGGCTTCTTTGAACTTTGCGTTGTGGCACTGATAAATCTCGGCATGATAGCGGCGCTGAATATCATGTGCGCCAGAAGTGAGGGGAAAAAGGCGGCAGGCGTTCGCATAATGACCATCGTACTGTGCGTGTTCACCCTCATGCTGATAGCCACCGCCCTTGCAAAGATGGCGATGTACATAAACGTCTACGGACTTACCCAGCTTCGCACCTACACATCATGGTTCATGATACTCCTTGCACTCATCTTTGTCATCATAGCCGTGAGCACCGCCGCAGAGAAGCTCAATGCACCCCGTCTTATGGCGGCAGTGTTCACCGTGATGTTTGCCGTCCTCAGCTTTGCCAACACCGACGGGCTCATAGCACGCTACAACATGGAGCGCTATCTTGACGGCTCTCTCCCTAACCTCAACATCAGCAGCATGAGCGAACTCTCCTCGGACGCACATCCCGCACTCAGATCCTATTCGGACAGGCTCTCGCCCGAGGACAGAAAGAAGATAGAAGACATCACAGCCCATACTCACCGCAGTGATGACTGGCGCACCAACACGTTAAACGACATCATAGCAGATATTGCCAACAATACAGGCAGCACGGGAGTATTCTACGGCTGACTCTCATAAAAAAGGCGTAACCGTGCGGTTACGCCTTCTGTGTCACTTTCTCTTTTTTGTCATCAGTGCGATGGCTCCGGCTGCTGCCATGATGACAGCGGCGGATGAATGGCGTGCCGTATCGGGTACAGCCATCATGCCTGCGCCTGCGGCAACGTCCTCAACAGGGCCGTTCTCCGTGCTTGTTCTTGTATCGTTCTTTCCGCCGACAGGGGACACAAGGGAAGGAGCCTTCACATCCTCGTATGTCACGGGAGTGTAGGAAGGATAGTTCACGGTGCTGTCCTGACCGTTGATCTTCACTGTGTCGGTATTGCCGTCGGTGGACTGGGTGTTGGAATCGCTGTCGAGCTCAGTATCGTTATTCTCGGCTATCATTTCGTCCTCGATAAGGATGATGCCGTCCTCGGTAACGGTGGATGAAGTGATCACCCTGCCCGTGCTGTCCACGGTAAAGGTGGTGTCGGATGCAACGGTGTAGCCGTCTGGAGCGACAGTCTCACGGAGGATGTACTCATGATCGGGTTTGAGGAGCGTGGTTATCACATGGGAAACTGTGGTGCTGTCCCATTCCTCTATAACGGTGTCGCCGTCGATAAGCTGGATATGTGCGCCCTCTATCTCCCTGCCGTCTGCGATATCCACCTTGGAAACGCTCACCTTAACGGCTGTGTCCTCGATAAGGATAACGCCGTCCTCGGTAACGGTGGATGAAGTGATCACCCTGCCTGTGCTGTCCACGGTAAAGGTGGTGTCGGATGCGATGGTGTAGCCGTCTGGAGCGACAGTCTCACGGAGGATGTACTCATGATCTGGCTTGAGAAGTGCGGTTATCACATGGGGAACAGTTGTGCTGTCCCATTCCTCGATGACATCCTCACCGTCGATAAGCTGGATGTGTGCGCCTTCTATCTCCCTGCCGTCTGCGATATCCACCTTGGAAACGGAAACCCTTATGGGAGCGTCCTCAATGAGGATGATGCCGTCTTCGGTAACGGTGGATGAAGTCGTCACTCTGCCCGTGCTGTCAACTGTAAATTCAGTGTCGGAAGCGATGGTGTAGCCGTCGGGAGCGGCAGTCTCACGGAGAACGTATACAGCTCCGGGTCTGAGTATGGAGTTTATGGTGTGGGGAGCGGTAGTGCTGTCCCATTCCTCGATTACGGCGTCGCCCTCCATAAGCCGGATGTGTGCGCCCTCTATCTCCCTGCCGTCTGCGATATCCACCTTGGAAACAGATACTCTGATGGGGTCGTCCTCGATAAGTATGATGCCGTCGGGTACTTCCGTGCCGTTGGCGGTGACTGTGCCGTCTATGCTTATGGTAAATACGGTGTCTGCGGTCACGGTGTAGCCCAGAGGTGCGGTCACTTCACGGAGAGTGTACTCCGTATCGGGAACAAGTCCTTCTATCACATGAGTTTCCAGAGAGGACTTCCACTCGTCTATGATCTCGCCGTCTCCGTTCAGGAGCTGAAGTTCAGCACCTTCAAGTTCTGCACCCGTGGTGATGTCGGTCTTGGTGATGCTCACGCTGTATATCTTGTCGTCATATACCGTGAATGTGCCGTCCTCGGACTTTGCCTGCTCGTAATCAAGCGAAAGAATGACATCGCCGTATTCGTTCACTCTGAACACAACGCCGTCGGCAAGTTCGGCAGGAACGGTAAATCCCTCGGGAGCCTCTATCTCGGTCAGCCTGTACTCCTTGCCTGCCTCAAATGAGGCGGTGGAGATCCTGACAGGCTCTTCTTCAGTTTCAAATTCCGTGAAGGTGTTGCCGTCTGCATCCGAGAGGGTCACAGCCTTGTCGTTGCTGTCGGTTATCTTAAATGCAGCACCGGGTACGGGGATATCGGAGTCCGTGATGTGCTTCTCGAATGAGAAATACTTTCTGAAGTACGTCCCCATGATGTTCTGGTGTTCTCTGTCTTCGGTGACATACACCCACACATCATAGCCGTCCTCGAATGTCTCGGTGAAGCTGTCTACATACTCGATCATGGGAACATAGAAGATATTCCACAGAGAGTGAGGATCGTTTATGGGATCATCTGAGTGGTAGTATCTCATGTTCTCCATCGTATAATAGTTGTCGGCCTTGTTGCCCGTATCGTAGTTATTCTTGTCTGCGGTATACGCTGCCCAGTCAGCATCGTCCCACACAAGCGCCCATAAGATCTGCTGAGTATTTGAATACCCGAAATCGATCTCAAGGCGTGTCAGGAATTTGGTGCGGTACTGCTCCTCTGTTATCTCCCCGTTTTTATATTCCTTCAGGATCAGTGCATAGGTGCTGTTGAGATCAAGTTCTTCAGCGTGTTCAAGGACATATTCAAAATGCTCATCATATGCGCCGCTGTCAAACCTCTGCTGTATCATATCATTGATCTCGGGCAGGTGTATCGCAATGCGCAGCAGACGCAGTTTTGCTTCATCGGAGAGCGAACGTGTCCTGCTGCCGTTGATAAGGTCGTGAGACTTCTCGTAGCTTCCAAGCTGGGAAAGAGTTGTCCTTGTGTACTTCTGAGTATCAGGGAGCGGCTGACCCTCCTTGAAATCCAGACAGAATGAATGGCCTCTTACCAGCGTGCCGTCAGCCGTCCTGATGTTGTTGTCCTTATTATATCCGTTGATATAATAGATCGTCTCTTCCGCACTTACGCCTATACCGAGCGAAAGCACCATGGCGAGCGCACATAGTATCGCCTGTATGCGCCTTTGCAGTGTCCTCATAAACAAAACCCCTTTTCATTAAGATTAATTAATGATATAAACATTGTTAATTTTAACATATTCTGTCAATTATTTCAAGCATTATCAAATAATGTAACCATATTGTAAATGATAACGTTTACACAGAAAAAGACGGCATTCCCCCTTGATTATTTTGCCGAAACGTGTTATAATCAGGACAGCAAACGCAGTGCTTCGGCTGAATACTGCGTCAGTGCGTATTTTCACAATGGGGTTGGTCACATGGCAGAGATAGCCATCCTTACCGTAGGTCTGTTCATTTCGGGCATATCTACGCTTATAATAATGAAGCACCGTCCGTCGGAGGTGCAGAAGTGGTTCATACTTGCATCGGTCTGCATATTTGTATATATGTTCGCAAACTTCACCAAGCGGCACAGCGATCAGGAAACCGTGGTGCTCCTCATGCAGGAGCTCATCTACACCTGCACGAGCCTTGCGTATACGGGCTTTGTGATGGGGCTTGCGGATGTGTGCGAGGTGAAGATACCCACGGCGGTCAAGGATGCCCTTATCTCATTTCTCACCTTCATGTGTACCATCTACATGACCATACATCTGCATGACCATTTCTATTCATCCGCCGCCGTATATCCCGATCCTGCCAATAGCGGGCTGTTTATCAGCGACCTCAAGGAAAATTGGCTCTACTACGTCCTTGTGGCAGGGTATTCAAATATCCTTCTGCTGGCGATGATAATCTTCCTGCTCATAGGCATCTTCCGCAAGAAGGGGAGCAAAGCCGCAGTAGTGCGCCTGCTGCTGGTATCCATGCTCCTGTCCGTGGTGCCGCTTTTCCTGCGGCTGCTGGGGATAATGCCCAATGCCGTTGCCGATCATGTGTCATTTATCATAAGCAACGTATTCATGCTCTTTCTCATACACCGATATGACGTGATGACCACCCTTCCCCTCATCAAGGAGGCGGCGGTGGAGACATCACAGGACGGCATAGTCATCACAGACAGCTCCCACTACTTCCGCTACGCAAACGACACCGCCAAGAAGATATTCTCCACTCTGGGCGGCGACGATCCCGACAGGATAACGGGCTTTGTTGCCAATGCCCTCACCGACGGCACCAGAGAGCGAAACGGCAGGATGTACGAGATACGCACCGATGAGGAGATCGGCGGAGATCAGATACAGGGATATATCACCGTCATCCGTGACATCACCGAGCACGACAGGCGCATCCGTGCGGAGGAGGAGATAAGGACGGCAGTGGAAAGGGAGAAGAATGCGGCGGAGATGACCCTTGCCGCCAAGATCCAGATGTCCATGATGCCCCACGACTTCCCGCCCTACCCCGACAGGGGCGAATTCGACATATATGCCCTGATGCACCCTGCCAGGGATGTGGGCGGCGACTTCTACGACTTCTTCCTCATAGACGAGGATCATCTGTGCATCGCCATTGCCGATGTATCGGGAAAGGGCGTCCCCGCTTCCCTGTTCATGATGATATCGAATGTCATCCTGCGAAGCTGCGCCATGCTCGGACGCAGAGCCGCAGAGATACTCAACGAGACGAACAAGGCAATATGCAGCAAGAACGAGATGGAGATGTTCCTCACCGTATGGCTGGGGATACTGGAGATCTCCACGGGAAGGCTCACCGCCGCCAATGCAGGGCACGAATACCCTGCCGTCACGGGCGAGAACGGGAGATTTGAGCTGTACAAGGATAAGCACGGCCTTGTCATAGGCGGCATGGACGGTGTAAAGTACAGGGAATACGAGATAATGCTGCGCCCCGGTGACAAGATCTTCGTCTATACCGACGGTGTGCCGGAAGCCGCCAACTCATCCAACGAGATGTTCGGCACACAGCGCCTGCTCACCGCCCTCAACATGAACCCTGCCGCACGTCCAGAGCGGGCCATAACCAATGTCCGCTCCGCAGTCTCCGCCTTTGTCAGGGATGCCGAGCAGTTCGACGACATAACAATGCTCTGCCTTGAATACAAGGGAACAGGGGAGAGCGCACCTCTCACATGACGCAAAAAGCTCGGTGATACGTCACCGAGCTTCTTCTTGTGTATCGGGAACCGTGATGGGGCTGTCCCAGAATATCTGCCCTTCAAGCCCTGCCGCAAGGCTGTCCGCCTCCTCACGCAGAGTCTCGAATATCATCTTCTCACGCTTCTTTGAGCGTCTGCCCTTCCCCGCAAAGATGGTCTTTGCCGCCGCACAGTCGCTTGTCATGCGCATATCCCTGTCGTTTTCATGGGGGAAGAAGTTCACCAGCAGTTCGTAGGAGATCCTGCCCTCATCATATACGGACGTGACGATGACAGCCGCACCCCTGCGGATGATGCCGTTGGCGGTGCATCTGCCCGTGAAAAAGGACTTGTATACGTCGGTTATGGTCATCTGCCCGTCCCCCTTACGTTGGGAACGTTCTTTTCACGATTCTCCAGTATCATCTTGCAGGCAAGGAACACCGCCGCAAAGAAGAGCACGGGCTTCCAGTCTGCCTGTGTCCTCTTTGTGCTGACATAGATCTCGCCGGGGATGTCGTTCTTTCCTATGGCGTAGAGTTCGGCAGGGATGCCGCTCTCCACGAGTATCTTTGTGGGTCGGGAGCTGACGATGCTCTTTAGTACCACGTCCGACAGAAATGCGGTGCAGGCAGCGGCGGCAGCCGTCATGCCCACAGTCTCCAGCACACGTCTGAGTGTAGCCTCGTCAGCAAGGTAGCTGTTGTTGAAGAAGTTCCTGATGTATTCATCATATGCAGTGCTCATAGTTTTCCCCTTTGCAGCCTGATCTCATTCAGCCTTTGTCACGTCGAGTTCGTAGTAGTAGTCGTCCATGTAGAAGCCGTTGCCGATGAAGGATTTCCCTTCTCCTATGCGGACAAATCCCATTGCCTCATATGATGCGATGGCAAGGTCGTTGTGCTTGTTCACCGTGAGCCAGACAGCACGCAGTCCGTGTTCACGGGCATATGCCGAAAGTATCTCCATGACTTCCTTTGCATACTTCCTGCCCCTGTGCTCCTTGTACAGATAGAGCTTGGAGAGAAACAGCCTGTCGCCGTCCGTCCTGATGGCGGTGTAGCCCACATCCTCTCCGTCCGCCTTGATAAAGTAGTAGATGTAGTCTTCCGTAGCCGCCTTTTCCTTCATGGCATCGAAGGAACAGAAGAGGTAGACCATGTAATCCGTCTGATCCTCTCCGATGATAAGCGGGAAGTAATCGTGCCAGATCTCGTCGGCTATTGCTGCTATTCGTCTGAACTGGTCATCTGTCTTTGCCTCTACAAGTCTGATCTTTCCCATTTTTCTTCTCCTTTTGAAAAACAGCTTTATCGTCTCTTTGCATCTGTCTGCCATGTATCCGCCGTCAAAGCTGACCTCAAAGCTCCCCTGCGAAGTGTCGGAGGCTCCGTATATCACCCTGTCGAGGCGGGCGTTCACTGCCGCCCCTCTGCACATGGGACAGGGTTCGAGGGTCACATACATGGTGCATCCGGAGAGCCGCCACCCTCCGAGGATCTGTGCCGCCTGCCTTATGGCGGCTATCTCCGCATGGGCGGTAGGGTCACGGTCTGTCTCCCTGCGGTTGTATCCTTCGCCGACTACCGAGCCGTCACTGTCCCTGACGATGACCGCACCCACGGGTACTTCGCCCATGCGGGCAGCTTCATCCGCAAGGGCGAGAGCCCTCTCCATAGGGTCGGCGGTGTGTGTCCTGTCACTGTTCATATGAACGTCTTCCCCATCATGTAGAGGATGTGCAGCGTGAGCCAGACGATGATGGAGGGCGAGGTGAACATGGTCATCACCTTGTCCGAATCGGTGAGATAAAGATTATAGATAGGCATACTTATGCGCTTGCTGTATCGGGCAACAAATCGGATGGTGGCAATCATCCCCACTCCTATGTATATGATGATGACTGACATGGATACGATGGGGAAGCTGTCGGGATGCAGGAGCCTGAACAGCGTGATGCCGAAGTAGCTGTTGCTGATGATGAGCCGCATGACAAGGGATGTGATGACAGAGCCCGTTGACAGGACGAAGTAGCTCAGCATGAGGGAGTAGGCGAAGGTGAACAGGACGTTCCCTTCACTGCTCACCAGTGCCGCAAGCACGCTTGACATCATCATGGCAAAGCCGTCGCCGTACTGCCTGAATATGCTGAGGAACACGCCCCGATGCACTATCTCACTGAAGACGGGTATCATCACGCCGTACAGGATGAGCACGGCATATCTTTTCTGCGTGGTGTCGAGCAGGAGAAGGTCTTTCCAGGGCTTCCCCCAGCCCAGAAGGCTGTACTCCAGATCCTGTATCAGGTAAAGCACGCCGAAGGCGATGAATGCAAAGAAGACAGCGTGCCTGAAAAGAGGCTTGTTCGAGATCTTGAGAGGCACCATGATGCCGATGCCTGCGTTCGTCTTGAAGATAAGGTAGAGGATGGGGACGAGCCTTGTGACAAGGTTGAAGAGGTAGCTTGCCGCCGTGGGCATGATGCCCTCTCCGATGAAGAAGCCTTCCCTGCATATCCTCATTCCGCCCACCGAATGTGGTATTCCCGAGAAAAAGCACGAGCCGAACAGATTCAGGGCGGTAAACAGGAGCATCGTCTGCGCTACGAGCTTCGTGGTGCGGATAAGGACTTCCCTTTCATCTGCGGCAGGGTACATCCCTTTGAAGCCGTCGGTGACGCTGTACTCGTTCTCCGATGCGACGGATGCGTGATAAAACCCGTATCGGTTGTCCTTTGAGGCGGACCATGCCCTGAACATCTTCACATATTCCTGATCCTGCTTTCGCATGGATGCGATGCGTTCGCTTCCGTCGGGCATAGACTTCCCTCCCCTGATAGATGTCATCCTCCGCATATAGACGGAGAGACATATCCTGTATATTATGATTATAATCTATATATATAGATTTTTGATGATTATAATGTGTTTGAAATGTTAAATTTATATTAATTTGCTCATTCAATGCCCTGTATGCTGCCGGGGACGGTGTCCGCAGCCGAACCCGTCTTGGACGTTCACTATAAATTCACAATTATTTTTATTTAGGACTTGAAATTTCCTTTTTCATATGTTATAATGAAAGTGATTTTGGACGGGAGGTTTTAAGTGTGATGCGTGACCCGCGTTTGTACGATTATCGTGAGCATCGTATGTCTATGCGTGTGTGCGCACACGTTTATTCCCTATACCTACACGTTTGCGGCGCTTTTTAAGAGACCGCATTTTTTACTTTTAAGCATTCCATCGGAAAGGTCTTGATGCATTGAAGAAAGTAGCAGTTATCATGGGTTCTGACAGCGACTATGAAGTTGTCAAAGCGGCGTTCGCCGAACTGAAAAGATACGGCGTTCCGTTTGAGGGGCATATCATGTCGGCTCACCGCACCCCGGAGAAGGCGGCGGCTTTTGCGAAGTCTGCCAGGGACAACGGCTTCGGCGTTATCATCTGTGCGGCAGGTATGGCGGCTCATCTTGCCGGTGTGTTTGCGGGCAATACCACCCTTCCCGTTATCGGGATACCCATAAGATCATCGTTTGACGGGCTCGATGCCCTGCTTGCGACTGTACAGATGCCTTCGGGAGTGCCTGTGGCGACTGTTGCGGTCAACGGCGCAAAGAATGCGGCTGTGCTTGCCATACAGATGCTCGCCCTTTCCGATGATGCGCTGGCTGAGAAGCTGGCAGCGGAGAAGGCGGCCATGGAGGACGGCATAGCCGCCAAGGAACAGGCTTTACAGGATAAGTTAGCTCAGATATAGGAGGAATCATAATGGAAAACATAATCAAAGGCGCACAGCTCTATGAGGGCAAGGCAAAGAAGGTATTCGCAACAAACGATCCCGATCTCGTTATCGTTGACTACAAGGACGATGCTACCGCATTCAACGGCGAGAAGAAGGGCACTATCAGAGGCAAGGGCGTTGTCAACAACAAGATGACCAACTACATCCTCTCCCTGCTCGAGAAGGAAGGCGTTCCCACCCACTTTGTCGAGGAGCTCTCCGACCGTGAGACACTGGTGAAGAAGGTGGAGATAGTTCAGCTCGAAGTCATCGTGAGAAACGTGGCAGCAGGCAGCTTCTCTAAGAGGATGGGCGTTCCCGAGGGCAAGGAGTTCCTCACTCCCATACTTGAATATTCCTACAAGAACGATGATCTGGGCGACCCCTTCATCAATGACTACTATGCGCTTGCTCTGGGCGTTGCTACCCGTGAGGAGCTTGACAAGATCGCAGAGTACGCATTCAAGGTCAACGACTTCATGAAGAAGTTCTTCAAGGAGCACAACATCGACCTTATCGACTTCAAGATAGAGTTCGGCCGCTACAAGGGACAGATCATCCTTGCTGATGAGATCTCTCCCGATACCTGCCGCTTCTGGGACAGCACCACTCACGAGAAGCTGGACAAGGACCGCTTCCGCAGAGATCTTGGCGGTGTTGAAGAGGCTTACCAGGAAATGATGAAGAGGATCTTCGGCTAATTCTAAAGTTTGACAGGAGCATATTATGGGCGGATTTTTCGGTCTGGCATCAAAAGCTGATGCCGTACATGACGTATTCTTCGGGACGGACTACCATTCACACCTTGGCACAAAGAGAGGCGGCGTCGTTGCCTACTCCGAGGAAAAGGGATTTCAGCGTGCGATACACAGCATAGAGAATTCCCCCTTCCGCACCAAGTTTGAAGATCATGTGGTGGGAATGGAGGGCAACCTCTGCATAGGCTGTATCAGCGACACGGACCCCCAGCCCATCCTCCTGCGCTCGAAGCTGGGCGTGTATGCGGTCTGCACCGTTGGCATCATCAACAATGACGATGAGATACGCAATCAGATAATGGGCGATCATCTCCAGTCCTTTGAAGTCATGAGCTCGGGAAAGGTCAACTGGAGCACCATTGTGGGCGCACTTATCGCACAGAAGGACACCTTCGCCGAGGGCATCAGATATATGCAGGAGAAGGTGAAGGGCACTGTCTCCCTGATGATACTCACAGACAGCGGCATAATCTGCGCAAGAGACAAGGACGGCAGGCTCCCTATCGTGATAGGGCGCAGATATGACGGCTGGTGCTGTTCCTTTGAGTCCTTCGCCTTCCAGAAGCTGGGGTATGAGACTTACAGGGAACTGCTCCCCGGTGAGATAGTGAAGCTGACCCCTTCGGGATGCGAAGTGCTGAGCGAAGGCTACACGGATATGCAGATATGCACGTTCCTGTGGACATACTACGGCTATCCCAATTCCGTTTACGAGGGCGTGACCGTTGAGACCATGCGCACACGAAACGGTGAGATCATGGCTCAGATGGAGATGGAGAACGGAACCCTCCCGGATGTGGACTATGTGTGCGGCATCCCCGATTCCGGCACGCCTCACGCCATAGGTTACGCAAACGGCAGCCACATCCCCTTTGCACGCCCGTTCATCAAGTATACTCCCACATGGCCCCGCTCCTTCATGCCGCAGAACCAGAAGATGCGCAATCAGGTGGCAAAGATGAAGCTCATCCCCGTACATGAGCTGATCGAGGGGAAGCGTCTGCTCTTTGTCGATGACAGTATCGTAAGAGGCACGCAGATGCGTGAGACGGTGGAGTTCCTTTACGAGAACGGCGCAAAGGAAGTACATATGAGAAGCGCCTGTCCCCCGATAATGTACGGATGCAAGTACCTCAACTTCTCACGCTCCAACTCGGAGATGGATCTTATCGCAAGAAAGATAATATTCGAGCATGAGGGCGAAGAAGGAGCAAAGTATATTGCGGACTATGCCGACAGGAACACGGAGAGAGGCAGGTTCCTGCGTGAAGAGATATGCAAGAGACTGAGACTCACGAGCCTTGAATTCCAGTCTCTCGAAGGCACCGTAAAGGCAGTGGGCATCCCGGAGGAGAAGCTCTGCACCTACTGCTGGAGCGGAAAGTAAGAGGGGACACAGGGTGTCCCCATGCACCTGCCCCTCACCAATACAATACATACGATAATGGCCGCAGGCTTATCATCGCAAGGAGTAAAAAAATGAAAAGTTATTCGGATAGTTATAAAGAAGCAGGCGTTGATGTGACCGCAGGATACAAGTCGGTAGAACTTATGAAGGCTCATGTGGCACGCACCAATGTACCCGGCGTTATGTCGGGCATAGGCGGCTTCGGCGGGCTTTTCTCCCCTGGTATAGCAGGAATGA
Organism: Oscillospiraceae bacterium; assembly: GCA_017468865.1. Taxonomy (GTDB): domain Bacteria; phylum Bacillota; class Clostridia; order Oscillospirales; family Ruminococcaceae; genus Huintestinicola. Next base: position 524 of record JAFUHM010000031.1, on the reverse strand, counting down.
AGGAGCCTGTGCTGGTGTCGGGCACGGACGGCGTAGGCACCAAGATCAAGCTTGCCTTCCTCATGGACAGACATGACACTGTGGGCATAGACTGCGTTGCCATGTGTGTCAACGATATAATCTGCTGCGGCGCAAAGCCCCTTTTCTTCCTGGACTACATCGCCTGCGGCAAGAACTACCCCGAGAAGATAGCGGCTATCGTGTCGGGCGTAGCAGAGGGATGCGTTCGTGCGGGATGCGCACTTATCGGCGGTGAGACTGCCGAGCATCCGGGGCTCATGCCCGAGGAGGAATACGACCTTGCGGGATTCTCCGTGGGCGTGGTGGACAAGGAGAAGATACTCGATCCTTCTTCACAGAAGCCCGGTGATGTGCTTATCGCAATAAAGTCGTCGGGAGTTCACTCCAACGGATTCTCTCTGGTCAGAAAGGTATTCTCCATAAATGAGCAGAACCTCAAGCGTTATCAGGCAGACCTCGGCACTACGCTGGGAGATGCACTCCTGACACCTACACGCATATAT
>JAFUHM010000030.1 GCA_017468865.1 Oscillospiraceae bacterium | reverse complement strand
GCCCCTCCCTTACGGTGGACTGTCGGGGATACTATGACTACTGGGAGGACTGGAAGCCCTATCCCGAATGTACGGGAGTCCACGGCAGGCTGAATGTAGTCTCCGCCCTGCGTGAGTCCTGCAACGTCTTCTTCTATGATGTGGGACGTGTCATGGGGATAGATACCCTTGCGGAGTATGCAGCCCTTTACGGGCTGGGCGAGGAAATGGGGCTGGAGATAGGCCGTGATGTGAAGGCGGGCTATGTGGCTACCCCCGAATCCTTCGCCGAGAACGGCATGACGTGGCAGGCGGGCAATGTCATACAGGCTGCCATAGGTCAGTCCGATACCTACGTTACCCCTTTGCAGATGGCGGCGCAGGCGATGATGATAGCCAACAAGGGCGTGCGCTATGAGACGTATATGGTGGACAGTGTGTACGACTACAACTGCACCGAGCTCATATCCTCCACAGAACCTTCGGTGGCGGCGCAGATCACGGACAAGACGGGCTACACCTTCTACTCCGTCACCGAAGGGATGAAGGAAGCGGCGGCTTACGACCAGTATCAGGGATATCCGAAGAACAGGGACTATTACACGGGGAACTATCTGCTGACCGACCTTCCGAAGAAGGCTGCCATAAAGACGGGTACGCCCCAGATGCGTTCAAAGTACGATACCTCATCTGCCTTCATCGGTTTCTATCCTGCGGACGATCCCGAGATCGCATTTTCGGGATTTGTGGAGCATGGTGAGTATTCAAAGTTCATGGTGAAGGACATCATCAGGGCATACTACGATGAACAGGAGATAGAGGCACTCCCTGCCACAGCCGATCCTGCGGCGGTGCTGTCCGATACGCAGACTGCGCCCGAGTCCGAGGCGGCAGAGGAAACTTCGCAGGCGACCGAGGTGTTCACTGGGTATACCTATACCGAGGAGGAGACCGAGGCTGAGACCGAGACCGAATATGAGGAGGATATCCCCGAGGAGACCACGGAGTCACCTGTGACGGAAGTATCCGAGACTGAGTCGGTGTATGTCTATGAGGAGCCTGAATTCAGCGTGGAGACGGAGGATGAACCCCAGTACATCCCCAGAGAGGCTTACGATGAACCCGAAAGCCCTCCCGATGACGGATTCTACGATCCGGGACTGTACTGGTTCAGTGACTGACGGGCTGATAAATACCATCAAAATAAACTGTGATTTTTGCACAAATCACAGTTTATTTTTTTTCATTCTATTGACAAAAGTATTAATATGTGATATAATATCATAGTAGGGTATTGCGTGCAGATGCGATGCCTGTAAGAATTAAGGCGAACGAGACAGGGGGTGGCTCCCATGGATGACCTTGTTTTGAGACTGACGGATGAGATCCGTTCACTGTGTGACCCGTACTATATATATATGGTATCCTCCAAGCATAACAACAGCGGCGAGGTGACCTCAATGAAGCTGTGCGTGGTGGTGGGTGATGATGTGTCATCCGACGGGACGGAGCGCACTCTGCTGGTGAAGACCGATACACCGATCCCTGTGGATTTCATAGTGTACAATATTTCCGACTGGAACGACTACGCAGAGGAGGACAACACCTTTGCGTACAGGGTGGAGAACGGCGGTGAGAAGCTCTATGTCAAGGAGTAGCCGCAAGGGCGACAGCAAGCGATATTACGACTGGATATACCATGCCTGTCTGGACAAGATGGCGGCGGAGGCACTTTCGCAGGACAGGAGGCTGTACTGCTGTGCGGCGTTCCACTGTCAGCAGTGCATAGAGAAGGCGCTCAAGGGGTATCTTCTCTACAAGAGCCGTCATCTGCTGGACGGACACAACCTGACATGGCTGTGCAAGCAGGCGGCGATGATGGATGACAGCTTCATCGACTGGATAGATGAATCCGCCGTCCTCAACAGGTACTACATCGAAACGAGGTATCCTGCCGACATCCCTCTTGAGATAGACGGGGAGACGGTGGCGAGGCTCGTGAAGATGAGCACGGATATGCTGGAGAAGATATGCGATGTGACGGGATTTGACTTTGGCAGCTATCACAAGCGCAAACGCCGTTCTTCGGCGGGGGATGTTCCGCCGGCGTGAAGCTGCCGTCAAAAGTTACAACCCGCAGATCAAGCGTTAATGCAGGGTGGGAAACAAAATATTCGTTTTTTGTAGAAAAACACATAAAATTTAGTTACAATTTGTTTAAAATCCCATATTGCTAAATAGTTCATCATTTGTTATAATATTATATAGAGTGCGTGCGTATGACCGCCTCTGTTATAATAAATAAGGAAAGGTATTCGGAGGTGTCAGTTAATGAAGACTTTTATCTATACGGCTACCGACGTTCAGGGCAATACTGTCAAGAACCAGCGAATGAACGCCGAAGACGTGAATGACTTCCTTGACAAGATCCACGAAAAAGGTCTGTTCTGTTCGGACTATCGTGAAGCCAAGGGAAATGATAAGAAAAGTCTGCACAAGTTCACTACCAAAGAACTGGCTTATGACTGCCGTCAGATGTCTGCCATGATGACATCGGGTCTTACTCTTGTAAAGACGCTCGACATCATGCAGAAGGAACAGCAGAAGGAAGCCAACAAACAGATCTACCGAGAGATCTACGAAGATGTACAGAAGGGTACTTCTTTCTCGGATGCGATCAAATCGCAGGACGGTGCGTTCCCCAACTTCTTCATCTCGATGGTCGAAGCAGGCGAGGCATCCGGTAACCTGGATATGGTAATGCAGAAGATGGAGTATCAGTACACCAACGATGCGAAGCTCACCAACAAGGTAAAGAGTGCTATGATGTATCCTATCATACTCTGCGTACTCTGCGTGGCTATCGTCATCATCATGTTCACATTCATCATGCCTACGTTCAAGGATCTGCTCACGGAAGAGGATATGCACGGCCTTACCGGTGCGCTGTTCGCTTTCTCCGACGGATTCAAGAAATACTGGTGGCTCATCCTCGGCATCGTCCTGGCACTCATATTCGGCATAAGATATGCCCTCAAGGTGCCCGACATCCGCTACAAGTTCGACCAGGCCATCATCAAGATAAAGCCGGTAGGCCCTCTTGTTGTAAAGGTTTACACAGCCCGCTTCGGTTCCACTCTCGCATCTCTCTATTCTTCGGGTATCCCCATGGTAGAGTGCCTTGCGAAATCCTCCGCTATACTCAACAATCTGTACATCACAAAGAAGTTTGAGACTGTCATAGATGAAGTAAAGCAGGGTGAAGCACTTTCGACTTCCATACAGAGAACCAACATATTTGAGTCGATGTTCGTTTCCATCATCTACGTTGGCGAGGAGTCCGGTGCGCTCGATACCATCCTTACCAAGTCCGCAGCCTTCTATCAGGAAGAGTCCGATGAAGCTATCACACGTCTTGTCAGCCTCATCGAACCTGTCATGATCATATTTATGGGTGCTGCTATCGGTACGGTTATCGCAGGTATCCTTCCCGCGATCTACAACTCCATGGAGAACATTGCCTGATCTTGTATATTTCGCTTCGCGCGGCAAAGTCCGCACGGGGCGGTGTGAAAATGTAAAGAAATAAATAGAATTTGAGGTGACGAGAATGCTTTCATTTGATATTACCGACAGACATATCCGTATCGTTCGTGGTCAGGAGACAAGAGGAAAGATAAGAGTTTCGTCTGCATCCACCATTGATCTTACGGAAGGTCTGATCGTCAACGGTCATATCAAAGATATTCCCAAGATGGCTACCATCATCAATGATGAGCTCAAGGCGAGAAGAATGGACGACAAGGAAGCAGTTGTAACGCTGTCATCCAACCTCGTTATGTTCAAGGAAATGGCTATACCCAAGGCCAAGACTTCCACTGCCCTGCTCACGATGGTCACTAACCAGATGCAGCATACGATGGGTACCGGTGAGGATTACTCCATTGCATACTCCATCGCAGGTGAGACTCAGCAGGAGGGCAACACCGCTCTCAAGATCCTTGCTACTGCGTGCCCCTTCGAGGTCGTTGATGCGTTCCGCAAGGTGTTCCAGATGCTGTCCATCTCCCTGAAGTCCGTTACTGTTACCTGTAATGCGATCTCCAGGATCATCCTCTCCGACAGGAGAAACCTTGCGAAGATGCCTATGCTCGCCGTTCAGGTGGACCCCACATTCGTGTCCATAAACCTGTATGAGAACGGTCAGCTCTCATTCGCAAGATTTGCGTCCATCGACGCTATCGACTACGATAACTCCGAGGACTATGTATACGAGGCTGTGAACGAGAACATCAACCGTATGATCCAGTTCCACAAGTCCCGCAGCCCGGAGAACCCAATCCAGAACGTTACGTTCTACGGTGACACCACCGACTATATCAGACTTACCTCCGCTCTGGAGAGCATGGACATCACCACGTCTCTGCTGGGCGTGCCCAACAACATAGGCGGCTACGAGAACATCGAGTTCCAGGCTTATGCGAACGCTATCGGTGCCATGTTCCGCTCGAACAAGGACACAGACCGTATCAACCTTCTGGAGACAGATGCCTCCGCAGGTAAGACTGATGCGGGCGGAAGCTTCTTCGTTCAGGTGGGCGGTGCAGCACTTCTCTCCGCTGCTGTTGTCGGAGCAGTTTACCTGTTCTTCAACAACCAGATCACTTCCGACAAGGACAAGATCGCTGAGCACGATCAGTGGATAAACTCCCCCGAGACTCAGCAGCAGCTCCAGGAAGTTGACCAGACCGAGCTTGCTATCCAGAATGTCGGCAGATTCAAGGGCGACGTTCAGCAGGCTACGAACAACTACGACAGCAAGCCCAAGCTGACTCAGGCAGGACTCATCGAAGTTTATGAGACTCTTGAGGGCAAGAACTGGGAGACGGGTCAGCCCCTGTCGGCAGATACCGACTATGACTGCACCTGCGGTGAGCTTACCTTCTCCGACGGCGAGTTCACGGTACACGTTATCTCAATGGACAACAGGTCGCCTGACAGGGCTGTGAAGGCTCTCTACGATCTGGGCAAGTTCGACAATATCATTTACGAAGGCTTTGAACTGAGCGATTCCGATGTGGAACAGGCCATCGAGGGAGTACTTCCCGTGGATGTTCCCAAGTTCTACGAATTCGATGTTACGTTCAGTATGCCGGCGAATGAGATCCAGGAAGGCGGTGATGAATAATGTCCATGAAACTCAGCAGACGTGACAGGATAATCTTCATCGTCGGTATCGTGCTCATTATTCTCGTTGTGGGCGCAGTGCTCGTTATCAGACCCAAGTACACAGAGGCTCAGGAAACTGCGGCAAGACTTACCGAGAAGGAGAATGAGAGAAAGTCGGTCGAGGAAAGGATCAATCAGCTCCCCACACTCAAGCAGCAGCTCAACGATGATGTTGATGCGGTGGTAGGACTTCAGGACAGGTTCCTCTCCGAAGATGAGTATCAGGAAAGCTATCAGATGGATATGTACCTCATGGATCTCTTTGAGGGCGAGTCCGAGGCTGATGCTACCGGCATCGAGGTAACTTCCATAGCTACCGCCGATGTACAGGGCGCAGACCTTGAACACTATGTTATACAGACACAGACTGCCGTATACGACCTCAAGGCTTACTCCGACATCGCTCATCAGCTCCCCGATTACTTCTACTATGCTTATGAGAACAACTGGCCTGCTCCTCCTGCATCCAAGAAGGTTGCTGTTTCCCAGCTCACCGTGGGCTACCGCACCGAGCTCGAGAACTGGCAGGGTGTATATGATCTGATAGACAGGATCGCAAACGATGAGAAGACCATCTATCTTGATACCATCAGCGCTCACTACACCGACCTTGAGGCACTCACTGCCACCGAAGAGACAAATCCCGACGGCACTCCTGCCAACGGTGAAGAGATGTACATCGAGGGCGAGGCTGTGATCACGGTTTACGAACTTGAGTACATGAAGAAGGAAGATGTGGACAAGATCAAGGCAGAAGTGCCTGAGCCTGCAGCTGAAGAAGCTGTGGAATGATCCCATGTATGACGTACCCGGAAATGCCGGAAGCCTTTCCGGGTAATGCTCATATATTGACCGTGCTGCGGAGTCTGTTGGCTGACGATGCGGTGTGACGGTCTGCATATGTGCGTGCCGGAAGCAATGCACATATGCGAAAGTTTTAATTGCGGTGCAGCGCAAGTAAAAACTTTATGAAAGGATGGTTTAGCTATGACTAAATCAAAGGCAAAACAGCCGAAGAAGGTCAAGGGCGCCCTGCTCATTATGGTCCTGACGGTCATGTTCGTGCTGATATTCCTGCTGGCAGGTACGATAGCGGTCGTTTATTCGGCTAACAATCGTGTCATGAACCAGTACATGGAATCACAGGCGTACTACACCGCAAGATCCGTCCTTGATACATACATCGGCAGCTTGTTGAAGGACAACAAGAATGCGTCGAGCATCGGCGGCGGTTCCGGTAAGCGCTGGTATTACATTGACAAGTCGAGCGGCTCTGCTGTGCTCAAGAACAATGTAGCCAAGCAGGGACGTGCTCTCGAACTCGATCTGTATCAGCTCGGCGTTGATATGTCCACTGACACCGGTTTCCAGAGAGAGCCTGTCAATGACAGCGATTTCCCTGACTGGGCAAAGGCTATGCTGGTGGCTCGAATCCTTAACAAGGATGCTGTTGACAAGGATACGCTTCTTAATCCCGGCCACGGATGTGCGGGTGCAAGTGCGAGCGATCCCTACTCAAAGCAGCTGGAGACGGTAAGAAATCAGCTGAAGATGTCTACCGACCCCGATATCCATTACGATTACTGGAGAGCTGTCATCATTGATGCGGCTAACCCCAATCAGGATTCATTCAAGCACAATAATACCAATTACGGCAGTTACAGCCCTGCTACTCCCGATCCTCAGGACTATGCGTCCTTCAACGGGTTCTACGATCAGTTCAAGGCTGAGACTTCGGCTGCTGATTCCGATGTGACTTATTATATCATTCCTTCGGGCACATTTTCAAGCTACGGCGATTCTGTGAGCGGTGACAGCTTCGGTAAGGTAGTGGATACTGCGACACAGATACAGGATCTCGCAGGCAAGCCTGCTAATTATCCCGATGCGGTCATCAAGGTGCAGATGCTTGAAAGAAACTATCACATCGAGCCTGCCGACAATGTGGACTTCAAGACCATGTTCGACGGCGGTGTACGTCCTAAGGACTATGTTAAGGTAAAGGTAACTGCTACCGTATACTTTGACGGTCAGCCTACGACCACATCTATCGTTTACAAGACAAAGTATGAGCCTACTCCTTCCGATGATAACGCTCTTACTTCACTTGGCGGCATAGGACTTTCGTCTTCACAGTTCTCTGTTGACGGCGGTATGTCATCACTCGACCCCAACGGTACGATAGGCTTTGATGCGGGCGGTGCATCCGGTTCTATCTGGACTGCCGGTCATCTGGAGACAACTTCGTCCCTTTCCAGTGCTCTTACACTCGGAAACGGTGACAGCTGGGTAGTTCTTGGCAACTTTATCCCCAGAAATGATCTGAAGCTCAAGACTGTCGGTCCCAACTCATTCATTTATATCGGAGGAAAGATCGACGGAAGTCAGAATAAGCTCGGCAATAATCTTAACGGATTTGACTTGGCTTGGATCGTTAACAAGTTTGAACAGCCCAACAACGGTTCGGACGGTAAGATGGGCAAGGTTTTTGCCAATGTTTACTGCCTGAAGAATAACAATAACTGTACTACCAGTGGCGTATGGACAAATACTCTCGCTTTGGGACAGATAGATCCGTGGTCTGGAACCGTTTCTAATGCATATGGTTCGTGCTCATGGGATGGAACGACATGGACTGTTAATTACAACGGCAATGCAGTCAGCGACCATTCGACTATTACTGTTGCACAGTATGTGATCCTTCCCGGCATGAGGGGTTCGCTTAATACTACTTATTCAAATGCATATGATACCAAGTATCTTTCATACCTGACAGCAAGAGAAGCATATCTGACGCAGTACGGATTCGATCCCGCAAATGATGCGGTGCTTGATGCGGCTGATGTTACATTCAACTGCTCTGTTGTCGCTCCCAATGTCACTTATGCAGTGGATACTTCCAAGCCTGTCAAGATGGATTATCACGATCCTGCCGACTACACCTTGACTGACAAGAAGAAGAAAATGTTCACCATGCCTGACGGCAATTCCTATGAGGTGGATACTCCTCAGTCAAGATACGGCAATTACTATGATGTGTCCGCATTCGTAGATGCTACTCCCGATGCAGGTTACAATGGCGATCTTACAGGCAATCCTTCCACTCTGACCGGATCGATAGTATCCGCAGAGTCCAAGGCAGCTGCACAGGGCGCTATTGACAATGACTGCCATCTCAGCGGCTCTACGATCACAAGCGGTGCTACACTGACAGCAGGCAACTATATCTGGCCCGGTTCAGCTTCCAACTTTACCATCGATACAAGCAGCGGCGACGTAAAGGTACAGATGGTCCCCGGAAGCACATATCAGGGTACTGTAAATGTTACAGGCAGCGGTCATGTGTATTTCATGTTCCCCTACGGCAACTATGATATGGGTTCAAGCGGAAACGGTCTCAGGATAATCTATGAGAATACTCATAATGAGATCATCAGCGGCGGTACTCCCACGATCAATGTAAAGAATGCCGGCAACCTGACTCCCACACCCGAGATAGATTATTTCGTAGCTGCGGGATCAACAGTCAAATTCCACGAAGGCGGCGGTACAAAGGATCTCATCTACGGATATCTCTATGCACCTGCTGCAAGCGTACAGGTGGACACCAACCTCAACGGCGGTTATGGTACCTCTACCAACTACAATGACGGTTCAGCGATCGTTTCCAGAGGAAGGATATTCTTGGTAGGCTCTGCTGTCGTAGGAACGTATTCTTCGCAGAATGTCGGTATCGCATTTGTCAGCAGAAATACCGATACATCCGTTCCCGGTGACGTTGTGTTCAAGTGGGCTGATGTATACTACATGAGAGGAGAGTGATCGATATGAGGAAAGTTAAGGGATTTACACTTATCGAGTGCCTTGTTGCACTTCTCATCCTTGGTGTGTCGTCACTCCTTCTTGTGCAGGGCTATACCCAGCTGATGAAGATGACCAAGAAGAACAATACCCGTTATCTGAGCGTGGCTGAGCAGATGGCGAATGCCGAGAGCAAGAACGATGACGATGAGACCTATGCAAAGATACTCACGGGCACTAAGATCACAGGTGACACCTATTCATCCAGTGAGGGACGTACCTTTACCATACAGAAGGCGAAGAAGACAGGTACGGATTCCTACTCCACAAGCGGTGTGACGGGCGGCGGCACATACAAGATCAATGTCAATGTATATGCTACGAACGCCTATGAGTATAAGAACGTTCAGGACAAGGATATTGCTGATACCTCAAGGGGTACGGATACCCGTTACATCTATTTCCACAGATAAGGAGGGATCATGATGAAAGCTAAACGACTGAACGGCTTTACGCTGATAGAACTTGTCGTGGTTATCGCCATCATCGGCATTATCATGGCAGGCATAATGAACATGGTCGCTCCCATGCAGGACACTGCGACAAGCACGAAGGTGCTCAACGAACAGCGCACGGTGGAAGAGACCATTGCCACCTACATCGGTGAGAACGTCCGCTATGCAAGCAACCTCCTCATAATCGAGGAGGGAGCTGTGGTGCCTGTTACATCGGCCAGCGGCTCGACAAGCAATCTGCCGGTCGATTCGGCTGAGGATGCGATAGATGCTTTCTTTGCATACGGTCCGTCCAATACTACGGGTGTAATAGCCCAAAATGCCGAGAATGAAGGTCAGGTCCATGTGCTGAAGTTTGACAGTGATAACGGATTCTTCTATTCCAATCGCGGTTACAAGGGAAGACTTATCGCATCAAAGACACAGCCTCTGGCAGCTTCCGGAAGCCCTACCAAGTATGTAGAGAAGACGAATGACCTTGATTTCAGCATGAATACGACCTCAGGATCTCTGAACGATGATTCGGAGCAGTATGTTGTGTTCGGTGAAGGGTATTACGGTCCCGGACTATATCGGATGTCATGCGGACTCAACGACAACACTCACGCACTCGAGATCGAGGTTGGCAGTGAATACTACTACAACAACTCAGGAACAGGCAAGTCTTCCATGACTACGTCTAATCCCGTAAGGTTCACGTTTGAGCTTCGCAACTACAGCGTTGGAAGCAATAAATACACATTTAAGGCTGTTTCCAAGACTATAAGCGGATCGGGTTCCATCGGCTCCAATCCTCAGCCCGGCTACGGCACGGTGAATGCAAGCTTCACTACGGGCGGATCACTGTATTTCGTGTATCTCGGCAATGCAGAGGATCTTTCCACAGACCCCAGCCTTACTCCTGTAGGTTCGGGCTGCCTTACACCTTATGAGGTGAATGTACACAGCTCATCCGGCAAGGGAAGAAGTGACGGTTCTTCGTCGACTTCGACAGGCGGGTCTAATCCCACAACTACTCCGACTACACCTTCTTCGGGCGGCACGACTAATCCTTCGAGCGGTGGTACGACTAATCCTTCGAGCGGCGGCGGTACGAGTGATCCCGGGCAGGGAAGCGGCACGAGTGATCCCGGACAGGGCAGCGGCACGAGTGATCCCGGACAGGGTACTGGCAGAGGAACAGGAACTACTACTGTAGG
>JAFUHM010000029.1 GCA_017468865.1 Oscillospiraceae bacterium | reverse complement strand
CTATTATCCCCTCATTGAGAGCGGCGGTGGCGGTGACGGTCTTGAAGGTGGAACCGGGGCGGTATCTGCCCGAAGTGGCACGGTTGGTGAGGGGTGAATTGGATCTGCCCGCCACCGAACTGTAATCATTTATATAGTCATTTATGTCATAGGTGGGATAGGTGGCAGCCGCAAGGAGCGCCCCCGTCTTCACGTCAAGGACGACTATTGCTCCCGCATCCGCACCCTTGCCCTTTGCCTCGGATGAAGTCTGGGAATTGAGCCATCGGATATGGTTCTCAAGGATGGTCTGCACACGGCGCTGATAGCCGCTGTCAACGGTGAGCTTGATGCTGCATCCGGGGACAGCCTCTTCCGTGGTGGTGTCGCTCACCACCTGACCCGACATTATCTCAAAGGTGCGCACGCCCTTCCTGCCCTTCAGGGTATCTTCCATAGCCTTCTCCACACCGCTCTTCCCGAGGGTGTCCGAAAGCATATAGCCGCTGTCCTTCAGTTCATCGTATTCCTCGGCGGAGATAGCCCCCACCGTCCCTATCAGGTGAGGGACCACATCCCCCACATTATTGACCCTTACAGCCTCTTCCGTCACATCCACGCCGTCAAGTTCGGGGGAGCGCTCCTTCAGCTTCACCACTGTCTGCATGGAAAGGTCGGTGGCAAGAGTGAAGCGGTTTGCCACGGAAAAGTCACGGATAGTCATGGTATAGCGGATGCCTGCTATGATGCGCCTGTCGTCTGCGGACAGCTCGGGAGAGATCTGATACATCCTCTCAAGGGCGATCATTATCTCCTTTGCGGTGGCATAGGACTGCACCCCCGTAGTCTTGCGGAGCCTTTCGATCTCGTTGTCCGAGCCTATCAGCTCAAAGGGCGCACCCATAGACATGGGCAGGGCATCCTCCCAGCCGTGGCCGTCCTCTTCGAGTATCTGGGCGGCGGCAAGGACTACCCTGTTCGCATTCTCGTTGTCGGCAGGGAAGAAAGCCTTCTCCACCACGCAGTTGAAGCCCAGCTTGTTGCTGACGAGGAACTCCCCGTCGCTGTCCATTATCTGTCCTCTCGGAGGGATGATGACCTGTTCTGATGAGGTGGTGGATATGGACTGTTCATAATATGTGCTGCCGTCAACCAGCTGAAGCCGCATCAGGCGCATGATCCCCGCCGCCGCAAACAGCAGCGTTATCACCAGCAGCACGATAAAGCGCAGTACATCTGCGGCAGTGATGACCGGTTTCTTTATACTATCGCCCCCGATAAAAGAGTGCTTTTCCCGCTTATGAGCCTGCGGTCATATAATCCCACGCTTGTACAGACCGTTGGTAAATCCCCTGCCGCTCTGTGAGATGCGGCTTCGGAAGCGGGAAATCACCCCTTCGGGATCGTCACAGGGAAGTATCTCCGCAAAGTCCGCATTGAACCTGTCGGTCATGCTCATCACATCAAGGATGTCACAGTTTCGTATCACGGCATAGTCCTTATGCCGTTCTATGGGGAATACCCTCCCCGTGCGGTCGGTGAGGCTGTCCGCAGACGGCACGTTTCTCACCGTCATCAGCGGCAGCCTGCCGTAGACCACGACACCTACGGGAACAGGCGACTTCAGAGCCGCCGCCTGCGCCGCCGTAAGCTCAAAGGAAACGGTGACATCGGTGAGGATGTCACGAAATGCCGCAAGGGCATAGGAATTTGTGATATTAAGTCCGCTCCCTCCGTGGATGCGCACGTCAAAGCCGTCAAGCACCCCGAGGTGAGTGAAGTTGTCCGCATAGAAGTCACGGTAGCCCTTGTCCACGAGCCGCTCCACATCGGCTGTGAGCCGCTTCTCATCGGTAACTATTGCAGGGAGGGAGACTGCCGCACCGTGTACGAACCCTCCCTCAAGAAGCATCTCGTGCGGCACTATCAGCATATCCGCACAGTCAAGGGAAAGCTGGCTGCGGCGGTCTATGCGCAGCCTGACGGACACCTCTCGGCTCCGCTGCCTGTCGTATACTTCGGGCATATCCTCCGTCACCTCATATCGAGGCGTATTCTTCCCGATGATAAGGCTGTCCGCCATCTCGCAGGCTTCACGCCTTATGGCGTTGAATTCTGCGGCACTGACGGCAAGCCCCTCGTCTATATCCGATATGATCTCCCCGACAGTATAGACCGTGTCGCCGAGCTTGGCGAAGGCCTTCTCTATATCCCCATGGGAAACGGCACGGCTGACGGCTCTCTCGGGAGTTTTCCCCGTCACACAGGCAGTGATGCCGCCGGCTGTGAACTCTGCCTTTACAGGCTCGCCCTCACGGACGGTCACGCTTATGTCGGCGGAGTATTCCTTGCGCTCCCTGCGGTAGCTTTCACGGATGGATGGAAGGATGCTCTCCGCCGCCTTCACGTCCTCATAGGTGCGAAAGCCGAACATTTCACGCCCCGTCTTTCCCGTAAGGTAGCCGTCGGTGAACCCCGACCGTGAGAAGACCGACTGAAGGATCTGAATATCCTTCTCCCTGTCCCCCCGATGATCGGCGGCATTTCGGAAAGCAGTCACCGCCGCCGCCACATATTCGGGGCGCTTCATTCGCCCCTCTATCTTGAATGATGCCGCTCCAGCGGCGGCAAGCTCATCAACATGACGGAGCAGGGACATATCCTTCAGGGAGAGCAGATGCTCCATCCCCTTCCCCGTCCTGAACGGAAGGCGGCAGCACTGGGCGCACCTTCCCCTGTTGGCGCTGCGTGAGCCTATCATGGCGCTCATGTAGCACTGTCCCGAAAGGCACATACACTGTGCCCCGTGGACGAACACTTCCGTTTCCACGCCCGTATCACATATCTCGGTGATCGCAGCAAGGTCAAGCTCCCTTGCAGGCACGGTGCGGACAAATCCCAGCTTATTCGCAAAAATGACGGACTTAGCCGTCTGGATGGTCATCTGTGTGGAAGCGTGCAGAGGCATATCGGGACAGACCTTTGCGGCTATCGCCGCCGCCCCTATATCCTGTATGATGATGCCGTCTATCCCCGCCTCTGCCGACAGTCTCACCTCTTCGGCGAACTCATCGGCTTCACGGTCGGTGATGACCGTATTCATGGCACGGTAGAGCTTTACCCCGTGAAGGTGGCAGAGCCTTGCCGCCTCCCTCATCTGCACGGTGTCAAAATTTGCGGCCGCCGCCCTTGCCGAAAAGCGGCTGCCGCCTATATATACCGCATCCGCTCCGCAGCGGACAGCGGCTGTAAGGGACTCCATGCTCCCTGCAGGTGCAAGTATCTCCATTATCAGCGCTTTCTCTTTCTCTTTCGTCTGGGGATGCCGTCATCCTTAACATCTATCCCCACATCCTCGGCAGTCTTTGCCTCTGCCGCCTCAGCCCCGGCTTCGTCCTCCCCGGAAGAAACCGCCGTGTCAGTGGCCGTCACCTCATCGGGGATCTCATCCCCGACGGCATCGGGGACAGCCGTCTCCTTGTCCGACGGCTCATCCGACGGCTCGGATGCAGTCTCGGGGGCATCCCCGGCATTCATGGTGAGCTGCTCGCCCTCAAAGGGGGAACGTGTCTTCTTGAGTTCCCTATTCTCCTTTTCAAGCTGCTTGTTCACCTTGTCAAGGAGCTCGACCGTCGCCTCAAGCGCCTGTATGCGCTCATTGAGCTTGTCCTTGGCGGCTCTGGTCTTAGCGGCATCCGCCACATAAGCCTTTATCTGACCTCTGATATTGTCTATCGCCTCATTGGCCTTGCGTGCGTCATCAAGGGCGGTCAGTGCGGCTATGACAGCCGCATTCTGTATGCCGAAGGAGGGATTTTCCTTCAGCAGGCTCGTTATCCTGCCGTCAAGGTCTGCGGCAGTTTCGAGAAGATATTCTGACGTATCATCGGTGCGCAGGTCGTAGTCCCTGCCTGCGATGGTAACTTTTACACTGACAAACGAATTCATATGGACCCTCCAGCGGAATAATTCAAGGGTGCCGTCATCTGCTGACGGATAGGACATATATATTTATTGTAGCACATCCCGACAGATTTTTCAAGGGGATTGGGAAATTTCCCGAAAAAAATTGCTTTTCAGCTTTACTGCGGCTGTAACATAAGATGAACAAATAATGAACGGATGATAAATTATTTTGGATGGACTTGACAAGAAATAAATAATATGGTATAATACTTTGGTATTTGGTGAGTGAGCCATTAGCTCAGTCGGCAGAGCATCTGACTTTTAATCAGGGGGTCTGGGGTTCAAATCCCCAATGGCTCACCATGTCCTGTCTCCCGTTTGGGGGACAGGATTTTTTGTGGGCGGTGCCCACACCCGATTCGTTCATTTATTTGCATCGGACATACTCAATACGGCTCGGCAGGCAAGCACAGCCTGCACCCAAGTTGGATTCAGCTGCACTTATGCAGATTTAATTTTTTATCCGTATCCATTGATTTTTCTCCTATTATATGCTATAAGCAGGCGGTGCCAGCACCCCATCAGGGGACTCTTACACCTGCCATTCATATTTTTTATCATATCTATTGATTATTCTCCGGTTTTATGCTATAATAGGGGGTGATACCGTGAGCGGGATCATAACCGACGGCATCATCCATCAAGAAAGGGGTAATAATATGTCATTATCAGGCTCGGTCATCGCCATAATGATAACCATACTGGTGTATATGTCCGTTATGGTCATCATCGGTGCGATCTTTTCAAAGAAAAACGTCAATGTAGGCGACTTCTATCTGGGAGGACGCAAGCTGGGGCCGATCGTATCCGCCATGAGTGCTGAGGCATCGGATATGTCAAGCTATCTGCTGATGGGACTTCCCGGACTTGCCTATCTGTGCGGCACTGCCGAAGTGGGCTGGACTGCCCTTGGACTTGCCGCAGGCACATACCTTAACTGGCTGATCGTCGCCAAGAGGCTGAGAGTGTATTCCCAGAAGATAGGCGCTATCACCATACCCGACTTCTTCTCCAACCGCTTCCGTGATGACAGGCACGTCCTCATGGCTCTGTCCTCCGTCATCATACTGATATTCTTCGTGCCCTACACCGCATCGGGATTTTCCGCCTGCGGAAAGCTGTTCAATCAGCTCTTCGGCTGGGAATACCATTTTGCGATGGTGGTGAGCGCCGTGGTCATAATCGCCTACACATCCCTCGGCGGATTCATGGCGGCGAGCTTCACCGACCTTATCCAGTCCATAGTCATGACCACCTCCCTCCTCATACTCCTGCTGTACGGCATCTCCACCGCAGGCGGCATCGGTGCGGTGATAGACAATGCAAAGTCCATCCCCGACTACCTTGCCATGACATCCACCACCACCAACAGCATATCGGGCGGTGAGCACACGGACTTCGGCTTCCTCCCCATCGTATCCACCCTTGCATGGGGGCTGGGATACTTCGGTATGCCCCACATCCTTCTCCGCTTCATGGCGATAGAGGACAAGAACAAGATCAAGATCTCCCGCCGCATAGCATCCATATGGGTAGTGTTCGCAATGGGCATCGCAGTACTTATCGGGCTTATCGGCAACACCCTCACTCACGGCGGCGTGGTAAAGGCACTCGCCACATCCTCCGAATCCGAGACTGTCGTGCTTGAAATGGCTACGGTGCTGGCTCAGCACTCAATACCCGCCGCACTTGTAGCAGGCCTTATCTTCGCAGGCATCCTTGCCTGCACCATGTCCACGTCCGACTCGCAGCTTCTCGTGGCATCCTCCTCCATGTCGGAGAACCTCATCAAGAGCGTGTTCGGCATAAAGCTGAGCGACAAGCTCTCCATGGCAGCCGCAAGACTGGTACTGCTGATAATCGCACTGCTGGGCATCGTGCTCGCATGGGATCAGTCATCATCCGTATTCCGTGTGGTATCCTTTGCGTGGGCAGGCTTCGGCGCTACCTTCGGCCCTCTCATGCTGGTGTCCCTGTTCTGGAAGCGTGCCAACAAGTACGGTGCGTGCGCAGGCATCATCGTGGGCGGTGCGGTGATATTCATATGGAAGTTCGTCATCTCAAAGCTCGGCGGCGTATTCGCCATATATGAGCTCCTTCCCGCATTTATCCTGGCACTTATCGCCATAATAGTCGTCTCCCTCGTCACACCCGCCCCCGAAAAGGCGATCACCGACGAGTTTGACGCTGTATCGGCGGAAGTCAAATGATCAAGCTGGTGTAATATGAACAGATACTTTAAAACTCTGGAGCTGGACAAGATACTCTCCATGCTGTCGGAGTTTGCCGAAAACGAACGCACCCTTCAGATGGTGCGTGACATACGTCCCATGACAGACCTTGAGGACGTAAGGCGTGAAACAGCAAAGACTGCCGCCGCTTTTGACCTGGCGGTCAAGAACGGCACGGCACCGTCATACAAGTACAAGGACATATGTCCTTCCATGGACAGGGCACTCTCCGGCGGCACCCTCACTGCGAGGGAGCTGCTGGATGCGGCGCAGTTCCTGCGTCAGACAGGCTCCATGTACAACTACCGCAGGGATGCCGAGGGTGCAGAGGAGACCGTGCTCGACAGCCTGTTCATGTCCCTCTCCCCGAATGACTGGCTGGAGGCGAAGATACGAAACGCCATCATTTCCGAGGAGGAGATCTCCGACACCGCATCTCCCGAACTGGCGGAGATACGCAGGAAGATCGCCCGTGCAGGGATCCGCATCCGTGAGAGCCTTGACAAGATGCTCAAGTCCGCAGATGTACAGAAGTCACTTCAGGAAAACATCGTCACCGTCAGGGACGGGCGCTATGTTATCCCGGTGAAGTCCGAATTCAAGGGGGCGGTGCGGGGCATCGTACACGCATCGAGCGCATCGGGCAGCACCCTGTTCATCGAGCCCGAGGCAGTCGTCGAGGCAAACAACGACATCCGTGTGCTGGAAGGACAGGAACAGGCGGAGATAGAACGCATCCTTGCGGAACTGTCCTCAGACTGCGCCGCCTGTGCGGAGGCTGTGAAGCGTGACTACGAAACCGTGTCGGAGCTTCTTCTCTATTTTGCAAAGGCAGAGCTGGGAGCAAAGCTGAGCTGCACCGTGCCGCTGCTTTCCGACGACGGCATAACCGATCTTCGCAGGGCAAGACACCCCCTGCTCGACAAGGCGACAGCCGTCCCCGTTGACATCAGGCTCGGTGATGAATACAATGCGCTTATCGTCACGGGTCCGAATACGGGCGGCAAGACCGTGCTCCTCAAGACTGCCGGGCTGCTCACCGCCATGGCGATGTGCGGTCTTATGATACCCGCCTCGGACGGGTCGAGGGTATCGGTGTTCCGCCATATCCTTGTGGACATCGGCGATATGCAGAGCATAGAGGAGAGCCTTTCCACCTTCTCCTCACATATGTCGAATATAGTCAATATCCTTGACAAGGCGGACAGCCGCTCACTGGTGCTCCTCGACGAGCTCGGCGGCGGTACCGACCCTGTGGAGGGTGCGGCGCTTGCGGTATCGGTCATCGAGAAGCTCATTGCGCAGGGGGCTAAGGTGTTCATCACCACCCATTACCAGGAACTCAAGGTATTTGCAATGGGCAGGGATGACGTGATGAACGCATCCTGCGAATTTGACGAGGCGACTTTGCGCCCGACATACAGGCTCATCATAGGCGCCCCCGGCAAGTCAAACGCCTTTGATGTATCGAGCAAACTCGGCGTGCCTGCCGATGTGATCTCCCGTGCAAGGGAACTTGTCAGCGAGAACAACGCCCGCTTTGAAGAGGCGGTGGCAAACCTTGACAAGGCAAGACGTGAGTATGCGGAGAAGTCCGCAGAGACAGAGCGGGTTCTGGCACAGCAGAAGAAGGCTCTCGAAGAGGCGGAGGCAGAGCGTGACAGGCTCTACGAGTCACGGGAGGCCGAACTGGAGAAGGCAAGGGTGCAGGCGATGCGCATCGTGGAGAACTGCCGCCTGGAATCCGAAAAGCTCCTCGATGAACTGGCAGACATACGCAAGGAACAGAACAAAGCCGAATTCGAGCGGCGTGCCTCCGAAGCTAAGTCCCGTGCGAAGTCCGCCATGGACCGTATGTACAATGAGGCAAACCCCATCAACAAGAGGGAAGAGTCCTCTTATACTCCTCCCCGCCCGTTTAAGAAGGGCGACACAGTGATGATAACCGATCTGAAAAAGACAGGCGTGCTGTCGGGCACTCCCGACGTACACGGGAACGTCTTCGTTCAGATGGGAGTCATGCGCACAAAGACCAATGTATCAAGGCTCAGGCTCATAGAGCAGGAGAAGCCCGAGAAGAAGAAGGGCTCCACGAGCCGTGCAAAGGTCGCAGGCAAGCAGGAAAGACGAGGTTCTCTCGAACTTGACATACGGGGATATGCGGTGGATGAGGGCATCCTTGAGACCGACATATTCATCGACAATGCGGTGATGATGGGGGCGGGCATAGTCACCATCATACACGGCAAGGGGACGGGACTTTTGCGGCAGGGCATACAGCGGCATCTGAAGTCACACCCTTCGGTCAAGTCCTTCCGTGACGGCGTTTACGGCGAGGGTGAACACGGCGTCACCGTGGTCGAGCTGAAATGATCGTTTCAGCACTTGACAAAGATCCGGATTTATCGTATAATACAGTAAACGGATACTTCATCCGAAACAGGACAAATGTCGGAAAAGCCCCATCGGCAAAGCCCTACGGGCTTTAGTCCCATGACATGACGGAGGATCACTATGGAAAAGCTCTCCTCAATGATAAATATCGCTCTGCTGCAGGAACTCCAGGACGGATTTGCGGATTCATCGCAGATGGCGCTTGTAGCGGTAGACCCTGACGGTTCCCTTATCACTCGCAAGAGCGGCTTCAACGAATATTATATCCGATACAAGAAGAATGACGGCTTCGATGCGGCTGTAAGCCATGCAGGCGGCAGGGCTGCGGTCTACACCAACTCCATAGGTCTGCTCGAATTCTGCGTGCCCATCAACGTAAACGGTGAGGCTGTGGGATATTTTGTGGGGGGCGAAGTGCTTCCCGAGAACTACGACACCACATCCATGCTGAGGATGGTAAGAGATCTGCACGTCAACGAGAATGAATTCTTCGCCGCTGTGGGGAAGGTGCCTGTGATGAGCAGAGACAGGCTCCAGGCAGGGTCAAGGTTCGTTCAGCGCATGGCAGACCATGTTATCAATAAGATCGCCAATGCGAACATGACAGGCGTATCGGGTGAGACGCTCAGCCGCATGAAGACCATATCCGAGCGAAATCTCGATCTGTCAAAGCAGCTTGAAAGCAAGCTCGGACAGCTCACGGAGATCTCACAGAGCTGTGCGGCAGAGGTAAAGAGCGCCGCAGAGACGGTGAAGGTGATACAGGACATCGCCCTTAACACCCGTATCCTCGGCTTCAATGCGTCGATAGAGGCATCAAGAGTCAAGGAGAGCGGCAAGGGCTTCGGCGTTATCGCACAGGAAGTGCGCACCCTTGCGGACACTTCCAAGGCATCCGCTGACAAGATAGGTGCGGGCATCAAGGTGATAGGCGGATTTGCCAAGCAGATAAATGAGGAGACAAAGGAAGCTCAGCGCATCGTCAACCTCAACCGTGAGAACATCGCCGAATTCCGCAGGATAGCCGACGAATCGGGCCTCACAGAGGTAAAATGAGCCTTTAGAGACGGCTCCCTCATGAACTGACACATAATTATCGTCCCCATCATGATGATGGGGACGATATTTTTGTATGCAGACAAACCTGAAAACAGTACCTTACTTGGCAAAATCCTCACCGAAGGCTCTGCACTTGTCAAGTGCCTCATCGTCGGGGGTGTTGTTGACGATAAGTCCTTCGCCTGTGAATACGTCTGCACCTGCTGCTGCGGTGCGCTCAGCCCACTTTCTCATCCATTCCCCGTCGCCCCAGTCATATGAACCGAAAAGTGCGACCTGCTTGCCTGAGAGCTTGTCCTCTACCGAAGTGAAGAAAGGCTCGAATTCATCCTCTTCGAGGATCTCATCCCCCATTGCGGGACAGCCGAAGGCTACCTTGTCATAGGCGGTGATGTCACCGCTGAAGTCGCTTACGGAGAAAAGCTCCGCACCTGCGCCCTCTGCGATGGCCTTTGCCATCATTTCCGTGTTGCCTGTACCACTCCAGTAGATAACTGCGATACTCATTATGATTCCTCCTTGATAATATATCATTGCCCCTTGGGAGGGGCAGATGAATTCAGTATGATACTCCCGTTGTCCTGGTGAGCACGTCCTTGAGTGCGCTGACGCCTGCGGAATGTACTCTCTCCACGGGGATGTCCAGCTTCTGGGAATGTCTGTTCACTGTGGACAGCATCTTATGTGAGCAGGTGTTGGTGAATACCACCATCAGATCGGGAGAGCCCAGCTTGTTGTCAAAATCTGCGGGCATCTGGGTGAAGACCTTAGCCTTGCATCCCCACATATTGCATATATCCTTGTACCTTGTAGCCATGCGGTCGTTGCCGCCTACGATCACTATACTTGATATCATAAAAACTCCTTGAAAGCTCATCGGTTGTGGTTAGTTATTGCTAACTATAGGTGTAAGTTATAAGTTAGCTACTGCTAACCTAATTAACAGTATAGCACCCGAAATCGTTTTTGTCAAGAGGATTTTATGAATTTGTGAAACTTTCACAAAGATATGTGTGCCGATATAGTGATATTAAACATCCCGTCATACAGACCTGCCTGACGGACAGGTCTGCCGAAAAGGGAGGTTTACTCTGCGTTTTTCAGTGCCTCCGCCATAGGGATGCGCTTTATGCGGCGCATATCCGCAAAGGCTATCAGCAGATACACCAGTATGGTGCCTGTCACGGCCGTCACAACGTCCTTGAAAAAGACCTCATATGTGAACCAGCCCGACATATCCATCATAATGGCACGCCATATAACATCTACCATTTTGCCGCCTGCCGCCACGGATATGAGCGTCATGACGATCACGCATATGGTGGTGGTGCGGATGTAGATGCTGTTTATCTCCTTGTTATAGTAGCCCAGCACCTTTGCCATGGATATGGAGACGGTGTTCTTCTCTATTATCTGCTTGGTGAGCAGATAGAGGACTGCTGCCGCTATGATAAGGCATACTGCGGCGAAGTACTTCATGTAGCCGCCTATGGAGTGATTGAGCTGATTTGCCATAGCGGAGATATCTTCCTCGGTGATGACCTTTGCGATGTATTCCTCATCCACGCCCTCAAGGGGAGTGTCGGAGAAATACCCGACAACGCCGTCATCAAAGGTATCCTCAAATGCATCTATGGGCATATAAACTGCCAGACTGCCCTGCCTGCCGCTGATGCGTGCAACATCGAATTTAAAGATGTCGGTGGAATATTTCTCCTTGAGCTCTATCGTGTCGCCGGCGTTCAGTCGGAATTTCTCTGCATAGGCAGCAGAAACGCTTACCTGTGTGCCTGTGAGTTCGCCCTCATTGAGGTATTTGCTGTCGGGGGAGAAGCCGTAGACTGTTATCTGCTCACCGTCCTTGAGCTTTGAGACGGACTCGAGTTCGATCATCATGAACTTCTCACCGTTTGTGGGTACGATCTCGTTCTCGTCCTCATCGGAGGTAAGGACGGTCTGATAGTCGGCAATCACCATCTGATCGGAATTCCTGATGAAATTGTCAAGCGTGGAGGGCATTCCCAGACAGAAGCACAGCATCACCATGACAAAGAAGAGTCCGACGAACATCACGATATAGTCGCCGATACTGCGTAAGAAGATCCTTGTACGGAAGCGGTCAAGGAATGACCATTTCGGCAGGCGGACAGCCTTCCTCCGCTTTGAGGTGCTAAGGTCATGACGCATGAATTTGAGCGGTGAGAGCCTCATCTTCCACGCTATCATCAGCACCGTCACTGCCGACATGATGATGACGGGGACAACGCTCGTCTTGACAAACGCCTGCGGGTCATAGACAGTCACATATGCAGGCAGAGAATATGAGCCGTAGTACATATTCACCACGATATACTTGAATACGGTGTAGCCCAGGATATTTCCTGCAATTGCCGCAAGAAGCGTCACCAGTACGGGGGATGCGGCATAATGGAAGATAAGCTCTCCCCTTGTGTAGCCCGATGCACGCAGAGTACCTATGACTGCGGCATCCTTTCTTACGTCATTCTTTGCGGTGATGCCGAATATGAACGCCAGTATGATGACGAAGATGATGAGGAAATACTCAGACATGGTCTTGTCAGAGCCAAAGTCATCCGTTGCAAAGTGTATTGCCTGATTGGCAAATTCGGGTACAAAGTCGGTCATCTTGTTCGTGACCAGATCATCCAGTTCGTCCGTATCTTCCACGCCGAGGGCTTTCAGCCTCTCTTCAAGGGCATCGCCCTGCGCTTCAAGACCGTCGCCCTCCTCCTTGAGCGCATCGCCTCTCTCTTCGAGCCTGTCGCCCTCTTCCTTAAGAGCATTGCCCCTCTCCTCCAGGGCGCTGACCTCCGCCTGCAAAGCATCCGCACGGGTCTGAAGATCGTCCCCCTCTGCTTTCAGGGCATCGGCACGGGCTTGCAGGTCGTCCGCCTTTTTCGCAAGCTCCTCTCCCTCTGCGGCAAGTTCATCGCTCTCCGCCTGAAGTGCCGCCGCCTGCACTGCCGCAGCTGCGGGGTCTGTCACGGCAAGTGCCGAGATCTCCTCCCCTTTCTTTTGCAGGGCAGCACCCCTCGCCTCAAGGGCTGCCTTCTGCGCCTGAAGTTCTGCGCCCTCCTTTTCAAGGGCGGCTCCCCTTTCCCTGAGGGCTTCTCCCTCCGCTTCAAGAGGCTCGCCCCGTTCTTTCAGCTTGTCACCCTCCGCTTCAAGGGCGTCCGCACGGGTCTGAAGATCGTCACCCTCTGCTTCGAGGGCATCGGCACGGGCTTGCAGATCGTCCGCCTTGTCCTTGAGCACATCTGCCTCATCGGCTATGTCCGCAAGCTCCTTTGCCTCGTCCTTGTCGGACGTAATACCGCCTGTTGCCGAAAGAACGGCTATCTTCTCCGCCAGTTTCTCGGCGGCATCCTTTTCATTCTCCTCCGGCTCCTCACCCAGCTTATACGCATACTGCCATATGACCTTTCCGTCAAGTGCATCGAACTGCTCCTGCGTAACAAATCCGATGTTGAACGTGATCGCATCGAACATAGTATCGGTATTGCTCTTGTAGAGGGTGGAATAGTCCGACGATGCGATAAGGCCTGTCACCCTGAACGCACTGCCGCCTATCGTTATGGTGTCTCCCGTCTTTATCCCGACGTTGTCGGCGTGCATACGGTCTATGGCTATCTCACCCGCACCCGACGGCATAGCCCCGTCAAGCAGGGAGGCACGATTGACCTTGTCCCTCACGGCAAACACCCTTATGACGGCATCCTGTGTCCCGTCATTTCCCACATCCTCGGACAAGTCCTTATAATACTGGTCATAGAGAGTGATGCCCGTGTCTTCTATCTTTGAGCGGAGATCGCCTATCTCATCCTCAAGTTCAAAGTGGCCGTCCTCGATGTTGTAGTCGGTAAATGCATTGTGTGCGGCTCTCTCCATGCTGCCGTTTGCCACCATAAGCCCCGATATGAAGCCTATCATCAGCGTGAGCATGACAAACAGCGCAAGATAGATCTTCGCATTCTCTCCAAGCCTTTTAAACACTCTTCTGTTAAGAGGATTTCTCATAGCCTTTCCTCCGTGCGTCACCAGTCAAGCTCGTCAGCGGTAAGCTTTTCGGTGTTGATGATGTTCTTTCTGACTATGCCGTCACGCAGCTTTACGGTGTGATCCGCCATGTGCTGTATCGCCTCGTTGTGCGTGACCATGATGACTGTATTGCCGTACTTCTGATTAACGCTCTCTATCAGGCGCAGTATCTCCTTTGAGGTGTTGTAGTCAAGTGCGCCTGTGGGCTCATCGCAAAGGAGGATGTCGGGATTTTTGATAAGTGCTCTGCCGATGGAAGTCCTCTGCTGCTGACCGCCCGAAAGCTGATTGGGGAGCTTGTGGCGGTGTTCGTAGAGGCCGAGGGTCTCCAGCAGCTCATCTATCTCGAGGGGAGAATCCGAAAGGTATGCCCCGACCTCCACATTCTCCTTGACCGTAAGGTCGGGGATAAGGTTGTAAAGCTGGAAGACGTAGCCTAAGTGCTTGCGGCGGTACTCTGTCAGTGCCTTCTCGTTCATGTCCTCCAGCTTGTCGCCGCCTATGCAGATATAGCCGCTGTCGGCGGTGTCTATGCCGCCCATGATGTTGAGAAGAGTGGATTTGCCCGATCCGGAAGGTCCCAGTATCACACAGAACTCACCCTTTGCGACGGTAAAGCTCATGCCTTTGAGTACCTGCTGCACGGAATCTCCCTCTCCGTAGGACTTGCGAATATCGCATATTTCAAGGAATTTTGCTGTATCCATTATATCACTCCTAATATCAGTGTATGCTCATATATGACATATGTTCATGTATATTATAATATCACCGCTTATTTATGTCAATAGTCAAATATCACGAAATCCTTCTATGATTTAGGTGAACATTTGTGCATATGATTTGATCGACAATTATCCGAAAAATTTGTAAAAAACATGGAATTTTCACTTGAAATCATGACGGATATATGGTATAATGTCTATTAGGTATATTCGTTCGGGGATATACAGACAGGCGATCATTTGTTCATTGAAGGGGATCACAATGAAACGTTATAACATAGCACTTCTCGTGGCAAAGCTCACGGATCATTTCAGCAAGGAACTGGCAAGAGGAGCAATGGACACCGCAAGGAAGCTCAATGCGGATCTTACCATCATACCCGGCAGCTATGTGGGCGCACAGGATCTGAACGAACTCTATGACAGACACTATGAGTATCAGTACAATGTACTTTTTGACTATGCCGCCCATGCAAAGTTTGACTATATCATTGCCGCAGCAGGCTCTATCGCATACAGCGGAGACTCTGCCCTGATAAGCAGTTTCCTCTCGAAATTCCGCTCCGCACCGCTGCTGAGCATATGCACAGATGACAAGGATGTACAATCCATCGGGTTCAACAACTCCGTGGGCATGGATCAGGCGGTGAAGTATCTTGCCGAACACGGCAGGCATTTCATAGGCCTTATGGCGGGAAATCCCAACAACTTCGACTGCAGAGAGCGCACTGCCGCATTCAGGAAGGCTCTCGAAAAGAACGGGCTGGAATTCCGTGAAAGCTATATCATCGACTGTGACCTGGGCTATAACTGTATGTCCGAGGCTGAGCGCCTGATAGACGAAAATCCGGAACTTGACTCCATCATATGCGCAAGCGACGTCATCGCCGCCGTGGTGTATGAGGTGCTGGCGGACAGGGGCCTGGAAGTAGGACGGGATATAGCAGTGATCGGCTTTGACGATCAGCCCATATCAAAGGAGCTCTATCCGCCTCTGGCTACTATCCGTGCGGACGTGTATCAGCTCGGCGTGAAGGCGGTGGAAAAGGCTGTATCCGACCTGATCGGAGCATCTCCCCGTGAGATGAACGTGGATACGAGGTTCATCCCCCGTCCTTCCTGCTTTGCGGACATCAGGGAATTCATGTCACCAGACCTTCTCGACAGCCCGACCGACATCATCAAAAAGGCGGTCACGACCTACATATCCGAACTGTCCTCCGATGCCGAGAGCAGGAACATCACTCAGGTACTGGGCGAATGTGTGGATCTGCTGGATGAGTATTATATAAAAGCCCCCGCCGACGAAAAGGCTGCGCAGAAGCTGTACGACCTGCTGCATCACCTTTCATCCACGGGACTGCGCAAGCTGGCTGAGATGTGCCGCATCTATTCCGTGCATGAGATAATGTACATATGGCTCATCCGCCGCTGTCACAAGGAAAATCTCGGACTTGTGCGCCAGGTGTACAATGAGATAGACCGCAAGCTGCGCCGCCGCTATGCCCGTGCCGCATCTGCGGAGAGAGATCACTCACAGCTGGAGAATATGTTCGTCCGTGACACCATCATAGACGGTGCGAACCTGCACAACAGCTATGCGAGCATCCTCCGCCGCCTTACAAATCTCGGCGTGAACACCGCATATCTGTATATCCTTGAGCATCCCATCATACACAACTACGGCTTTGAATACCCCGAAGACGTGACATGGGAATTCAAGTCCTTCTGCTACGGCGCTGACGTGTTCTCCGTCCCCGACAATGAGCAGAAGATGTACACTCCCGAAGTCTTCCGCAACAGCACCCTTGTATCCGACAGACCGAGGATACTTGTGGCGATGGTGCTGTATTCCGCAGAGACACAGTACGGGCTTGCCCTGTTCGAGCCTGTGGATTCAGCCTTCTTCAATGAGCTTGAACTGGTGTCATACCAACTCTCATCGGCTGTGCGCACCCTTGATATACTCCGTGACCTCAACAATAATATGCTCCACGTTTCCAACCGCAACACCGAGCTTGAAAACGAGAGCCAGATGGACGAGCTGACACGGGTATTCAACAGAAAGGGCTTCTACAAGGCGGCTGAGGCTCTAATAGATATCCACCGTGATGCGGATTTCATCGTGTCCTATGTGGATACGGGAGACCTGAAGCGGATAAACCAGTATCACGGACATATCGAGGGCGACTTCGCCATAAAGCTGACATCGGACTGCCTGCGCCATATGTTCGGCAGAAGTGCCGTGATAGGCAGGATGGGCGGCGGAGAATTTGCGGTGATAATCCATTCCTCCCACATCCTCTCCATAGATGACCTGACCCGCCGCCGTGACAAGTTCATCGGTGACTTCAACCGCTCCAAGCTCAAACCCTACACCTATTCCCTTTCAATGGGCATCATACAGACTTCCTGCAGCAGCCGTGACGACCTTGAAGGCGCACTTGAAGCAGCGTGTGAGGACATCATAGCAAACGAAGGCATATGACCGCAGGTCAGCCCTCCCGCTAAACAGACTTTGCCATACAAATTGCCCCCGCATAAAATGCGGGGGCATATCTTGCGTTCATCCTGCTTCAGTCATCATAAACGTCATCTACGAGTTCATCTATGATATCCTTCATTTCATTCTCGGTGAGGGCGAAGTTGGATGAAACAGACCATGATCTGTCCTTTCCTATTATCACGGCACTGTAATAGCGCTTGTTTATGCCGTGGAGATACACGTCACAGTGATCTTCGGTATAGGTGCGGCAGGAGTCAAGGCTCTCATCTTCGCCGCTGATGTCATATCTGCCCTTTATCGTGCGTATTGTGATGCAGTTGTCGTTGTTGTCGTAGAAGTCCTTGCACAGGATGGTATCGTTTATCACATAGACGGAAGATCGTGTAAGTCCGAGGTCGGACATATCATCGTCATCTGTCTCTATGGTAAGATGAGTGACCTTTTCTGCGGAGGAATCAAAATCATATACGGTTATGACATCATCCTTGCTGAAGGTGATCTTCTCGGGCTGTTCGGGAACTTCCGACACGACCCTGCCATGATCCACTATCTGTCCGTTGTAATGGTAGGCATCTGCCCATACTGCTGCCGAAATAAGCGTAAGGCAGGTGAAAACGCCAGCTAAACTTGTTATGATCATAGTATCCTTTCTCATAGGATGACCTCCTCAAACGAACTTTGTACATTTAACCGAACGGTGAGAAAAAAAGGACAAGGAGCTTCAAAAATTTTCGGAAAAATATCCCCGCCCATAAGACGGATACCCATATAGAAGTTTTTCCCCGAAGCATTTCAAAGTGCTTCGGGGCATTGTTTATACGGTGCTAAGATAAATCAGAATTTATCTTATCAGGTAATAGGAGGAAAAATGATAGCCAAAATAATTGTAAAGTGTATCATATTCAATAAAAATCTCAACAGGTTTCTTCTGATACAGAGATGCCCGGGTGATGACATCGGGGCAAATACTTGGGAGAACGCTG
>JAFUHM010000028.1 GCA_017468865.1 Oscillospiraceae bacterium | reverse complement strand
CGGTACCAGATTAAATTGAGAAGCATGACAACTATGGCATACCATGAAGCATATGCAGCGTGAGCGGTCGAGGATGCCGCGGCAAGCACCTTTCTCTGTTAGTCGCTCCGCTCAACAATCCAAAAGGTCCTTGCCAATTGCTGCCAACGACAAAGCAGCCTGCACAAATTGCACAGACTGCTTTTGGTTACTACATAGATTATTTTTGTTTTTTGCGCTGTCTACTTGACAGGGGGCGGGTCAAAGCACTCAGGGGCATTGTGCATATTTATGTTTCTAAGCTAAATCAGAATTTATTTGAAATAAGCGGTATCAAACTCCTCACCACTGTTCAGCTTATCCAGTAATTCCAGCAATCCTTTCTGACCATGAATCTCCATCCATTCGCTGACTTCATGTTTCGCATTCAGATAGCGGAAACGCCTGTCCTCTATAGGATCTGCATAAAAATCAGAACCTGTATCCATATCTTCAAGAGGAACTGTGTTTTTTCCGTTATTAGTCTGTTCAATCCACGCATCCAGCCCATATTGCTCACGAAAATCATTTTGCGTGGCAAGTCCCTCATCAAACCATGTGGGAATACTTTTCAGGGCTTTCATATTCAGGCGAGTATGCAGCTCTGCATGAGTAAATTCATGTGCTATGATGTCGATATTCAGGTATTCATCTGAAACAGAAATGTAGTTTTTCTTCGCATATGAGGTTCGCGTATCATGATCTCCGCCGAGCTTTGAAAGGAGCTTATCATCATCGCAGATAATTATGATCGTTGTATTTGTTTCGGTGCATTGTAATTCTCCGAAAAATGCTCTGTCCCGTTCCAATGCTTCTTCCGTGAGCAGAATCGCATCTTTGATATTACCGGAATAGTTTTTGTTCACATAGATATGATCTGCTGCTTTTTCAAAGGAACTGCGGTATGGAACTGTCATTCGATAGCCTAAAGGCGTAAATTGAAAAAAACAGACAGCCGCCAGCAACACCAGCAGTATCAAAGAAATACAACAGCATATTATGATTTTCTTCTTTGATTTCACTTTCATGTTCATTTCTCCTGTAATTCCGATTTTTGTCAGTAACAATTATAGCACATCATCTCTGTACTGTCAATAGAAACGCCATAGTACTTCTGACCTTACATCAGAAATACTATGGCGTAAAACTTCTTTATGCGTACCGTTCTTAAGGTGAGGGGTTTTTCACCGCAAGGTGAGGGGTCTTCATCGTAAACGGACTTTCGGCGGTCACTGCATCTGGAAATAGTACAGACCCAGTTCAAGGCGGACATGATCCTTCCATTCGGGGCGGGCCATGTAGTATACCATGCTCTCGATGACGTTGAGGGGGTGCATGGTGCGTCCCTCGATCTTGAAATGCTCATAGCCCAGCTCCGCATAGCGTCCGTAGACGTTTTCGGGGGGGACATGTGTGGAGAATTTGATGGTCTGGGTGAAGTTCATGGAGATGGCATCACAGGGGAAGCCCTTCTCCGCAACATAGTTGAGCCCTATGCCGCCTACTCCCGCCATGCCCTTGAACTGGTTGAGGGTGGACAGCTTTATCTGCTGTTCGCCAAGGAAGCGGTAATGCTCGCCTCTGCGCTTGCAGTTGGGGTAGCAGTAGGGACAGATGAGGACTTCGATGCGCTTGCGGTACTTTTCGGGGATGCGCTCAAGGAGCTCGAAATCGTTGTTGAAGTTGTAGTCGAGCACCACAAGGCTGTAATCCTTCTCAAGTTCTGCGATCAGGTCGTCAAAGTTGCGTATCTGCTTGCAGGTGGAGGAAGTCAGCTTGTAGTTGGGGTAGGTCTTGCGCATATAGTCTTCCATCACCTGAGTGTTGACTATCGCCTCATTCAGCCCGTTATCCGCTATCTGACACAGCCTGTTGCAGAAGGGGTCGCTCATGTGCTTTTCTTCGAGCAGGGGATTTGTGAAGGTGAAGCGGCATGGGATGCCTCGGGAATTGAATTCGTCGAGTACGAGCTTTATGGTGGGTTCATCGGCAAAGCCGTTGACATTTCTGCCACCGTTCCAGATGGCGGGAGGGAAACATCCGTACACGGATGCGATCTCAACGCCCTCTCTGAAATATTCGGGATGCTCCTTTATCATGTCTATCAGCTTCAAGTGCAGCTTGCCGTGATACCACATATCAGGCAAATGAAAACGTATACGGTTCATTCTATCAACTCCTGTTTGCGATCTGATCTCTCAGATATTTATATCTTTCATATTTTTCCTCTTTGGCAAAATGCACGCTGCGATCCTGCAAAGGGGCGTCGTCATAGTCGAGTACCTCTCCGCCGAACTGCTCGCTGGTGAGGTCAAAGATCATGCCGTCCACCTCATTGAAGCAGTGGTAATTCCCGCCTTCACGAAGTATGCCCCTGACTGTGCCGCCGAAAATGTCCTGTGCCAGAAATGCGGTTATGGAGCATTGACCGAGGGTTTTGTTCTCCTCCGACCAGTCCTCACGCATACGGGGAGCGCAGGTGTATCTGCACCACACCTCCGAGAGTATGTCGTACAGCTCATAGGGCGTGATGCCCGTCAGCAGATCCTTTCCCTTTATGACAGACAGATCGGTGTCCGCACCGTAAAATCTATACATCCCCTCGTCCTTTCTTAACATCTTCCGCTTCCTCAAGGCTCCTGTATCCGTACATATGTACGGAGCGGTCCATTATCATCTCCGCAAGATTTCCGCCCGACTGTGCGGTGCGTGCGACGAGAGCACCGTAGAGCGCTACCGTGTCGTCCGAATATGTGGACAGTTCGCCCCGCAGATAAGTTTCGTATGAGGTGGAGCTTGCGGTATCGTCATATGAGTGGATAAACCGTGCGTTTGCCGCAAGATGCGGATAACGCTGCGCAAAGTCCTCCATCCAGCCCACCTGTATGGGGACTATCGCATCAATGATCTGTGCCTTCATATCCCCTACGGGAGGGAGCTGTCCTTCGATCTTTGCATATTCCTCGGGGACGGTGTACTTCATCATGTAGCCGTACTTCTCCGTGATGACGTTGCGCCCGTCACGGTAAGCCGCCGCAAAGTCTGAATAAATGCTGTCAAGCAGATCCCCGTCAAAGCAGTAGTACTGACTTTTCCTCATTATGGAAAATGTCTCACGGTCATCCTGACAGTCCGCTCTGCCGCCCACATTCTGCACCCTGTCGAACATATCCCATTCAAGGGCGATGATCTTCTCTGCGGTGTTGACACGCCTTGCAGAGGCAAGCAGTTCATCGGCTGCTGCCGCAAGGGGCTCATGTCCGTGAGCAAGCCCTGCTTCCGTGAGCCTTGACATGACCGCAGCGTTGACACGTCCGACAGCCTGTTCATATTCGCCCCGTGCGCACATGGCGGTACATTCTGCTATCACATCCGCAAATTCCGTGTCGGTGTCCCGTACAGCCCTCCACAGCCACTTGTGATATGGGGCAAATTTCCCGTGTATAAGACAGACGGCTCTCATGGCGCTTTCCATGAAGCGTGAGGCGCACAGCATGGCGCTCACAGTGTCCGACCGCTGAACCATTCTCAGAAGATTGTATTCTCCGTGCTTTGACATGGACTCGATCTCGGCGGAGAGTTTTGCGTACCTGTCGGCATCGGGTCTCATCCGCAGCATCCGCCTTATCCGTACAAAACTGCCGCCCCCTGCGAATATGGTGCCGCCTGCCGCACAGGCAAGGTCTTCATCGGGTATCAGCTGAAAATCCTCCGCAGCAGGGGAGAATGCGGCACGCCTGTCATCATGCTCCGCAAAGCGGATGAACACATCCGCCGCACTGCCGAGCACCCGTCTGTAAAAGCCGCTCGTGCGCATGACGCCTCTGCGTCCGCTGCTGTTCTTCCCTTCGGTATGGGTAAGACCGCAGTATGTACGGGGGAGCATATTATATGCTTCCCTCAGTCTGTCAAAGTCATCGTCGGACACGCTGTCATCCGCAAACACACAGAATGACGGACCGAAATCATGGTCGGCGGAGAGTTCGTCGTCAAATCCGAGACACTCCGACCCCTCCCCCACAAGACCGATGGTGATCCTGTCGGCAAGGCCGGCGAAATTTGCCTTGAAGACGGGGCGGAAGAATGTCTCATAGTATCGCCGTGAAAGCTCCGCTCCGCTCAGGTGAGGACGTTCTCCGCCGTACATCTGCCTGAGTTTGTCTGCGGTCAGATCGTAGAAGCCGCATCTTCCCATGTGGAGCTCTATCTCCGACAGCGCCGCCTCGTAGTACCGTGCCGCCCTGTCATTGAGCGACCGTGCGGCGCATATGTCGCCCATAGCAGAAAGTGCAGCAGAGTAGTGGAAATCCGAGGGTGTCAGCCCCTCAAAGTATCTCACGGACTCGCCTGCGTTCTTCTCCGCTCCTGCCATATCTCCCGTCCGCACAAGGCAGACCGCAAGGTTTGCCTTGGTTATGGCTGTCCTGCGGGGGTCATCCTTCACGAGAGCGAGAGCGGAGAGAAGTTCTGCCGCTGCCTCGGGGAATTTCCCCTCGTCCTGGAGATACAGGGCATAGTTATTGTGGTATGCCGCACGGTGGATGGTGTGTGTCCGTGTCAGCACTTCGATCTCCTCGTACACCTCCGCCGCCTGTGATGAGCCTGCGGCACGGTATGCGTTGGCAAGGTTAAGGAGCACGGCGGTGTAGTCATCGCTGTCCCTGTCTCCGGGGAATTCCCTGCGGGCACGCAGGGCATAGCCGATGCTCTCATCAAATCTGCCCGTGTCCCTGCAAAATCCTGCCAGCTCCCCGAGCAGGTACATGACTGCATTTACGTCCCTGCCCTCTGCAAGGGCAAGTTCCTTCTTCATCAGTTCATATGCCTCGTCAAGGCGGGACTGAGAAAGGAGCTTGTCTATCTGTTCATACATTTTCCTCACCGTCCGTCTTATGTGAGTTCTCCGCTTCTTCGTGCTTTATTTCGCCCCTGTCCACAAGCCTCTGGAATGCGTCCACCACATCCTTTGCGTAGTGTGTGCCGACGCATCTCTGTATCTCCTTTGATACCTCTTCAAGGGGCATCTGTCTGCGGTAGGGGCGTGTGGAATACATGGCATCAAGGGTATCAGCCACGGCGATTATCTGTGCGATCTTCGGTATGGCATCACCCACAAGTCCCTTGGGATAGCCCTTTCCGTTGAGCCTTTCATGGTGGAAGCCTGCGCCTATGGCAAGTTCGGGCATCACCTTTATCTCCTTGAGGACGTCGTAGCCGTTCTGTGCATGGGTCTTCATTATCTCAAATTCCTCGTCGGTCAGCTTGCCGGGCTTGTTGAGCACGTTGTCGGGGATGGATATCTTGCCTATGTCGTGGAGAAGTGCGATGTTGTAGAAGTTATCCAGTTCCTCCTTGGAGTATCCGCCCATCTCCTCGGCTATCATCCGTGTGTACTTTGCCACTCTGAATGAATGGCCCTGTGTGTAGCGGTCCTTGAGGTCGATGCACTTTGCGAATGCGGTGATGACCTGATCGAGCAGCTGTCTTGTCTCACGCTGCTTCCTTTCGAGCCGTCTGGTCTTGCGGTGGTAGTAGTCGGTGACAAGGATGTAGATGAGCAGTATCCCGTCGAACAGGGCAACGCCTATGAACCATGGGTATTCGTAGAACGCCATGTCCTTGACTATGGTGAGGGTCACGGTGTTGTCACGCTCACCCGTAAGGTCGTCTATGGTGGAGAGGGTGAAGGTGTAGTTTCCGCCCTTGAGGTTGGTGTAGCTTATGTTGCGCAGATCTTCCCTGTCAAGGATGATGTCCTCCTCGTCAAAGCCTATGAGCCGATAGCATACCTTTGGCTGCATGAGGGTGTAGGAGAGAACATATGCGTCTATGGTGAGCCTCTTGGTGTTGTGGGGTATGGTGACTGTGCCGCCGGGTGCCGCATATATGGCGGTGTCATCCGCATGGACAAAGGGGATGGTGAGCTTTGCGGGGATGTCGTTGCTTACAGGGTCATGAAGATCCACAAGGCTTACCCCCGTAGCCCCGGAGATATACAGAAGTCCGTCCTCGGTAAGTTCGCTTCTGGAGTTTGCCGTGGCAACGGCGGGAAGTCCGCCCTCCGTGTCATAGAGGATGTATTCCATGCCCGGGGTGTTGTTCAGCATATTGTCCGCAGACACCACGAATATCCCCCCGGAAGAAAGCACCCAGATGTGTCCGCTACCGTCGTTGAACAGGTCGAAGTTGTTGGAGAAGGGGAAGTTTGTGACCGTGGTGATGACGCCGTTTTTCATATAGGCGACGGAGTTTGAGGTGATGAGCCAGAATACATCATGCTCCGCATCGTACTTTATGCGCATGATGACCTCACTTTGAAGCCCGTCATCTATCCCCTTGCGTGTCACGTCGGCGCCGTCCCCGATGAAAAGGCCGTCTCCGTCGCTACCCATGAGTATGCGTCCGTCCTTATCCTCCGCTACGGCAAGTATCTCCGTATTGGTAAGGCCGCTGTCTGCGGTGTATTCCCTGACTATCTTCCCGTCCTTTATGATGAACACGCCGCCTGTGACTGCCACAGCCATGCTGCCGTCCGAAAGCTCCGTGCAGGTGCGTATCCTGTTGGAAGCCAGCCCTTCCTCCGATGTGAAGGATTCTACTGATCCGTCCGCAGACATATGGACAAGACCTGCCCCGGAGAAGGTGCAGAACCACAAGCCGCCGCTGCTGTCACGCTTTATGGAGCGTATGCGCTGATCTTCAAGCAGCTTTGTGAGGGAGTTTGTCAGTTTGCGGTAGTTCTTGTTGAGTATGACAAGCCCCGAATCCGTGCCTATATACAGATCATCGTTGTAAAGGCAGGTGGAGTTTACCACCAGCGGGGGGAGATCCGCAACTTCGTTGAGGTTGATGAAGCGTGAAGTCACGATCTTCATAAGCCCCTGCCTTGAAGAGGCGAACCACATATTCCCCTCATAGTCACGCAGGGCATGGTCGATGGAATTGTTCATGGGCAGGCCGTTTATATCCGAGAAGATGCCGCTGTCGGTGACATAGCCTATGCCGTCATCGAAGCAGACCCACAGTATGCCGTCCGCAGGCTCCATATGCTGTACGCTTGAATACTCGCCTGTTGATATACGCCTGATGACGGAAAGGTCTTTCATATTCACAAGGAGTATCTCATTGTCGAGAGTGCCGATGTACAGGCATTCCTCACGGACAGGGTCGGGGCAGATGGACTGAACGGGATCATCGAAGGCATCGCTGCCGTAGTAATGGATCACCTTCAGATCCTCTATCTCGAACACGCCGCCGTCCTTGGTGCAGCCGAACACATTACCGTCTGCACTGCGAAGTTCGCTGATGTAGGAGGAATATGTGACTGCGTTGCTCAGGAGGCGAAGCTTGCTGTCCGCTCCGATGTAGGACAGGCCTCGTGTAGTGCCGACTATGATGTTGCCGTTACCGTCCTCGCTGATGGCACGCACCGCCGAGGAGGGAAGCCCGTCCTCACGGGTGTAGAAGCGGAACTTTCCTTGTTCATACACCGCAAGGCCGCTGTCATTCGTGCCTATCCAGAGCCTGTCCTTGGAATCCGCATAAAGGCTTATCACGTTGGATATCCCCACAGAGGGATCGAATCGGTAGAAGGTGGTGCCGTCATATCGGATAAGGCCCGAATACGACCCTATCCAGATGAAGCCGTCGGAAGTCTGCGCCACCGTATTGGCAGGGGCGGAGGGCAGTCCGTTGGACGTGTCATACATCACAAATTTCAGGTTGGCGCCGTCGTTTTCGATGGTCAGTGCCGATGTATCCGCACAGCACAGTGCCATGATGAGTATCGCTAATAATGTCGTAAATCCGTATCGCACGCTAACACCGCCTTTAAAACACCTGACCATGGATAAATGAGGATGGGGAACATATGTCCTTCCCCCGCCTACAGACAGAGGATACGCCTTAAAGCCGCATCCTCATTGAGATCATTTCAGTTTCTTTTCCTCATTGTCGATAATGGAAAGAAGATCGTCCACGGATACCTTCTTCCGCTTCACCACACGCTTTCTCACAGGCTCAGGCTCTGCGGCAGGTGCCGAGGGGCGCTCTCCGAGCACGGGCATATCGCTCACCGCATCATATACCACCTGTGCGGGGGTGAGGGCGGATGCTGTGTCCGCAGTTTCGGTGAATATAGCTGTGCTGTCCTCTGACACCAGCTTGTCGAACAGGTCGTCATTGCCTGATGAGCCGTCCTCATAGGCGGGCTTATCGGCGGGGACAGTCTCCGTGGCGGTATCCTCTGCGGCATGGTCAGCCGCCGCACGCAGGGCATCACCTATGGAGTTGAAGTACGCAAAGCCGCTTTCATCTGTCGGGGCAGGCGAAGCCTGTGCATTCTGTGCATCCTGTGCATCCCCCACAAGGGCATCATCGTCCAGGCCTGAAAGGATGCTGTCAGCCTTGCCGTCGATGGGGTCTTCAAATACGGACACATCATTTTCACGGAGGATGCGTCTTTCTTCCTCATGGGAGCGCACCTCGTCGGTGATGCCGTAGAATTCGCTGGCAAGCACGGAGGGATGCTCCTGTGAGCTCTCCTCCTTCTCGGAGCTGTCGGGGCCGTCAAGGACGTCCTCTTCATCAAAAAGGGAAAATCCCTTCTTTGTGGCGCCCTGTGCAAAGAACTCCCCGTCCTCCGCAAATATATCCGTGGCACTGGGGGTGAAGTCCGTCTCACCGAAGATGTCCGAGAGAGTGCCTGTACGGATGATGCCGTCGGCATCGGGAACAGCTCCCCCCATGGGTACGCTGCTGTCGGGATCGACTCTGTCTGCCACCGTGCCGAAGGAAAGGTCGTTTGCCATGCCGCTCATGTCGGGGGTGTTGTCGTTTGTCTTGTCCGCAGGGAGGAACGTCTCCTCGGGGTAGTCGTCGGACTTCATGATGTCCTCAAGATCCGCAAGGCTTATGGACTCTTCGCGGGTATGTTTGGAGTTGACTATCTTTATCACCTGGAGCACGATGATGATGAAGGACGGGATGATGATGACCACCATGATGCCGGGCGTGGATGTGGCAAAGGAGAGCAGCCTGCCCAGACCCTTGTGTATGCGGATGTTGGCGGCTATGATCTCCTGCTGGGTGATGACGGTCACATCCGTCTCCGATGCGGTGTCATAGTGCATGGTGTAGTAATTGATGCCGTCTTCGTTGAGGATGTCCTGTATGCGGGCAAGCACCTGCTTCTCGCCTATGACGCACAGCACCACATCGCCTGTCTTGGCGCTCTCCACCGCATCCCTGTCGCCTGTGACGGCGCATCCCTTCGGTATGGCGGGCTGCATATTGACTGCCTGTGTCTGATACACGGTCTTGCCGAGTATATCCACAGCCGCCCCTGTTTCCGAGAAGGTGAAGTAGAGAAAGAGCATACCTGCTATGAGTATTATAAGTATTGCGATCATAACGATCTCTATCACCGTAAATGCCTTAGACTTTTTCATCCTTGTAAACCCCCGAAGCTCTGATGCGTGCCCGCAGATCACGCACGACAATATGGAAACGGACATATCCGCCCGTATTTACCGTAACTTTCATTATAGCACATTTCGCCCAAAATTGCAATACAAATCTGTATTTTTTTGTACTTTTGTACTTTGCAATATAAAATGTCACCAAAGAATTAGAAATTAACCCCTACAGCGTTGGCTAATTGGAATGATGAAAAGCCACCGAACATTTTTCTTGGGTAATTGTTTATCCGGTGTTCAATATAACGAATGATTTTCTTGCTGTATTTTGCAATGTCAGCCCCTTTCGGTATGGAATGCCTTATCAGCTTGTTTGCACATTCATTTGACCCCCTTTCCCGTATATTTTTCTCTACCCGTGACGATGCGTGACGGTCTTTTGAGACCTCTATG
>JAFUHM010000027.1 GCA_017468865.1 Oscillospiraceae bacterium | reverse complement strand
GACTGCTGCGATGTGGCAAAGCAGGAGCAGGCTGACAAAGCCCGTCCGGAAATACAGGGCGGTGTAGAGAACATGGAGCAGTATGACATCGTGTTCCTCGGCTACCCGATCTGGTGGGGCGATATGCCGATGGCGGTCTATACCTTCATGGACAGCTATGACTTTTCTGACAAGGTTGTGATCCCGTTCAACACCCACGAAGGCAGCGGCGAATCGGGAACTTATTCTGCGATCGGGAGCTATCTGCCGAATGCACAGGTGCTTGACGGTATGGCAATACAGGGGCAGACGGCGCAGGAGTTCAGCGCTGATACGCAGCAGGCTGTCCGTGACTGGCTTGACGGTTTGGGATTCTGATATGAAAATGAAGATAAAAACAGCCGCTGACATTCTGATGACAGCGGCTCTGCCCGTTCTGATGTGCCATTCTATCGTGGGAGAAACGGCACATGAAGTGATTGGCATTGCGATGTTCGGTCTGTTCATTTTTCATCATATCATGAACTTCGGCTGGATAAAGTCGCTGTTCAAGGGTAAGTACTGTCACCACCCCAAAAGGACACACTCCACCCACCGCAGCCATATTCGATATAACAGCAAAGGTCCGGCGACTTGCCATAGCAGCCGGACCTTTTTGATTACTATTGACTGTGATCTTATTCTTTTCTCTTGAACACATAATGATCCGGCTTCATTCCGCCATAGATGTAATTTCCCATTTTCCATTCGACGAATAAAAACTCAGTCCCGTTGATCTCGGTTATCCAATACTTTGCGGCAGTTGTACGGTGAAGATTAAGAATATAACCCTTAGTCCATTTATCATGCCATTCGCTGTCCATATAGGTTTGTATCAAGCTCCCGTCAGGGAATATTTCCATAGATCTGAGATACAGATCATCATACTTTTTATCGGGAGAAAAATCTCCGATCTCTGATACAAATGCGACCGAGTCCCATTCCCCGATCAGCGCTTCATCGGATACAAATGGCAGGTCTATGTTATCATGAATGCCGAGAGTTTCTTTAGTATACCGTTCGCTGTCAGCTTTTACGAACACCTCTGTCTTGTCATCAAGTCTGAAAAAAAGATACTGCCTGCCACCTATATCCCGAAGGTCATATCTGTATGTAAGTATCGGCTCATCACCGCCGTAGTGGATAAGGATAACGCCCTTTGTCCAGCCCTCAAATATCCAGTAAGGCTCACCGTTCGGGAGAAAAAACAGGATATTATATTCACCGCTTTTGGCGTTCAGGTCTGTGACTGAAAGACTATCCGTACTGCTTGTCCAGCCGATGTTCTCCCATTTGCCTATCACTCTGTCGTCGTTGACAAATTCCATTCCGTTAGCTATTTTCAAAGTGTATCACCCCTTGCATCATCAAGCCACTTCGCAAGCCCCTTGAAACGCTTGTTATCCTCTTTTCGCCAGCAGCAGTAGAATGTCACCTTTGCCGCATCGTCGGCTATCGGGATATTGACCCGGTTGTCGTGATGCTGCTGCATTTTGATCGTAACGCTTGATGAAAATGACGGCAGGGCCGATGCCTTTATCAGCTCGCCCAAAGCGTCATACTCGCTCTGCACTATGTACTTTGTGTTCGGGGTGTGCTTCTGATGCGCCTCATGCCAGAAGCCGAGGTCTGAAAACAGCAGCATCGTTTCGCCGTCGAGGTCGGAGAAATGAACCTCATCATAGCCTGCCAATGGATGTGCAGGCGGCACGGAAAGATAAAGCTGCTCCTCGAAAAAACGCTTGCAGACTATGCCCTCCTCGTTTACCTCAAAGGGCGTGACAAGTATCTGACAGCTGCCGTTTGTAAGCTCGTTTATGAAGTCGTCATGGTACTTC
>JAFUHM010000026.1 GCA_017468865.1 Oscillospiraceae bacterium | reverse complement strand
AGACTTCGGGGCGGGTCTGCGACCTCACCGTATCGGCGGAGATACGTCCTTCGGGACTTTCCGAAGACTGCGGAGGCATTGCAGGGGTCAACAGAGGTACCATATCCTCATGCAGGTTTGACGGCAAGGTAAAGGGGAAGAACTCCATCGGCGGCATCGCAGGCATCAACGAGAAGACGGGGCTTATCGCAGGATGCTCCTCATCCGGCGCTGTACAGGCGGAGCATTTCTCGGGCGGCATCACAGGTAAGAACAGCGGTGTCATACTCAGGTGTGACAACAGTTCCCGTGTAAATACCGACACCCTCGACATAAATCTCGGCATGACATCCATATCGGCAGACAGCTTCTCCCTTGACAGCCTCCATGCCGTATCATCTGCGGAGACCGTGGCGGCAGTCAGCGACATCGGCGGCATTTGCGGATGGTCTGACGGCATCATATCGGACTGCGTAAACAGCGGAGCAGTGGGATATATGCACACAGGCTACAACATAGGCGGCATCGTGGGACGGCATGAGGGATATGTCAGCTCCTGCACCAACAGCGGAGTGATAAACGGCAGAAAGGACATAGGCGGCATAGCAGGTCAGGCAGAGCCGTATACGGCACTCCTTTTCTCCGAGAGCGACACGGAAAAGCTGAGGGCGCAGCTGAAGGAACTTACCAACCTGATAGATGATGCCATCGCCCATGCGGACACCTCTGCGGATGATATCAACTCACAGTCACAGCGCCTTACATCAAAGCTCGACGAGATACGCAGCGCCGCAGACAAGTACACCGACATTGCGGACGGCATCATAAACGAGAACATCGAGACGGTAAACGAATTTTCCGCAAGGATATCCGACCTTATCGACCGCCTCTCCCCTTTCACGGAGAAGATAGGTCAGGCGGCGGACAAATACGCATCAGCCCTTGACAGCCTTGCCCAGGCGGCAGACGTGCTCGAAAAGTCGGCAGATGATGCGGACAAGGCACTTGAGATCCTGCGCCCCGGACTTGACGAACTGTCCGAGTCCGCAGGCTCGCTCACGGACGGCGTGAACGGCTTGTCCGATGCCCTTGAGGAACTCAAAGCCGCCATAGGCGACCCCGATGAATTCTCAAGGCGTGCGGCTGACCTCGAGACAAGGCTGAGCGAGCTCAAAGGCAGATTTGACCGCATATCTGACGCTGCCGCCGACCTCATCGACGCTCTCGACCGTGGGGAATACACCACGAGGCAGAACGTGCGTGACGTGCTCGATGCCCTGAAGGAAATGAAGGAAAGTGCGGACGGCATCTCATGGCGGACAGACGACATACGGACAAAGCTGCATAACATCGCCGACAGCATAAGAAACGGCAGCGACATGGACTATCGTCAGGCGCTCTCCGACCTTGTGACCGAGATCGCAGACCGCACGGACATACAGCGGTTCTCCTCGGCTATGTCCGCCTTCATCGACAGCATGGGCAGGCTCATCGACGAGGATGCGGCCATGCAAATATATGATGCGGCGGTGCGTGTATCGGACGAGATGCACACGGACACCGGCACTGTCCCCCGTCTTGAAGAGGACAGGCAGAGGATACAGGAGAGCGCAGATCATATCTACAGCATGATAGACACCCTCATCACGGCAGGGAGCGACACCGGGGAAGCAGGCGTATCCGCACAGGAATTCATACGCACCGTAGAGGAAGCCTGGGACTTCCTCGAAGGCTCGGAGACAGACCTTATCGAAGCGGTGGAACTGACGGGGGATGCCCTCAGCGGCGCAGAGGACGGCACTTCTGTCATTAAAGATGCCTTTGACATCGTTCATGACATAAACGAATACTTTGCAGGGAAGACGGCTCTTGTCTTCACGGGCGCAGGGGATGACATAATACAGGCACGAAACGAGATAAGCGGCCTTGCAGGGAGCTTTCTGGACATCATTGATGAGTTCTCCGCCGTGGGCAATTCATCTGCGGACGTGCTGACCGACGATCTGGTAAAGGTGAATGACAAGCTGTCCGACATAAGCTCCACCCTTATGGACATGACCGGCAGCATCACGGACAGATCCCTTGACATAGAGGACTACACACGGGATATCTCCGCACAGGATACACAGGGCAGGGCTGACGGCAAGACTTACAGATGCACCAACAGCGGTCATGTCAACGGTGATATAGCTGTCGGCGGCATAGTCGGCACAATGGCGGCTGAGAACGTGCTCGACCCGGAGGATGACCTGCGCATATCGGGGGATCGCTCCCTTGACTTTGTGTATACCACACGCACCCTTGTATCGGAATGCACCGATACGGGCGATGTGACAGCCAAGCGAAACTACGCAGGCGGCATTGCCGGAGATATGGCGACGGGGTGCATCCTTTCATGCAGGGCAAAGGGCATCATAGAAAGCACCGAAGGCGATCATGTGGGCGGTATCGTGGGAAAGAGCGATGCTGTAGTACTCACCTGTGAAGCGGCTTGCACCGTATCGGGGGGCGACCTTGTGGGCGGCATAGCAGGAGAAGGGCACACCCTGACTTCCTGTGCGGCATTTGCGCAGATACCCGTCCACGGGGAGAAGTTCGGCTCGGTTGCGGGATATGCCGATGACATGAAGGGCAACATCTTCGTGGATAACGGCATAGGAGGCTGCGACAACATATCCTACGAGGGCAAGGCTTCCCCCGTCTCCTACGAGGAGTTCAGGGAGAAGGCGGACGGACTGCTGTCGGAGATAGTCCTCACCTTTGTGGTGTGTGACGATGACGTGACCACCGAAGTCAAGCGCATCAGCGTGGGATACGGTGAAGATATTTCCGAGGCGCAGCTTCCGCAGATACCCGAGAAGGAGGGATATTTCGCCCATTGGGAGGACTTCCCGATGGAGAACATCACCTTTTCACGGGTCATCAGAGCCAACTACACCAAGTTCATCACCACCATCGCATCCTCCCTCACGGACGAACAGGGAAGGCCCCGTCTTATGGCGGAGGGCAGCTT
>JAFUHM010000025.1 GCA_017468865.1 Oscillospiraceae bacterium | reverse complement strand
CTTCGGTATGAAACGCCTTATCAGCTTGTTTGCACATTCATTTGAACCCCTTTCCCAGGAACTGTAAGGGTGAGCATAGTATACCTTTGTTCGCTGACCTTTAGTTATCGAAGAGCGCTCCGATCTCATCATATGATAGATTCGCCTTGAGCAGTGCTTCAAGTTTTAGTCTTTCTTCATATTTCAGGTGTTGACATTTTCTGCTTTTTGTTGTATAATCTAAGTGACTCATTGAAAAGAACTCCTTTAATGTTGGTTTGGTCACTTAACATTATACCACGAAGTTCTTTTCTTTGGGTCTTTTTTTGTCATTTTATTATACAACTTTCCCTCTCGTGAAGACGTTGTACCCATGAACACGGTTCCGACTGCCAATTTATATTTCGGGCTTGACAAATGCTGTCCGACATGGTATAATAAGATGTTAAGTGCACACATCATGAAGATGGAGGAATGACAAATGCCAATCACAGGCAAAATGCTCAAGGAA
Organism: Oscillospiraceae bacterium; assembly: GCA_017468865.1. Taxonomy (GTDB): domain Bacteria; phylum Bacillota; class Clostridia; order Oscillospirales; family Ruminococcaceae; genus Huintestinicola. The sequence goes on along the minus strand of JAFUHM010000025.1, from coordinate 34,085 downwards.
GCCCTCATTTCAGCGTCCCTCACCATGAGTGACATGAAGAAGACCATTGATGAACTCAACGTTTACCCCGTTCCCGACGGTGATACGGGTACAAATATGTCCCTCACCCTCGCCAATGCCGCAAAGGAGCTCCAGCTCATAAGCGACAGCGAGGACATCTCCAAGGTCGCTCACGTTGCCGCATCCGCCATGCTGCGAGGTGCAAGAGGCAATTCGGGCGTCATCACCTCTCTGCTGTTCCGTGGATTTGCCAAGGGGCTCGAAGGCTGCAAGGAAGCCACCTGCGACAACATAGCCAACGCCCTTGAGATAGGCGTGGAAGCCGCATACAAGGCTGTCATGAAGCCTGCCGAGGGCACCATACTCACCGTATCAAGGGTATGTGCAGAGAAAGCAAGAGAGAGCTCATTCCTTACAAACGACACTATCGTTCAGTGGTCGGATATGGTGGAGGCAGGAGAGGCTGCCCTGGAACAGACCCCCGAACAGCTCCCCATACTCAAGAAAGCGGGAGTTGTGGATGCAGGCGGCAAGGGACTTTGCGTCATCTTTACCGAGATGCTCAAGGCATTCAGGGGGGAGCCCCGCACCATGCCCTCGGACTCTTCATCCAAGCCCAAGAGCAAGCTCCACATCGACATCCGTGATGATGAAGAGATAATTTACGCATACTGCACCGAATACATCGTCAACGGCAAGACCACCGACAAGCAGGCGGCAGAGCTCAGGCAGTACCTTGAGAGCATAGGCAACTGCGCAGTAGTCGTACACGACGACGATATCATCAAGATCCATGTGCATACCAACAACCCCGGACTTGCCTTTGAGAAGGGCCTTACCATGGGGTATCTGAGCAATATGAAGGTAGACAACATGAAGCTGCAGCGTGAGCAGCGTATGCGTGAGCTCCTTCAGACGAAGGCTCCCGAGCCTGCCGCTCCCGATAAGAAGTACGGCATCGTCGCCATCGCAAACGGTGACGGCATCACTTCCATGTTCAAGGATGCGGGCGCAGATGCTGTGGTCATAGGCGGACAGACCATGAACCCCTCTTCCGACGATATCCTCCGTGCGGTGTATTCCGTGCCTGCGGAGATAGTCATCGTCCTCCCCAACAACAAGAACATCATCATGGCGGCAGAGCAGGCGATGAAGCTTTCCCAAAAGACCATGGCGGTGATGCACACCACTTCCGTTCCCCAGGGAGTATCGGCGCTCATGGCGTTCGATCCGGATGCGGATCTTGAGACGAACCTGGACAACATGAACGCTGCGTATGAGCGCACCCAGTCGGGACTTGTCACCTTTGCGTCACGAAACTCCTCCTTCGGGGGACACGACATCAAGGCAGGCGACATACTGGCACTTGAAAACGGACGTATGTCCTTTGCCGACCGTGACATCACCCGTGCGGCATACAAGCTCACGAGGAAGCTGGTCAAGAACCTCAGGGGCGATGCGAGATTTGCCACCATATTCGTGGGCGCTGATGTCACCGAGGACAAGTCGGCAGAGCTTGAGAACCTCATCCGCTCCAAACTGAACGTGGATGTGACCTTCATAAGGGGCGGCCAGCCCGTTTACTACTTCATCATCTCCGTCGAGGCATGATATGATAACGATCATCACAGGTCACTACGGCAGCGGGAAAAGCACCGTTGCGGCAAACCTTGCGGCGAAGTCTCCCGGCTCGGTCATAGTCGATATGGACACGGTGAACCCCTATTACCGCACCGCCGACCTGAAGATTTACCTTGATGCCCACGGCGTCAGACTCGTAGCCCCCATGTACGCACGCACCAACCTTGACGTGCCTGTGCTGGATTTTGACATCGTGACCATCTGCGACAGCGCAGAGAACACGGTAATTGACATGGGCGGCGATGATGCGGGCACTTACCCTCTGGGAAAGTACCGAAGCTACCTTTCCGCACGGGATGACGTTCAGATGCTGTATACGGTGAATTTCAGGCGTATGCTCACAGCGGAGCCTTCCCAGGCGGCTGAGGTCATGCACGAGATAGAGAATGCCTGCGGTCTGAGGATAACAGGCATCATCAACAACACGAACCTGGGCGAAGCCACCGATGAAGACATCATCAGGGAGGGCATCGCAAAGGCGGAGGAACTTTCACGCATCACGGGAGCGGGGATATATGCACATACATCCCCTGCGGGCATCAGTTACCCCGACACCCTCCCCGTAGATGTGATAATGGATAACAGATTAGGTGGATAACGGCGTATCCCAAGCGGTACGCCTCCAAATATAAGGAGGAAATATGGCAGATATGAGAGTGGACAAAGACAGATGCAAGGGCTGCGGCCTTTGTGTGGATGTCTGTCCGAAAAAGATCATCACTATCCGCAGAGATATCCGAAATCAGAAGGGTTACAGCCCTGCCGAGTGTACCGACATTTCTAAGTGCATAGGCTGTGCCATGTGCTTTATGATGTGCCCCGATCAGGCGATCGAAGTGGAAAAGTGAGAGGTGGACAAAATGGAAGAAAGAATGCTTATGAAGGGCAATGAAGCCCTTGCGGAGGCTGCTATAAGGGCGGGCTGCAAATGCTATTTCGGCTACCCCATCACTCCCCAGACGGAGATAGCGGCATATATGTCCAAGCGTATGCCCAAGGTGGGCGGTGTGTTCATTCAGGCGGAGAGCGAGATCGCAGCCATCAACATGGTCTACGGTGCGGCTTCCGCAGGCGTGCGTGCCATGACATCGTCATCTTCCCCCGGTATCTCCCTTAAATCCGAAGGCATATCCTACCTTGCAGGTGCGGATCTCCCTTGTGTCATAGTAAACGTGGAGAGAGGCGGCCCCGGTCTCGGCGGCATACAGCCCTCCCAGTCGGACTACTACCTTGCAACGAAGGCGGGCGGACACGGCGACTTCTCGCTCCTGGTATTTGCCCCCTCCACCGTTCAGGAGATGGCAGATCTTGCGGTAAAGGCATTCGACACCGCCGACAAGTACCGTATGCCCGCAATGATACTGGCAGACGGTCTCCTGGGTCAGATGATGGAGCCTGTACGCTTCCCCGAAAGCTATGCACCCCAGCCCGAAAAGCCCTGGGCTTGCTCGGGTCACGCAAACAAGCGTGAGCACAATATCGTCAACTCTCTCTACCTCGTGCCCGAGGAACTGGAGAAGTCCAATATCGCCCGCTTTGAGCGGTATGAGACCGTAAAGCGTGAGGAGGCTCTTTCCGAGAACTACCTTACGGATGATGCACAGATCATCGTCACCGCCTTCGGCGCTACTGCCAGGATCGTCCGCTCCGCTGTGAACATGGCAAGGGCAGAGGGCATCAAGGCAGGTCTTATCCGTCCCGTTACCCTGTGGCCCTTCCCCGTAAAGGCATACAGAGATGCCCTCTCCACCGCAAAGGCATATCTTTCCGTGGAGATGAACATGGGTCAGATGGTAAATGATGTCAAGCTCGCTATCGACTGCAAGCGCCCCGTTCACTTCTTCGGGCGCACAGGCGGCATGGTGCCCACACCCGCCGAGGTGCTCGCACAGCTCAGAGCGATAAACGAACAGACAGGAAAGGACTGATAAGATGCTTTATACAAGACCTCAGGCTCTGTGTGACGTCCCCATGCATTTCTGTCCGGGCTGTTCACACGGCATAGTTCACCGCCTTGTAGCGGAAGTTATAGATGAGATGGGCATAGTAGGCAATACCGTGGGCGTATGCCCGGTAGGATGTGCGGTAATGTCCTATGACTACTTTGCCTGCGATATGATAGAGGCGGCGCACGGACGTGCTCCCGCAGTTGCGACGGGCGTAAAGCGCTCGCTCCCCGACAGGTTCGTATTCACATATCAGGGTGACGGCGACCTGGCGGCGATAGGTACGGCAGAGACCGTTCACTCCGCTACAAGAGGCGAGAACATCACCGTCATCTTCATAAACAACACCATCTACGGCATGACGGGCGGACAGATGGCTCCCACCACTCTCCCCGGTCAGGTGACGCAGACCACCCCCTACGGACGTGATCCCAAGGTGGCAGGCTATCCCGTAAGAGTATGCGAGATGGTATCCACCCTCACAGGCACGGCATATGCAGAGCGTGTGGCAGTGGATAGCCCTCAGCACATCCGTGCCGCAAAGAAGGCTATCCGCAAGGCATTTGACACGCAGGCCGCAGGCAAGGGCTTCTCCATCGTGGAGATACTCTCCACCTGTCCCACCAACTGGGGCATGACACCCACTCAGGCTGTGGAGCGTGTCCGCAATGAGATGATACCCTATTATCCCCTGGGCGTTTACAAGGATACTACGGAGGTGAGCGGCAATGACCAGTGAGATACAGCTTGCGGGATTCGGCGGTCAGGGCATCCTCTTTGCAGGTAAGGTGCTGGCATACTGCGGAATGATGGCAGACAGGGAAGTATCATGGCTCCCCTCCTACGGTCCCGAGATGAGAGGCGGCACCTGCAACTGCTCCGTCACCCTCTCCGATGAGCCCATAGGCTCACCCACCGTATACACCCCAGATATACTCATCGTCATGAACGAGCCCTCATTCCTCAAGTTCATAGACAACGTGCGCCCCGGCGGCTGCGCCTTTGTTGACTCCACACTGGTGGACTCAAAGACAGACCGCACGGACATAGATGTTTATGAGATACCTGCCACATCAATGGCAGAGGAGAACGGGCTCAAGGGCGGCGCAAACATCATAATTCTCGGTATGCTCTTAAAGAAGACAGGCATCATCACCTTAGAGGAGATAGAGGCTGCCATCCGCAAGATAGTGCCTCCCGCAAAGGCACAGCTCATCGAGAACAATATGAAGGCCGTTTCTCTCGGATACGATTTCAGCTGATCTGCGGGGAGCAGGCGACCCCTGCTCCCTGTCTTTTCCATTACAGATAACGGAGATAACATGAACAAAAAAGAGATAAATGAGATAAAGAAGAACTTCACACCCGACTCGGGACTGTTTTCCATCAACCGTGTGATGATGTCCTTTGTGGACGGCGAAGGGAATGTACGCTGCACCGTCAACAAAGGCTATCATGAGCTGGAGCCCGATGAAGCGGAAGTCATCATGGAGACGCTGAAGAAGACTCTCAGCGGCACACTGGGAAAGAACCTGAGCGAATACCCCTTCCCCAATGAATCCTATACCGAAGGCGGCGCACAGCACACCATCTACGCCGCTCTGAAGGATAAATTCGAGAACGAGGAGACAAACAAGGCATTCATCGAGAGGGTAACATCCAACTACGCAGCAGGGACAGCCTACGCCCTTATCTCTGCCGTATGCACCTATACGGTCATCCGTCGGGCGAAGGATGATACAAAGACCGATGATGACTTTGAACATACATTCATGGTCACTGCCTGCTGTCCCTCACAGACCGCAGATGACGGGCTTTACTACAACGGCGAAGAGGAGAGCATATTCAAGAAGATAAACAACGAGATGATAATCTCGAAGGCTCCCCAGGACGGTTTCTTCTATCCCGTATTCTCCGACAGGCAGACGGATATAAACTCCGTCATGTACTACACCAAGTCCCCGAAGAAGCCCAATCTCTCCATGGTGGAGGATGTGCTCGACTGCACGTTCGTATACACCTGCGAGGGGGAAAAGGAGCGCTTCCGTGCGGTGCTTACCGCTGTTTGCGGTGAGGAACTGGATTACGGCATAATCACGAGCGTGAACGACATCATCGAGGATGTCATCGCCCAGAACAAGAACGAGACTGAGCCTCCCGTCATTGATGCGCCCCGGATGAAGAACATCCTTGCGGAGACGGGCATCAGCGACGAGCGCATCTCCACCGTGGACGAGATATTTGAGCAGATCGTGGGAGAGGGTACTCTGCGTGCCTCGAACCTGGTCGAGAGCAAAGTGACCCTTGCCGCCTCAGCCATTACCGTCAATGTGGGAAAGGATGCCACCGACAAGGTGAGGACTTCCCTTATAGGCGGCAGGAAATGCCTTGTGATAGACCTTGACGACCCAAACCTCACCATAAACGGTATCGATACCACAGTAGACCTGAAGGAGGACGCTGATGTACAGTAAGGGTACAGGCGACAAGCTTGAGAAGGTAGTCGAGAACATTATTTCAGACTACTCAAACGGACGTGACATAGACCGCTACGAAGGATTTGTTCAGCCCGACAAGGAAGTTATCATCCGAATAATCGGGCAGCTGCAGAACATAATCTTCCCCGGCTTTTTCAAGAACAAGACATACAAGGTCTACACCGTCCGCAACAACATCACCATGCAGCTGGAGGATGTGCTTTACAACCTTACCCGTCAGATCTCCATCGTCCTGCGCTATGTGGAAGGATGCGAGAGCATCGCAGACTGCGACTCGGATGAATGTGCTGAGAAGATAGCTCTGAACTTTCTCGGAAAGATACCCCATATCCGTGAATACATAGAGACGGACGTAGCCGCCGCCTATGACGGCGACCCTGCCGCATTCAACAAGGATGAGATAATCTATTCCTATCCGGGGCTTTACGCCATTATGGTGTACAGGCTCGCACATGAGCTGTTTCTCCTCAACGTCCCCCTTATCCCCCGTATCATGACCGAACACGCACACAGCGTGACGGGGATAGACATACACCCCGGCGCCACCATCGGAAAGTTCTTCTTCATCGACCACGGCACGGGCATAGTCGTGGGCGAGACTACCGAGATAGGGGACAATGTGAAGATATATCAGGGCGTGACACTGGGCGCCCTCTCCACGAGGGGCGGACAGTCCCTTCACGGCAGGAAGCGTCACCCCACCATAGAGGACAATGTGACCATATACTCGGGAGCATCCGTACTGGGCGGCGAAACGGTCATAGGCCATGATGCGGTCATAGGCGGCAACTCGTTCATAACCTCATCTATCAAGCCCAATGCCCGTGTTTCCATTAAAAATCAGGAGCTGACCGTGAGATTCGGCAAACCCCACACCATCGAAGTCACAGGCATAGAGCCCGATGACAGCTGGTTCTACATAATCTGACAAGGGAGGACAAAAAGATGGAGCTGACAACATACAGGGGACATATCAGAAACTTTGCACCGCTTTGCGATGAACTGGGCATAGACAGTTCCCTTTCCCGTGAGGAGCGTGAAAGGGAGATACTGCTCAGAGGCTTTGAAAAATGGGGCAATGCCCTCCCTGACCACCTTTACGGTATGTTCGCCTTTGCCATTGAACATGAGGGCAAAGTGACCGCCTTCAGAGATCACTTCGGCACCAAGTCCTTCTACTACTATGTCACCGCCGACGGCAAGCTCCTCTATGGAACCATGATCCGTGATATCATGGACAAGGACGGTTTTGTGAAGGAACTCGATCAGTCTCAGCTCCAGATATATCTCTCCCTCACCTATCCCGCAGGGAAGAACACCTTCTTCAAGGGTGTGAAAAAGCTGATGCCGGGGCATTACCTGGAATTTGAGGACGGCAGGCTCACCGTCACACGCTACTGGCATCCCACATATGCCCCCGACCGCAGCAAGACGGCAGAGGAATGGGCTGACCTTATACATTCAACTCTGCTTGATATAATGAAGGAGGTCAAGACCCCCGATGAAACTGCCGAGTCCTTCCTTTCGGGAGGCGTGGACTCCTCCTATGTGCTGGCGGTATCCGATGCGGTATGTGCCAACTCCTGCGGCTATGACGAGGAACGCTTCGATGAATCCCGTGTTGCCGCCAAGACTGCCGAGCTTCTCGGTGTCAGACACAGCATCGCAAAGATAACGCCCGAGATATTCTTTGAATGTGTCCCCTATGTGATGTACAACATGGAGCTCCCGCTGGGCGATGCCTCCGCCATCGTATTTACGCTTGGGTGTCTTTCTGCGGCGGAGCACACTAAGCTGTGCTATTCCGGAGAAGGCTCGGACGAATTCTTCGGTGGATACAATATGTACCGCAACGCAGAGCGCTACGGTGAGGATCTCAAAAACTTCTACGTCGGCAACACCAACATCATGAAGGAAGACGAGAAGCAGAGGCTGCTCAGACATTACGATCCCGACCTGCTCCCCATCAGCCTTGCACGGGATATATACAAAGACGACGAGGGCCTTGACCCTCTCACCATGATGATGGACGTGGATGTGAACCTGTATCTGGAGGGGGATATCTACCTCAACGTGGACAAGATGTCCGCCGCATCAGGGCTTGAAGTGCGTATGCCTCTGACCGACAGGCGGATATTTGACATTGCGTCCCGCATCCCCTCCGAGATCAAGATAACTCCCGAGCAGAACAAGGTGCCTCTGCGCATGGCAGCCGCAAAGGTGCTTCCCGACGAGATCGCCTACCGCAAGAAGCTGGGCTTCATCGTCCCCATAAGGCTCTGGCTCGCCGATGAACGCTATAACAGCGACGTCCGCAGACTGTTCTTCTCACCCGTTGCGGCGAAGTTCTTCAATCAGTATGAGCTGGACAAGATCTACAACGAATACAAGGGCGGCAACTCCGACCTCTGGCGCAAGATCTGGACAGTCTACACATTCCTCGTATGGTATGAGGAATACTTCATCAAGAGATAGGGTATGTACGATACAAAAGCCGCACTTGTGCAAAGTGCGGCTTTATGATATTCTCCGTGTCACGGATAAGACGGTACTCAGCTTTGTGCCGTTACCGACAGGGGGGAGAGCATAACGTGTCCCCAGTTCCTTAGCCATCGCTCGCTGGTGATGCCGAACACCTCGGTATTGCGGATGCTGAAGGGAAGCACATCGGAGATGCCGTCGCACCTCTCTCCCATATAAAGGTGCGGCCGATGGACAAGGCTTATCTCAAAGTAATAGCTGCCGTCCGCAAGCCCCCTGCACGGGAATGACACAGTGATGCTGTTGTCCCCCTCATGCACCGAAAAGGGCGGCGTCTCTGTCATTCCTACCCTTGTGCCGTCCTTTGATATGAGCACCATCATCATGCGCATATCATCGCAGCTGACGGAGGAACTCAGCGCAAAGGTGACCGCCATATCATCATCGCAGGAGTAGATACCGCTGTCACTGCCCGTATCCGCACTTACAAAGCTCACCTTTCGGCTGACGCCCTTCATCCTCGGCAGGTCTGACATTTCGGTGATCCTCACAGCCTGATCGGTGCGCTGTTCGGTATACAGGCTGATGGCATCTTCCGCTCCCCCGTCATAGATGAGTTTACCGTGGTCAAGGACTATACCCCTGTCGCAGAGCCGTCTTATGGTATCCATATTATGGCTGACATACAGGATGGTGCGCCCTCCCGTATGGGAGACGTCATTCATCTTTTCAAGGCATTTGCGCTGGAATGCCATATCCCCCACAGCCAGCACCTCATCCATTATCATTATCTCGGAATCCAGATGCGCCGCCACGGAGAACGCCAGCTTGACATACATACCGCTGGAGTATCTCTTTACGGGGGTGTCGATAAAGCGGCTTATCTCCGAAAAGTCGATTATGCTGTCGATCTTGCTGTCTATCTCTTTGCGTGACATCCCCAGGATAGCGCCGTTCATATAGATATTTTCCCTGCCTGTAAGCTCCCCGTGAAATCCCGTGCCCACTTCGAGCATGGACGCCACTCTGCCGTTGAGCCCTATCATCCCCTCGGAGGGGGCGGTGACACGGGAAATGAGCTTGAGCAGGGTGGACTTGCCTGCGCCGTTCCTCCCGATAATGCCTATCCTCTCCCCTGCCGCCGCATCAAAGGACACGTCGTCAAGCGCAAGAAAGTCTTCCTTCGGGCGCTCACGCATACCGATGGGTCTGGTAGGGTCCTCACGGTGATGCACCTTTGCGGACAGCCTCTGAAGCTGCTCTCTGAGGGTGGTCCCGCCTATCTGACCAAGACGGTATTTCTTGGATATGTGAGAGACCCTTATCATAGGTTCGTTCATACTATCCCCATTTTAAAAAAACGGAGCAGATCAACTGCTCCGTATAATGTCTTACTTAGCGGCATTGAGCTTCTTGGCAAGCTGGGACTTTTTCCTTGCTGCCTTGTTCTTGTGCATGATGCCCTTTGCGCAAGCCTGATCGACACGCTTGATAGCAAATGTAACATTCTCTGCTGTGGGCTCAGCCTCTGCCTTCTTGACAACAGTCTTGAGATTGGACTTTATCATCTTGTTGCGAAGAGTCTTCTTCTTGATAACTTCTACACGCTTCTTAGCGGACTTGATATTAGCCATAATGGTTCCTCCATAGTCATGATCGTAAGTCTATTGGGCGTCGCAGTGACAAAGCCGCAGACACGCAGACCGGCTTTAGCCGAACGTAATGACCCGTTCAAATCACGCTTATCCTTCTTCATGTGCTCCACTTGTCGGCCCGGATCACAAAAAGACTAAAATATATTATAGCACATATCTCCCATCTTTTCAATATGTTATTTTGCACAAATTTGCAGGCTGAGCCTGCACCCGGTTCGTTCATTTATCTGCATCGGACATATTCTGCACGGCTCGGCAGGCAGGCGGTGCCCACACCCGTTTCGTTCATTCATTTACATCGGACATACTCTGCACAGCTCGGCAGGCAGGCGGTGCCTGCACCCAATTTGATCTTTAGTACATTGTTCCGTTTTATTCTTCTCAACCATCTATTGCTTTTCCCCACATTTTATGATATAAGATGGCTGTGCCTGCACCAAGCTGGATTCAGCTGCACTTATGCAGTTTTAAATTTTTGCCTGTATCCATTGATTTTTCTCCGATCTTATGCTATAATATACAACGAAAGGATTTTGCATATGAATAAGAATATACTTGAACAGATAGGAGAACACGGGAAACAGCTCCGCTCGGAGGAACTCCACCGTGATTCGGAGGATGCCCTCAGACAGGCGGAAGCCGAAGAAAAGGCACGCAGAGGATATGAGGCAAAGCTCAGGCGTGACAGGCTGGAACTTATCAAGCTCCAACATGGGCAGATAGAAGAGGATGAGATCGAGCAGGAGCCCGAGCCCGAAAAGCGAACCTACACCTTCGGGGAGAAAGTATCCAATTTCTTCTACCACTATAAATTCCATGTGATCGCCGTCGGGCTCTTCGTATTTCTGGCGGTATTCCTCATCACCGATTACATAAAGGCAGAGCGCCCCGATGTCCAGGCTCTTTTTATCGCCGACGACTACAACATGACCTATCTGTGCGACAACATAAAGGAAACATGGTCATCCTATGTGAATGACGTAAACAACGACCGCCGCAAGATCGCCAGACTTTACTATGTACCTGCGGGATACACCGACATGGACAACGCATCCATGTATCTGGCGCAGGCTGACCGCACCAAGCTCATCGGTGAATTCCAGTCGGGGAACACCATAATCATCATCGGGAATATGAAGGCATACGAAGCCCTTGACATCACGGAGGGAGTTTTCGCAGATGCAAGGGAGCTCTTCCCCGGTGACGAAAACGCCGAAGAGATAGGCTACCGCCTTTCGGGAACGGATTTCAAGGAACTGATAGGATATGCGGATATGGACGACAGTGAGCTTTACGTCTCCTTCCGCAAGCCTGTAAAGACATTCGGCGAAAGTGAAGAAAAGATGCAGAAGAACTTCGATGAGTCGGTGGCACTTTGGCGTGCATACATAGCCGACCACAGGAAATAAGGATCTGTGAGGTATTACATGAAGAAGATATTCACCCTGTTGTCCGCTGCCGCTATGACAGCCTGCATGACACAAGAGATACCCGCTCCAAATAATGCCCTTTCCGCCATAGCGGTGACGAATACGGTATCAGCAGAGGGCTTTGACATGACCCGGGAGAGGCTTTCGATAAACGCTCCCGACCGTGTGGACTTTGAAGGCCTTGCCGCTGTCGGCGCATCAAGGGACATACCCGTATTTGAGGTGTATTCCGTGGTAAGACCCCGTGACCTTATCCCCGACGGAGCGACCCCCGTTTCCGACTTTGCATACACCATAACCCGCACGGGGAACTTTTCCATAAAGCTCCGCTACGACATAGACGGCACGGTGTACACCGACCGTTTCAGGTTCAGGGGCGCAGACACCACTCCCCCGGTACTCCTCAATGCGGGAGATATCCGCCACAGGAAGGGCGAAGCCTTCGATCTGTCCGATTATGTGGGCGTAGGCGACTACTATGACGATCATGTGACCATAAGCTATACAGGGGACGTAGACACCGATACGGAGGGAAGCTACCGCATACGGTGCTATGCCTCGGATACCTCGGGCAATACCAGGGAATGGAACTCCACCGTCACCGTATATGAGCCGTCACAGGGCGGAGGATACACCCCGTCGGGCAGCTTCATCAGCTTTGATGACTTTGCCGACGCATACGGCAGCATGGGGGAACTCGGCATAGATATATCCAAATGGCAGGGGGATGAAGTGGACTTTGCCCGTCTCAGGGACGCAGGATGCAAATTCGTCATGATGCGCATAGGTGCGGACACCAACGGGATCTATGAGGACATCTGCTTTGACCGCAACATACGGGAGGCAAAGGCGGCAGGCCTTAAAGTCGGTGTGTACTTCTACACGGACTCGGACAGTGAGCAGCGTGTGAACGAGATGTGCGACTGGATAATCGACAAGCTCGACGGCGAGAGCCTTGATCTGCCTGTGTCCTTCGACTGGGAGGAATTCGGGCATTACCAGCGGTACGGCATGAGCCTGCACAGGCTCAACGAGCTCTACGGCATATTCGAGGAGCGCATGAACGATGCAGGCTATGAAGCCTGCCTTTACGGGAGCAAGAACTACCTTACCAATGTCTGGGATACCGAGGCAAAGACATGGCTCGCACACTACACCAAACTCGGTGCCACCTCAAACTATGAGGGCGACTACTTTATGTGGCAGATGTGCAGCGACGGCAGGATAGACGGGATAGACGGCGATGTTGATTTTGACGTGCTGATACACGGATAAGAGAGGGTCTGCCTGCGTCAGGGAGACCTCACACGTCCGTTAACGGTTACATATCAGGAACAAAATCTCATTTTTTGTCATTATGCTGTAATAAAATAGAGGGCTTTTGGTCAATTTGACATTATTGCCTTGAATATGTACGGAAATTACGTCAAATATTACCTTAAAAAACTCTTTTATTTTTCCCCGAAATATGCTATAATAGACTGGTAAGCGGGTATGCAGGGGTATCTGTGTATCCATCGGGAGGATCTTAAATTTTGGATAAATTCGTGATAAAGGGCGGCAGGAGGCTGAAGGGAGAAGTTACCATCAGCGGCGCAAAGAACGCTGTTGTGGCTGTGATCCCCGCTGTTATCCTGTCCGATGAACCTTGCGTGATAGAGAACGTACCTGACATCAGTGACGTTTCAATATCTCTGCGCATACTGTATGAGATGGGTGCTAAGGTGGAAAATCTGGGCGGCGGCACATACCGCATAGATGCCACCATGATAAAGGATCCCATCGTTCCCTACGAACTGGCACGCCATATGCGGGCATCCTACTACTTCCTCGGCACACTGCTGGGCAAGTTCAGGCGTGCAAGAGTTGCCATGCCGGGCGGATGCAATCTGGGTGACCGCCCGATAGACCAGCATCTGAAGGCTTTCTCCGCACTCGGCGCAGACTGCCGCCGTGACAACGGCATGATAGACATATCCGCCGATATGCTCATCGGTTCGCAGATCTACTTCGACACCGTTACGGTTGGCGCTACCATCAACGCTATCCTTGCGGCGGTAAGAGCCACGGGACTTACCATAATCGAGAATGCCGCAAAGGAGCCTCATATAGTCGATCTTGCCAACTTCCTCAACTCTATGGGTGCTGATATCATGGGCGCAGGTACGGATGTTATCAAGATCAGGGGCGTTCGTTCCCTCAGGGGCACACAGTACGCCATCATCCCCGATCAGATAGAAGCAGGGACTTATATGGTGGCTGCGGCTGCCACAAGAGGAGACGTGCTTGTAAAGAACGTTATCCCCAAGCATCTTGAATCCATCACTCAGAAGCTGATGAAAATAGGCGTGAACGTGGAGGAGTTTGACGACAGCGTGCGCATCACTGTGGACGGCCCCCTCGTAAAGACTTCCATCAAGACGCAGCCTCATCCCGGATTTCCCACGGATATGCAGCCTCAGATATCTACTCTGCTCTGCCTTGCGGAAGGTACGAGCATCGTGACGGAGGACATATTCAACAACCGTTTCCGCTATGTGGATGAACTTCGCCGCATGGGTGCGGATATCTCCGTAGAGGGACGAGTTGCAGTCATAGAGGGCGTAGGCAAGCTGTACGGCGCACCTGTTACCGCCCCCGACCTCAGAGCAGGCGCAGCTCTCGTGATAGCGGGTCTTGCCGCAAGCGGCGTAACTGAGATCGACGACATCTACCACATCGAGCGTGGGTATGAGAACATAGTCGAGAAGCTCAGGGCATTGGGCGCAGATATAGAAAAGCGTTCTGTCCCCGGTCCTGCACAGCGTAAGGCTGTATGATACGAGCCATGTTTCCTTTCGTTGAGACGGAGGGGACATGGCTTTTAGTTTAGGGAGACTTTATGGAAGAAAAGAATAACATCAGACCTGACGGGAAAGCCGCAGCTGTTTGTTATGCGATAGCGGCAGCTGCGTTCTATGCTCTGAACGTCCCATGTTCAAAGCTGCTGCTCGATAAGATAGCACCCACATATATGGCTGCGTTTCTCTATCTCGGCGCAGGGGCAGGGGTGGGGATAATGTACCTGTTCCGCCACAAGTCTGAAAACCCCGCAGATCGTCTTGAAAAGAAGGATATGCCTTACACGGTGGGTATGGTGCTGCTGGACATCATCGCCCCCATACTCCTGATGCTCGGCGTGAAGCTGGGCACATCCGCCAATGCCTCGCTCCTCGGGAACTTTGAGATAGTCGCCACATCACTTATCGCTCTCTTTATCTTCAAGGAAAAGGTGAGTAAAAAGCTGTGGGCGGCAATCGGTCTCATCACCCTTTCGAGCATCATCCTGTCCTTCGGGGGCAAGGGGAGCTTTACCTTCTCCGTCGGCTCTCTGCTCGTCCTGGGAGCCACCGCCTGCTGGGGACTTGAAAACAACTGCACCAGGAGCATTTCGGAAAAAAGCACCTATCAGATCGTAACTATAAAGGGCTTCGGCTCGGGCGCAGGCTCCCTCATGATCGCAGCCCTCATCGGGGAAAAGCTCCCCGACATGAGGTTTATCCTGCCTGCGCTGCTGCTGGGCTTTGTCGCCTACGGACTGAGCATCTTCACCTACATCAGGGCGCAGAAGACACTCGGGGCAGCCAAAACAAGCGCCTACTATGCCATCGCCCCCTTCATCGGCGCATTCCTGTCCTTTGTCCTGCTCCGTGAACCCCTTACCCTTGCTTATCTTATCGCCCTTGCGGTGATGACGGCAGGGACTGCCCTTGTGGTTTCGGACACACTGAAACACAGGATATAACACAAAAGCGGTCATTCATGACCGCTTTTGACATCTGCGTATTAATCATCGTCACTGCACTATGGTCAGCACAGTCTCCACCAGCAGATACCCCAGGATAAAGAGCATGGGTATGGACGTGAAGCAGGGCTTCCATGTGCGTGCCGTACACCAGTCACTGTGACCGAAAAGAGTACCTCTGCGGGAACGGAATATAAATGCCCTTATCAGGGAATAGACCAGCGCCGCAAGACGGATGAACCCGTTTATCATAAGGAAAATGAGTATGGGTAGCAGTGATGAAAACATACTCATCATGGCATCCATGTCATATGACGCTGAGGCGTCCATCATCTTCTGGAGATCCACGCCCTGCATCATTATCATAAGTATCGCCGAAACAGAATTGTTCACGATATGCAGGAACATGGACGGAAGTATGGAGCCCGTGCGTATCACCATCACCGCACATACAAATCCTACCGTCATTGCGGGAAGGCACTGCACAAAGGACATATGTGCCAGACCGAACATGACCGACGACATCACCACCGCAAATACATTGCCGTATTTGCGAAGTCCTGCCAGAAGCACCCCTCGGAAGATAAGCTCCTCCATTATTGGGCCTAACACGCACATATAGGCGTATGTGAAGATCTTCAGCCAGAACGGACCGTTTGCAGACAATATCCTCACCAGATCGTCAGCCTCTGTCTCCCTGCCCATTGCAGTCTCCGCCAGAGTGGTTATCGCCACCATCAGGAATGAGGCTATGACAGGCAGTCCGAAGCCGAAGGCCATCATGTTGAATATGTCCTTGCCGTCAAAGCCCTTTACGGTGAACAGCTTTTTCAGGTCTATCTTCGTTACGGCAAGCCCCACCAGAAGAGCGGCAATGTCACCCGCAAGGGGGAACATATAGGAATACATCGCCGACATGACGGGATCGGCCTTCACTGCCTCACGGCCTGCCGCAAGAGAGTCCGCATCAAATCCGCCGCCTATTATGCCGCAGCTTATCCTCATCACCAGAGTATTTACCCCTGAGAACACGCCTATCAGCACGATCAGTATGAGCGCCATCTTCGAGTAATATCGGCGAAGTTCCTTCATTTCCTCCTTGGAGGGCTTCACAGAGTTTTGAGTCAAAGTATCCATTGTTCATTCCCGATCTATTGTCACAGCTTCGTCAAGCAGCGACAAAGCCTTAGTCATATCAGATATCGACGATGAATAGAGAATGGCTATGTCATCGCCCTCACGCACCTCATCTCCGACGGTGTGCAGTATCTCTATCCCTGCGGAAGTATCTATCTCATCTGTGATGCAGCGCCTTCCCGCCCCAAGGTACATGGCAGAAAGACCTGTCTTCTCTGCGGCAAACGCCGTGATCCTGCCGCTGTGTCCTGCCCTGAACCTCTCCGTATAACGGGGAGTGCCCATAAGGGTGTGATCCGTCAGACAGCGCACATCACCGTGCTGAAGGGATACCATCCTTTCCAGACATTCAAAGGCACGTCCCGAAGCAAGGGCTTCACGCTCACGGCTTACCGCCTCTTCTTCCGTAAATCCCGCCGACATCAGCATTGCCGTACTCAGGCGGTGGCTGAGCTCCTCCACATCGGGAGAGGCTGTCTTCCCCATGAGGAAGTCTGCCGCCTCCGCTACTTCAAGGGCATTGCCCACCATTCGTCCGAGGGGCTTATTCATATCCGACAGCACCGCCGTACATCCCCTGCGGTATCTCCCCGCCAAAGACACGCAGGTGTCGCCCAGCTTCTCTGCGTCACCGATATCCTTCATGAATGCGCCGTTGCCGTACTTCACATCCAGCACAATGCCGTCCGCACCCGTGGCGAGCTTCTTGCTCATTATGCTTGATGCTATCAGCGGTATGCTTTCCACGGTGGCGGTGTTGTCACGAAGGGCATATATCTTCCTGTCCGCAGGGACAAGATCATCCGTCTGCGACATGACCGCAAGGCCTGCCGACCTCACCGTGCGGATGAATTCCTCATGGGAGATATCCGTGACAAACCCGGGTATGGCATGGAGCTTGTCTATGGTGCCTCCCGTATGTCCCAGTCCCCTGCCGCTCATTTTCGGCACATACACGCCGCAGGCAGCCACGATGGGGCCGTCTATGAGGGTCATCTTGTCCCCCACGCCCCCCGTGGAATGTTTGTCCACGCATACGCCGTCCAGTTCATCGTGCAGGGTGTACACCTTCCCCGTTATTATCATGGAGTCGGTAAACTGCACCAGCTCCTCCTCCGTCATGCCGTTAAAGCACACCGCCATGAGGAATGCTGCCATCTGCGCATCGGATATCTCCCCGAAGGTATAGCCTCTTACGATGAAGTCTATCTCCTCATGGGTGAGTTCCTCGCCTCGCCGTTTCTTTGTTATAAGTGTATACATAGTCAGCCTAAAAATCTGTTCCCTCACATATGGGTGGGGAACAGATCTTATTATCTTATTGCGGTACCCGGGAAATAGTATCCGAGTATCTGATCGTATGTCATACCCTGTCTGCCCAGAATATTCGCACCGTTCTGGGAAAGTCCCACACCGTGGCCGTAGCCGTAGGTGGTGAAGGTAAACAGGTCTGATTCGGGATCGTAGCTAACGTCGAATGCCCAGCTCTTGAGTTTGTAGTGCATCAGTCCGTCTCTGAACTTCTGCCCCTTTATGCTCACCTGACCGTCGATCACCATATCATTTACATATCTGCCGTCATGGTAGGAGTCGATCTTTATCCAGTTTGCGGGATCCTCCGACAGGGTGATGCCGCAGTAGCGTTCGATCATTCCCTTCATTTCGGCGGAGGTGTATGTGCTCACTATGCCCCAGTTCGGATCGTACAGTTCATCGATGGGTGTTTCCACGCTCACAAGATATGCCACATTTCCGCCCCATACATTCACTGCGGAAGCCGTGGTGCCTGCGGTAGAAGCCGTGTACACTGTCTGAGCCACCGAATCGCCGTAATAGACACATTCACCGAATACAGCATCGACTGCGGAGATTATCGCCTCATGCACATCATGCTTGACGAGCACCGAGGGGGTAAGTCCGTTGACATTGTGGTACTTGACATAGGAATATGCGGCAACAGCCTGAGCCTTCAGAGCCTCCTGACTGAAGGAGGGCGACATCTCCGTAGCGCAGATCATGCACACCAGAGTATAGGCATCCACCTGCTGCACCTGCCCGTCAAAGCGTGCGGTAAATATCTCCTCACCCGTATGGGCTGAGGGTATGAGCCATCCGCTGACAACAGGCTCTTCCTCTTCCTGCGCTTCCTTCTCAGGGGCGCCGTCCTTTGCCTGATCTTCCTTGGCGGGCTGCTTTTCCTTCTTATCCGCTGCCCCGTCCTTCTCTATGTCCTCTGCCGCCTCAAGCTCGCCCTCTTCAAAGGATGCGGGCTCAAATGAGGGAGCCTCAAGCTCTATGGCCATCTCGGGCGCCTCGGTGACAGGTGCTGTCTCCTCCACCGGAGGGAGCACTGCGGGGCTCATGAAGGAATACCTCATATATGAGGCGCTCACTGTACCTGTCCCGTAGGCAGGATCGATAGAATAAAGGTCGATATATGCCCTTGCGGGAGCCGCATTGGTTATCACAGGCTCAGGCTCGGTCACGGGAGGCTCCGTCTCCTGCGGCAGCTCCTCGAAGTCATCTTCGGGGAACATAGCCTCATCTTCAAGATCTGCCTCCTCCTCGGGGAACTCATCCTCGTCGCCGAACTCCGAAGCAGAAAGAGGTGCGGGAGTTTCGGGGATATATGTGTCAGGCTCCACGGGGACCTGTGTCTCCTCCGGGATCACAGGCATCACGGGCACTTCGGGCTTGCGCTCCACAAGGGGGGTGATATTCAGATAATCCGGTTCGGCAGGCACATCCTCATACGGAAGATCCACCGTCATGACCTGAGCCATGGCGATCTCCTCCTCAGAGGGAAGTTCGGGAGCCTCACTTTTCATAGGCTCACGGTCAGTCACCTGTGTATCGGTCTGTTCCGTGACCACCGAGATCTGATTTGCGGCATTGCCGACACCAGCGGTCAGCACCGTCACTGCGGATATGCTTACCGCTGCGATGGCGACAATGCCCGCTTTAACTGCTCTGATCTTTTTCATAACCTTGTCCTTTCTTTGCAGGTGCATAGGGTTTGAACTTTATCCGTTGTATGATCCGCCGTTGTACTTGTACCAGATGGCGGGCCACTTGATATTGTCGTTCTTCTCAAATCCTGTCAGATCAATGCTGTCAGTCGTCTCACCGTCCCTGAGCCTGCGTGCAACTATGACGAGCCTTGACTCGTCCCAGTCGTATGCGCAGGTGGAAAGCGTGAGGTATGCGTCATCCTCAGCTATGTCTATTCCCGTATGGAAATGGCTGCGCTCATATATCTCCTTGGAGAATGTCTCAAAGGAATACTTGCCCTCATCCGCAAAATCTATGTAGTTGTTATAGTCGAATATGTTCCCGTTGTCATGCTCGGGGAGCGCATTGACTATGAATGCGGATACTATCACATATGTCTCGTCTTCATAGTTGGTGCTGAAGTAAATGAAAGGGTTCTCCTTCCAGTAATACACATTGTTGCGGTACCACTTCAGACAGCCGAACATAGTGCCGTCCTTCTGGTCATGTGCGTAAAGCACCACATTGTCCGATCTCTCATGATCTCCCACCACATCACGGTAATCCGCAAAGCAGGTGCCGCACTGACGTTCCTGTCCGTAGAAGTTGTGGGTCAGATACCAGTCGTTGTCCTTTCCCTTCACCACAGGCTCATCCACGCATCCGGGGATATTCACATATCCCACCGTATCCGTATTTATGTCGAGCAGAGCCTGTGCAGCCGCCATCACAGGACGGGGTGCGGGTGTAGTCTCGGCTGTTGTCGTCTCAGGCAGGGTAGCCGCCGTCTCATCGGGGAACTCCTCATATCCTATCACCTCATCCTCGACGGTGGTAGCTGCCGTAACGGTGGCTGTCATCTCATCGGGTGAGGGTATGGTCACCTCTGCTGCCTGTTCGCTCCTGTGGGAGTTGTACAGATCCTTGAGGTCGGTGTGGTTCTTCTTTGCCTGTATGATCTCATAGACATACTTCCCCAGTATGACTATGCAGACTATCAGTATGATAAACGCCGTCACCTTGACAAAAGGGAAATCTATCGCCGCAGACTGTGCTTTCTTCGGAGAAGCGGCAGCGTGCTTAGGAGCGGCGTGCTTGGGTTGACTCTTTTTCGCCATTCTAACTCTCCCCGATAAGATCAGTCATCATCATCCACAACAATGGCAGAGACCAGTGAGGAAGCCGTGGTCGCAGGCTCCGTCACATCCTCCGTGACAGGCTCCGTCTCAGCCTCGGTAACAGTGGTGTACCCCACAGGAGTAACGAGTCCGAGCACGGAATGTGCTTCATTGGTAGTAATAGGCGCAGTTGTTGTTTCAGTCGTAGTCACGGCTTCCGTCGTAGTCTCGGTAGTGGTGACGACAGTGGTGGTCGTAGTAGTCACCGTCGTGGTAGTCGTAGGCACGGTGGTGGTGACTGTCGTGGGTTCGGTAGTGGTCTCGGATGTCACCGTCGTAGTGGGCGCAGTCCTGCCGTAGAGGACAGCATCCCAGTCTATGCCCTTTGCCGAGGGGTTGAGCTTGGCAGCGGACACATCAATGGTCTCCTTGCTCTCACCCTCACGCAGCTTGCGTGCCATGACAACAAAGCGTGAATCCACATATTCCGTGGAGCAGGTGGACAGTACCAGCAGCTGATCGCCGAAAGCCACGTCCACAGGCGGGATTATCTGATTGCGGATGTTCACCTGATCTATATACCAGTTGAAAGTGACCTCATCATCAAGCACATCTATGTAGTCATGATAGTGGAACACTTCTCCGTGAAGATCCTGCTTTGGATATACGTTGGTCACGAAATAGGCAAAGATCACATAGTCGCCTATGCCGTACCCCGTATTGAAGGAAACGATGGGGTTCTCCTTGTAGAAGTCCACATTCCCCTTGTACTTTTTCAGATTGCCGAACATCGTGCCGTCTTCCTGGTTGTGACCGTAAAGCACGATATTGGGGGACATATGGTCTTCCGTTATCACACAGCGGTAGTCCATGAATATGGCGCCCGCCTTGTTGGTCTTGTCGTCGTAGGTGTGAGTAAGGTAATAGTCATTGTCCGTACCCTGCACCACGGGATAGTATATATCGCAGCCGGGGAGCTCGATAAAGCCCTTCACATCATCGGATACCTCAACAAAGCTGTTCATCAGGCTCTCGTGATGCTGTTCACGCTCTTCCGTGGTGGGAGGCACAGTCTCGACAACGCCCTGCTCATTTATGGTGGTGGCAGCCGTGGTGGTGACCATCTCCATCAGTTCCTGCTGCTCCTCCACTGCCTCATGTGACTGCATGAGAGTGCTTGCCAGCACCACTCCCGCACCCACAAACACAGCGAATGCCGCAAGGAACACGATCTTTCTTATCACCTCAAAGGCACTGTCGCCCTTCCCGGGGAACAGTCCGGCGATCAAGCTCTTCTTCGGAGGCTCCTCCTCCAGATTTACGAGTTTTCTTGCATCGCCGCTGCCGATGTTGCTGTCAGCCGCAAAGCTGACCTCTTTCTCATACGAGTCATCTTCGGGTTCGCTCTCAAATACGGAGAACTCCTCACCGTCGGTGACATCTATGGCACCCTTGGGCTCAAAAGGAGAATCAAGCTCTCCCCCGCTCTCCTCATCTTCCTGCTTTGCCGTCACGGAAGCCTTCTCCCTCAGCAGCTCTATCTCCTCGAAATCGGCAGATGTGGCATCCACGCCGTTCTCCTCATCGAAGAGGACTATCATCCCTTCCTCGTCAAGCCTGGGTCGGTGACTGTCCACCGTGCTCTCAAAGCCGCTCCCTGCGGTCTTCGCATCCTCAAAGAACAGGGACATATCCCGCATATCCAGCTGTTCGCCGGCAGGAGGGGTATTGTTCTTGTCGTATTCCTCGATCAGTGTATCAAAATAGCCCTCTATCTCCTCTTCGGGCATATTTTTCTCGTCTGACATCTTCTTCAGAGCTCCTAACTTATGTTCACACATTCGTCCCGTGTCGCATCACGAGTATATATAGTTCCAATCAGGCTCTATGGCATCGGTATTGAGGGTGGCAAGGGAAGTATCCACATTCGGATCTTCTCCCTCACGCACACGCCTTCCTACCACGATAAAGCGTGAGTTGTCAAATTCATTGGAACAGGTGGAAAGGGTGAGGAACTTGTCTCCCTTCTGCACATCCACTCCTGTATCTATCTCTGTGCGGGACATTATCTGCTCTATCCATTCTTCGTATGTATAGCTGTCCTTGCCGAAGATTATGTAGTTCTGGTAGTCGAAGAGCTTGCCGTCACGCACCTGTGATTCGAGCGTCTCCAGCACGAACACGGCAACTATCTTGTATGTGTATTGGTGATAGAGGTTGGAAAACTCAAAGGTGGGATGTTCCAGATAGAAATCGAACCTCGATGTATTCTGATGTGTCACCTTATAGTACTGCAAAGTGCCGAACATCGTACCGTTGGCCTGATTATGCCCGTAAAGGATGATGTTGTCGCACTGCTTATTGCTGAAGTCGTTGACCACTCCCCTGTAATCGGCAAATATCCAGCCGGCCTCGGAGTAGCCCCCGTCGAAGTTGTGGTTGAGGTAGTAATCGTTGTTGTCGCACTGTACCACCGCATTGTTGATGAATGTGCCGGGCACATTTATCCAGCCTGCCGTATCGCTGTTGGATCTGACATAGCTGTCAAGGTCGGGCAGCTGTACCAGGGGGCCTTCCTCGGTAGTGGTGACGGTGGGTTCTGTCTCGGGAGACTCCGTCTCGGTCGTTGTCTCGGTGGTAGTTTCAGTGGTGGTGACCGTGGTCTCTTCCGTGATCACGACAGTCTCTATGGGAGGTGCGGTCGTGACAGGCTCTGACTCGCTCCGTGAGCATCCCGCAAGGGCGGTCACAGCCATGACAGCGGCTATCGCCGCAGCTTTCCTGTTCATTGTCTTTCATTTCCTTTGTTCTTGTCGTTCGGTATCAGTATATAGCGCCCCAGTCGGGCTCCTTTGCATCGGGGTTTATTGCGGCGGAGGAAACATCTGTCGTCTCATCCTCCCCGGGACGTGTCTTTCGTGCGATGATGACGAACCTTGAGGGCTCAAACTCATTCGAGCAGGTAGACAGCGTGAGGAACTCATCCCCGTACCGTACATCCACAGGAGTGATTATCTGTGAGCGGAGCATCACGTTCTCCATGTATCTGTCATATACGGAGCGGTCGGACAGGTCGATGTAGTTATGGTAATCGAACAGCACCCCGTCATAGGTCTGGGAAGCCTGCGCCTCTATGACAAAATACGCAAATATCTTGTATGTGTACTTCTCGTAATTGGAGTAAAGGGTGATGACGGGATGAGCCTTGTAGTGGTCTATATTGTGCTTGTAGTCTTTCAGTGAGCCGAACATGGTGCGGTCACGCTGGTTATGTCCGTAAAGGACGATGTTGTCCGAGTGCTCCTTCCATCCGAGCCTGCACCGGTAGTCAAGGAAGATGGAGCCTGCCTTGTTGGACGAGCCGTCAAATGCGGTGGTCAGGTACTTGTCGTTGTCAGCCGCCTGGACTATGGGCATATCCACTTCCGTGCCGTCTATGCGGATATATCCCACGGTGTCGGGATTTACTTCGAGAAGGGAAGCCGCCCCGGGAAGTATCTCTCCTTCCCCCATATGATCCACCCAGTCTGCCGCCTGTTCGTACAGGCTCTTCATCTTCCGGTTGATAAGCTGTGCTGATACGGAAAGATAACCTTCCCTGAAAAGGACTGCGCCGCAGCCCACAAGCACAAGCACGCAAAGCTGCGTGAATAATTTCGATGCGATCTCCTTTGCGGAGTCACCTTTCCTGATGAGCAGCCAGTGACCTCTTCGTCTTTTCTTTTTCTCCCTGACTGCCTTCTGATATGCCTTTCGGGCACTTCTCGACATTGACATTGTCGTTTCCTTTGTTCTGAGCGTGAATATACATTATGAATTATACCATATTTCCGCTCTTTTGTCAAGGAAGTCAAAGTATTTTCGTTATATCCTACAAAGGTATCTTGTGATATCATCTGTATTACTCCATCTTTTCACATTTCTGTCACCATCCGCTCCGTCTGTGCAAAAACAGCGCACGGCACTGCGGCTCATGCGCTGTTTTCGGTCTTCACGGGCACATCATATCTGCGTCCTGTCCACCCTGTACGCCCTTCCCGCACGCAGGGCATACAGCCACATCTCACGGACAGGCACCCCCGTCAGTCTCTCCACTGCGGCACGGTACCAGTTCATCTGCCGCTCATGACGGGGCACAAAGACTTCCTCACGGGTGTCATGATCGGTCTTGTAGTCGATAATGACCCACTCCCCGTCCTCCATGAATGCCGCATCTATGATACCCTGCACCATAGTCGGGGAATGTTCCATCTGCATGGTGAACGGCCACTCACGATGCAGCACGTCTGCGGAAATGACCTTCTGTCCCAGTTCGCTTTCAAGGAAGGCGGTCACGTCCTTCACACTTATCACCTTAGCCTCCGCCTCGGTGAGGATGCCCCGCTCCCTCATGCGCTGCAGTTCATCCTCAACCGCACGGCGGTATCCCTTTCCCCATCTGAATCTGGAAAGGTCGATGAGCCGCAGGAACCTGTGAGTCACCGAGCCCCTGTCGGCAGCCGATGCCTTCTCCTCCTCCATGAAGGCAGGACGGGAAGGCACCTCGGACAGCAGGAAACCCTGCACCTCGGAGCGTCTCTTTATCTCCACCGTCTCCTCCTCTTCCGGAAGGGATCTCTCCATGTCACGCAGCAGGGATGTGACGCTGGTCTTGAGCGGCGACCTGTCCGTCTCTCCCCCCTCCCACATGACAGAGGGCATCTCTGACTTTCGGGATATAGCCGCATTTATGTACATATCAAGGACAGATACGGGTGTCGGATGCTCATCGCTCTCTATCTTACGGGGCGCATCCAGTGTGAGCTGCCAGTCTCCGCCCGATGCGGTGCATCCCGTATCGGGGAGCGCCACGGACTTTAGCACCGCAGGCATCACAAGGTCGAGCATGGAATGAGTCTTCCATATCCGTGAGAGCTTGTTCTCCTCGTTCCATCGGGGGAAGTCGCTTTCCTTCACGCTCCCCATGAGGATAAGGTTTTCCTGCGCCCTTGTCATCGCAACGTACAGCAGCCTTGTATCCTCGGCTATCGCCGTCCTTATCTCACGGACGGCAAAGGCTTCCTTGCCGAAGGTATCACGCCTGATATGCCTTTTCCGTGAGATGAGGGGGACATAGACGCCAAGGGGCCTGTTCGTGCCTTCGGTGGTGCCCACATTTATGCGCATCTTGCTCTTTGAGGGCTTCTTGCGCATATCACGCTGGAGGTTCATCAGTATGACCACGGGGAACTCCAGCCCCTTCGACTTGTGCATGGTCATCAGTCTGACGAAGTTGTCCTCATCCCCCAGTGCCGCAGGAGTATCCCCCGTGTCCCCTGTCGGAGAGCTTCTCATCTTGTCTATCTCGCCAAGGAAGTCGGAGAGTCTTATTATCCCCCTGTCCTCCATCGAGACTGCCCTGCCGTAGAAGGAATCGAGATTGCGCTGACGCAGCTTCCCGTCGGGGTAAGCCCCCCTTACCGCATAGATGCCGCTCTCACGCATGAGCGTCCATATGAAGTCGGATATCTTCATCGTCCGTGCGCTCTCACGCCACCTCATTATCCTGTCACGGGCGGCTGAGCATTTGAGGTCAAGGGGAGTCTCCCCTCTATCGCAGCAGAAGCGGAACGCCTCATAGTACCATGATCTGTCCTGCTTTGCCTGACGTATCATGCCCAGTTCCTCATCCGTAAAGCTGAAGGGCACATTTTTGAGTGCGCCGATAATTTCGGTGTCCGTATGATCGTTGTCAATGACGGTCAGCAGCGAGAGGAACGAGGATATCTCCGTCAGCCCGTAGAAGTTTGCAGCCCCGTCATACAGCACGGGGATATGCTGCCTGCGGAAGTATTCCACCATCATCTCCGCATCGCTGCGTGCATTTCTCACAAGGATGACGATATCTCCGTACCGTCTCCCCTGCTCAACAAGTTCCCTTATTATCCGTCCTGCCGCCTCGCACTGGGATTCCAGCACATCGTATCCCTCTTCACGGGTGATGAGCTCCACCCTGACAGGGCCGAATTCGCCGCTCACGTTGGCATGAAGGTGATCTTCGGGAGTGTAGTCTATCTCGGATATCCTCCTGTCCATGGAAGTGTCAAAGACTTCGTTGACGCAGGCGATGACCTGTTCGCAGGAACGGTAGTTCTCACTGAAGAATATCTTTCTCCGCTGCGCATCCTCATCATCCGAGTAGCTTTGGATATCCCTCTCCATCAGGTCGGGGGCGGCGCTCCTGAATCCGTATATGCTCTGCTTTATGTCTCCCACACGGCAGACCGTCCTGCCCTCGCCCCCTGAAAGGGCGTCGATTATGGCGTACTGAATCGCACTTACGTCCTGGCACTCGTCCACATAGATGTCCGTTATATCCTCACGCACCGCCCTGCGGATGTCCTCACGCTTGATAAGCTCGTATGCCATCTGCTCCATATCCGAATAGTCTATCCCCTGCATATCGAGCTTCATGCGGCGAAAGTTCGCCGCAGCCGTGCGCAGGATGACAGATATGCCCCGAAGCGTGCGCTGTATCCGCTCATTGTCAGCAAGCTGTCCTGCCTTGACAAGATTTTCGAGCCGCTTTGCGCTTGTCATGAGGACGCCCTTTGAGCCCTTGACGGTGTTGCGCAGAGCCTTGAATTCCTCATTCCACTCCTTTGCCTCATCGTCTATCTTGCCTCTGACGGTGGGCATCCCTTCATTTGCGGCATGGAGCGCATCTATCATCTCCTCTGCCGTCATGCCCTCCGCCAGCCTGTCAAGCAGAGCATATACCGCATCCCTGTCAGCCTGAGCCGCATCTGCGCACTTCTGCGGAGTGATGTCACAGAGCATATCCTCTTCCTGCCTGATAAAGTCCTCAAGCCCCTGAAGATCCATGTCCACCGCAAACATTATCTCCTGCACCCAGGGATTTTCCTCCCCCGGCAGGGTGATGCTGTCTATATACCCGTCAAGATGTTCAAAGGGATCGGGTATCCCCATGAGCGACTTGTAAAGTGCTCTGCACATCGTCACCAGTTCAGCCTGGGTAAAGCTGTCCATCACCTCACGGACAAGCTCCCTCTCCTCCGACGGGAACGTGCTGTCCTCGGCAAAGATGCTGTCAAGCGCCTCCTCGTAAGCCTCCCTGAATATCTGTTCGAGTCTTGCCTCCTCGATTATCTCAAACTTGGGCGACATTCCCTCCACCGCATAGAAGTAGGACGATATGAGCCCCTTGCAGAAGGCATGGATGGTGGATATGGAAGCATTCTCCAGATCGGCGAGCCCTCTCTTTGCATATTCGAGCCCCTTTTCCCTGTCCTCTGCGAATTTGTCCCGTATCTTCCGCCTCATGTTGGCGGCGGCTTCGTTTGTGAAGGTGATGATAAGGAAGGTCGATATGCTCTTGTCGGGGTCGGTCATCAGCTTATGGGCAACGCTTGCCACCATGACGGTGGTCTTGCCCGAACCTGCGCCTGCCGAGCAGAGAAGATAGGGATTTGACGCATTTACGGCTGCCGCCTGTTGTTTATTGAACTGAGCCATCGTTATCCTCCGTATCTGAGGGGGTGAGCTTTCTCACACGCCCGCCTTCAAGCCTTGGGTCTATGGGGCAGGCATCAGCCATGCCGCAGTAGGAGCAGGGGGAAACAGAGCCTTCCTGCAGGGGCGATGGTGCCGTATCGCCCGAGAACATCCTCTCTGCGATGCGCTTGGCACTCTCCCTTCCCCTTTCCATCACCTTATGTATATCCTCGGCGGAGAGGGCGTTTATCACATCTGATTTTGATGCCCGTGAGGGTATCTTCAGCGGATAGCACGCCGCCTTTATCCGCTCATCATCAAGGAATATCCCCTTCGCCCGAAGCTGTTCGTCCATCTTCTCAGACAGGGTCTCCTCATCCCCGTCCTCCGCCTCGATGAGCACGTCCTTCACAGGCTGATACAGCGCCCCTGCCAGCACATGATCGGGCATACCCTTCTCCACGGCGATAAGGTATATGGGGAGCTGTATCTGGAGTCCCGCATCAAGGGCATCCCCATGCACTTCCTTGTCGCTCGACTTGAAGTCGTACACAAGCACCGCTTCCGAGCCGCCCAGTTCCGCCGTATCCACACGGTCGATCTTCCCCGATACGGTGACATCCCTGCCGTCATCAAGGGTGATCTTCACGGGCGGGAAGTGCAGCTCACCGTCCGAGCGCATCCGCCCGAAGCCTACTTCCATGCCCACAGGCGTGAAGTGGGGGATCCTGCGGATAGCTTTAGCCATGACTGTCACGGCGGTGCGCACCTTGCCTACGATCTCCTCCCCCCTGAATTTTGCGGAGGTGTTCTTATCCAGTGCCCCGTCCTCCCACTCAGCCGTAAGTTCGTTTATGATAGGGTCGAGTATGCCGTCTATCTGTCCGTCGTCGAGCACGGGATATGAGGGGTCTTTCATCGCCGCATCGAAAAATCTCTGCAAGACATCATGGGAGAAAGTTCCCTCCGAGTCGGTCTCAAAGGTGAAATCCCGCCTCTGATGCACACGCAGGGCATAGGAGAGGAATGCCCAGTACATACACGTCCCTGCCGTCTCGAGGGATGATACCGACAGGCGGTCACGTCCGTAGAGCATATCCGCCATTTCGGGGGGTATCCCCTTGCCGATGAGCTTCACATGGAGCCCGTCAAGCACGGACTTCACGCTGTCATGCCATTTCCCGTCATTGTACAGATATGACAGGGACTGCCTCCATACGTTGTCGGGGTCCGTGAGGAAATCGTCTCTGCCGTCCTTTGAGGCACGCAGCTTCACCGCAAGCCGCTCCACCGCAAATCGGGGCATGAAGGGGACAAGGCCGTCCGTGACCGCTCCACCGTGCCTGTTCTGCGGTGCGTGTTCTTTCAGCAGATCGTCCGCATCACGGAATATCTGCGACGGAGTGAGCACCTTGCCGTTGGGCTGGGCGACCGATGAGGTGAACAGCAGCTTCTCCGTGGCGCAGGCGATGGCCTGATACACGTCCTGCTTGGCACGGGCGGCGGCTTCACGCCTTGTCATCCCTATGCCTGACGAGCCTTCGCTGTCGGGCACGAGTTCGCCGCATTCCGACTGGGTGAGCAGGGCGGCAGGGGCGGAGATCTGCCTGTCCTGCAATCCTGCCGCCACTACCGCACGGAGCCCCGGTGAGAAGAACATATTCGGGCTGCTGATGACCACCGAATCCGCCACCTGGGGCAGGGACTTTATGGTCTTGGCGGATACGGACGAAGAGAGCATGGTACACAGTTCATCCACTGTCAGGTGTATCTCACGGGCAAAGGATGCGAGCTGATCGAGCAGGTCGTTCACCGCATCCCACACCTGACGGTCACGGTCGGCAGTCTCGGTCATGCCGCTGTCTATGAGCTGACGCTCACGTCTAAGGAGCGTTTCATATGCGCCTGTGGAGATCATATGCTCATATATCGCCTCAGCCGCCTTCCGTCCCGTGCATTTTTTCGAGCTGAGCGTCCTGCGAAGGGCGGCAACAGGCTCAGCCACCGCCTTTCTCAGTTCGTCAAGGTGTGCCGTCTTCTCGTCCCCCTCCTCATGGGGAAAGGGCTTGAGCCATTTGTTCCTGTCAATGCCATGCTCCCTGACATAGTTCTCAAGATCCATCATCTCATCTTCCGTAAGGGAGGTAAATCCCGATTTGATGAGCTTTATCATCTCATCCTGCTTCAGACCCGAACGGACGCATCTGAGGGTGGATATGAAATACTGCGCATATTCGGACAGCAGCATGGGAGTGCCGCTTCGGTGAGTATAGGGTATCCCTGCCGCCGACAGTATCAGCGGGAGCATGGAGGGTATCGTGCCTTCGTCACATACGGCTACCGCCATATCACGCCATTCTATGCCCTGCCTCCGCCATTCGATGAGGCGCTGCGCTATGTACAGACACTCCGCCGTGGTATCGGGCGCATGGTAAAGCTCCACTGCGGACAGGTCGGGCACCCTGCGTGATCTTTTCATGGAAAAGATATTCTGCTCCACATAGCGGATGCCTGCGTCCGCCGTGCTTTCGGGCAGGCGGTAGGGCTCCACCGTCACGGGGATGCCCGAATCCCGCATACGTCTGACGAACCGCTTGACTGAGTTCGACGCAAATTCAAAGATATGGTCATCCTCACAGCCCGTGTCGCTGACAAGCCCGATGGTGACGGAGTTCACCAGGGGATATGCTGTGAGCACCAGTCGGGTGAGGTTTATGTTTATGTAGTCAAATCCGTATATGAGCAGATCCATCCCCTGCATAAGGCCGCTGCTCTCGAGCCTCTCCATGCAGGAGTTCCATTTTGAATCGGGGTCTGCATAGCCCATGTCGAGCACCTTGCGGTACTCCCTCCAGATAAGGGCTATATCATGCAACTTATAGGCGGTGCTGCTGTCCATCCCACGGGCGGCGCTCTCCAGCATATCCGGGTCGATGCCGCCGTCGGTCAGGTCTCCGAGCTGCTGTGAGAGCTTCTGTGCCATGCTTATCTGACCTGCATTCTCCTTGTAGAAAAGCAGTTCGTCCCTGTGCTTCATAAGGAGCAGGCTCAGTATCATATGCCGTCCGTCGGCGGATATGGATGTGCTGTCGGGCTTTCCCGCCCTCTCCTGTATCTCCCGTATGAGAGACGTGGTGGAGAACACCTGTGTCCCGATAAGCCCCTTGCCGGGCAGCACCTGCATCAGCGCCTGCTCCGCAGTGAGGGTGTAGCTCTCCGGCACAAGGATGAGCGGAGCTCCGACCTTGCGCATCATCTGCGTCATTCCGGGGATCAGTGCGGGAGCACGGGAGACGATGACCTTTATTTGACCGTTCATAGGCACCTCTTGATATATGTTTTAAGGCATCTGACCTCTGCGGTAAGATGCCCGCTCTGATAGGCTCATTATGATTTTACCATGTTTGAGATAGTAAATCAAGTGATTTTGCAAAAAAGCCCGTCACCGCAGTTTCGCAAGGTCCTGCCGCCTCCGCAAATATGCTCGTTATGTATTTTTTGATACCGGTGCATTTTTGCTTGTTATGTATGTAAATTTTTTGATTTACCATTGCAATTTTGCTCATAATATGGTATAATAGGTAATCATTCACGGCACCATGTTATTTCATCTAAGGCATTTAAGGAGAAATGAAAATGATCAAGAGAACTTTAGCAGGACTTGCCGCAGTCACCATGTGTGCGACCCTCGCATCATGCGGCGGCGAGAGCACTTCCACCACCGAAGAAGTTGTCTCCACAGCAGCCACCACTACCGCAGTGACTGTTGAGGTGAACACCGAGACTCTCAACGAGGAAAAGCAGAAGACCCTTGATGACATCGCAAACGAGAAGCTGCGTGATGTAGAGCTTGAGAACAAGACCATCAAGTGGCTGGCTCACTATGACATCAACCCCAACGAGACTTCCGGCACATCCGAATCCATCCCCCTGAACCTGTTCCGCACCAAGTACGGCGGAGAGGTGAAGTATTATCCCACCACATGGGACGCAAGATACTCCGACCTGTCCACATATGTGCTGGGCGGTGAGGGCATAGACTTCTTCCCCTGCGATACCGCTGCGCTCCCCAAGGGCATAATCAACGGTATGTTCCAGCCCGTCGATGAATACATCGACATCAACTCCGAGCTGTGGCAGGGCGTTGCCGAGGGTATGGAGATCTACAACTTCAACGGCAAGCACTATGAGCTTGTAAACAACATCTCCGCCGAGCAGATCTGCCTTTACAACAAGAAGACCATCGAGGAGCACGGCTTTGACGATCCCTGGGAGCTCTACGAGGCAGGCAACTGGAACTGGGATACCTTCGAGGGTATGCTGGCTGACTTCGTAGATCCCGAAGCAGAGCAGTACGGCCTTGACTACTGGTACAATGAGAAGGCTCTTCTCCTTTCCGCAGGCGTGCCTTCCATCTCCTCCGTTGACGGAAAGCTCACCGTCAACCTCATGGATCCCGACATCGAGAAGGCTCTCAACTGGCAGTATGACCTTAACCAGAAGGGTCTGGTAATGGATCTGGCTCAGTTTGACTGGAACGTACACCCCGAATACCTCGGCGAGGGCAAGGAGCTCTTCCTCCTGGTAGGCTCATGGGATGTCAACGGCGTTCCCGAGACATGGAAGTGCGGCGTTGCGCCCGAGGATCTGGGCATAGTTCCCGTTCCCTCCCCCGCAGGCTACAACAACTTCCAGTCCGCTACCCTTGACGGATGGGTCATCTGCAAGGGCGCATCCAACCCTCTCGGCGTTGCCATCTTTGCCGAGTGCAACCGCCTTGCCAACACCAACGAAGAGGCTACTGCAATAGGCACACAGAAGCTGATGGAAGAGTCCGGCTGGACAGAGGAAATGGTGGCTCACAATGATGAGTGCAACCGCCTTGCAACTGAGTTCCCCGTTGTGGATCTGGCTACCGGCGTATCCACAGACGTAGCATCCCTCACCACCGACGGCGGTGCGGAAATAGGTCTGCGTGCGCCTTTCCACGGTACACCCTGGGCATCCACAAGAGACGAGATCAACGATGTGGTCGTTATGCTGGTAGAAGAGGCTGACGGTCAGATCGCAGCAATGGGTGAGTAATTACGGATATCCCCGGTCGGACGATCGGGGATATTTTTCCTGCCCGTACAGAATATTGCTGAATATTCAATTTTTTTTGCTAAATACATAAAAAATATCAAAAAACACTTGCAAAATCCTTTTGAAAATGGTATTATATAAATAAGGGGCTTGTCCCTGATAAGATTATTCACGTAGGAGGAAATTCCAATGTCAGTTAAAGTTGCTATCAATGGTTTCGGCCGTATCGGTCGTCTTGCATTCAGACAGATGTTTGATGCTCCGGGTTATGAGGTAGTTGCTATCAACGACCTCACCAAGCCTTCCATGCTCGCTCACCTTCTCAAGTATGATACTGCTCAGAAGGGCTACTGCGGCATAATCGGCGAGAACCTTCACACCGTTTCCGCTGATGACGAGAAGGGCACCATCACAGTTGACGGCAAGACCCTCACCATCTATGCCAAGGCTAATGCTGCTGAGCTCCCCTGGGGCGAGATCGGCGTTGACGTTGTTCTCGAGTGTACAGGTTTCTACTGTTCCAAGGAGAAGTCTCAGGCTCACATCGATGCAGGCGCTAAGAAGGTCGTTATCTCTGCTCCCGCAGGCAACGATCTCCCCACTATCGTTTACAGCGTAAACGAGAAGACCCTTACAAAGGATTACAATATCATCTCTGCTGCATCCTGCACCACCAACTGCCTCGCTCCCATGGCTAAGGCTCTCAACGATTATGCTCCCATCCAGAGCGGTATCATGAGCACCATCCATGCTTACACCGGCGATCAGATGATCCTGGACGGCCCGCACAGAAAGGGCGACATGAGAAGTGCACGCGCAGGCGCT
>JAFUHM010000024.1 GCA_017468865.1 Oscillospiraceae bacterium | reverse complement strand
CCTACGGGAGTGCAGATGCAGAGCAGTGTCATGAGCGCAGCCGCAAATGCAGCCGCCATTCTTTTCAGCTTCATTTTAATACTTCCTTTCATGTATGTCTTTGCAGACACGTTATGAAAGTATGATACCACATTTACCCCCCCCCCCGTGTGAATTTTTTGTTAATTTATCATGAATTTTCGGACATAAAAATCCCCGATATCGCTGATATCGGGGATCTGCCTTACTTAGCGTATTCTATTGCACGGCTCTCACGGATGAGATGTACCTTTATCTGTCCGGGATACTGCATCTCGTTCTCGATGCGCTTTGCTATCTCACGGGCAACCAGCACCATCTTCTCATCGTTGACCTGCTCGGGCACTACCATTATGCGCACCTCACGTCCTGCCTGTATAGCATAGGACTTCTCGACTCCCTCATAGGAGGAGCAGATCTCTTCGAGCTTTTCAAGACGCTTGATGTAGTTCTCGTAGTTCTCGTTTCTCGCACCCGGTCTTGCTGCGGAGATCGCATCCGCCGCCTGGACAAGGGCTGCGATGACCGTGCGGCACTCAACATCACCGTGGTGAGCCTCTACCGCATGGATTATCTCGGGAGACTCCTTGTACTTGCGGCAGACATCAACGCCTATCTGCACATGGGAGCCTTCGATCTCGTAGGAAAGCGCCTTTCCTACGTCATGGAGAAGACCTGCCCTTCTTGCACAGGCTGCATCCACTCCCAGCTCGGAAGCCATGATGCCGCATAGGTGAGCCACTTCGATGGAGTGGGTCAGCACGTTCTGACGGTAGGATGTACGGTAATGGAGCCTTCCTATAAGGCGGACAAGCTCATGGTGCATACCGTGTACATTCGTTTCAAGTATGGCTCTCTCGCCCTCCTGCTTGATGCGGTGCTCCACCTCACGCTTTGCCTTGTCCACCATCTCCTCGATGCGGGCAGGATGTATGCGCCCGTCGGCGATGAGCTTTTCAAGTGCGATCCTTGCCACCTCACGGCGGGCAGGGTCAAAACATGAAAGGGTGATGGCTTCGGGCGTGTCGTCGATTATGAGCTCAACGCCCGTAAGTGTCTCAAGGGTGCGGATATTGCGCCCCTCACGGCCTATGATGCGTCCCTTCATCTCATCGGAGGGAAGCGGCACCACGGAGACTGCCGTCTCGGACACCTGATCTGCGGCGCACTTGGATACCGCAAGGGAGATGAGGGCTCTCGCCTTCTCCTCGCAGGTCTCCTTTATCTGCTGCTCGTTCTGCTGGATGCGAAGTGCCTTCTCATGGACAAGCTCTGCGTCGAGCATGGAGAGAAGCTGTTCCTTCGCCTGTTCGGTGGTCAGCTGGGATATCTTCTCCAGCACGTCCATCTCAGACTTCTTTATCTTCTCCGCTTCTTCAAGTTTCTCGTCTGCTGCCTTTAGTTTCTTCTGCAGCTGTTCTTCCTTCTTCTCGAACTGGTCTGTTTTCTTATCCAGCGATTCTTCCTTCTGCTGGATGCGTCTTTCCTGCCTGGAAAGCTCGCTTCTGCGGTCCTTGATCTCTTTTTCAAGCTCGGTGCGGCTCTTGTGGATCTCATCCTTTGCTTCAACGAGGGCGATCTTCTTCTTGCTGTCCGCCTCTTCGTTGGCCGCCTCGATTATCCTCTCCGCTTCTTTCTCTGCGGAACCGATGGCGTTCTCCGCCTGAGCCTTGCG
Source organism: Oscillospiraceae bacterium (assembly GCA_017468865.1). GTDB lineage: Bacteria > Bacillota > Clostridia > Oscillospirales > Ruminococcaceae > Huintestinicola. The sequence continues at coordinate 14,948 of JAFUHM010000024.1, read as the reverse complement.
GTACTCTATCCCTCTTTTGAAGAAGATCGAGCCCGAAATGACACCTGCAAGAACGGCACCGATGAGGAAACCGATCAACAGTTCCATTGGCATTGACAATACCTCCCATAAAAAATTATCGCCGGAGGTACAGCACAACAACATATTAAGTTTTTCCGGTGCGGGGACATCCCCGTAACACATAAAAAGCCCGATAGGGCAACATACAGCTGCCGCCGCATAACGGCGGCCTATCCATATCATCAACGCCCTGCCGGACGATAAAACTCAACAGATGTATGTATTGTACAAACCGCTGTACACAGACATGACAGCGGGAAAGCGATGGTGTGCGGCATCAGATGATGCCATATGTATACATCCCGAGGATGTATCTGTCACATATCTATTATAATATCCTTTTCCCCAAATGTCAAGAGGAAATTTAATAAATTGCAATTCATATGATGTTCACATTTCTCCCCCTGCGGCATATCAGAGGGGGATAAGGGCACAGGCACAAACTCCCGCCGATGAAAAAGAAAATTTTTGGAAGATATGACTAATGTAATTTTCGGGCAAATCGTTGACAAGATGCGCAAAAATATGCTATAATGGAATGTAAAATAAAAATCAGCATGACCTGACAGGTCTTTATCACAGGGGTTTAAGGAGCGAGGATATGGATAACCAGGGAGTCAGCCGAAACAGCGAAACCGAGATAGATCTTCTCGAACTGATGATGGTGCTGCTGAGTCATCTTGCCGTGATCATCATCGTCACAGTCTGCTGCGGTGCCATCGGCTTTATCGGGACCAAGGCATTCATCCCCCAGAAATACACAGCCAAGACATATCTCTATGTCCGCAACAGCGATGACCTGTCGGAGAAGATAAGCACCGCCGACCTGAGCGTGTCAAGATCGCTCGTTTCCACATATATCGCCATCCTGCAGAACCGTGCGGTGGTGAAGGAAGTGGCAGCCGCCCTCCCCAACCGCCTCAATGAGGAGCAGATGAGCAAGGCCTTCACTCTGGTAAACGGCGAGATACCCGTGAGCAGGCTCCAGTCCTGCATATCCATGGCATCCGACGGCAATACGGAGATACTTGTCATCTCCGCAAAGACCACCGACCCCCTTGTTTCCGCCGCCATCTGCGACACATACAATGTCATCGCACCCGATTACCTTATCCGAATGGTAGGCGCAGGTTCGGTGGAAGCCATCAGCTCCGCCGAGATACCCACCTCCCCCTCGGAGCCCAATCCGCTGAAAAACGGAGTCATCGCCGCTCTGGCAGGCTTCATCCTCGTGTGCGGCATATATGTGGTGATCTTCCTGCTCGACCACTCCGTTGAGACGGAGGATGACCTCAAGGCATTCAACGTCCCCTTCCTCGGGGATGTGCCCGAGATCTACGGGGCGCAGGGAAAGAAAAAGAAGAACAGAAGATCGGGGCTCATGGACGAGGAGAGCACGCTCCTTTCGGGAAAGATGCCCTTCGCCGTCTCCGAATCGTATAAGGCTATCCGTTCGAGCATCATGTTCTCCCTTGCCGTGAGCGACAAGAAGATAATAGCGGTCACATCCAGCAACGCATCCGAGGGCAAGTCGGTGACTGCCGCTAATATCGCCATCACCCTTGCGATGACCGAGGCTAAGGTGCTCCTGATAGATGCGGATATGAGAAAGCCCGTACAGCACAGGCGATTCTCCCTCACCAACGAGCATGGTCTTTCCGAGGTGCTGGGCAGGATGAAGACGTTCGAGGGCGTCGTACACAGGAACGTCACCAAGAGACTTGACGTGCTGACATCCGGCGCTATCCCTCCCAACCCCTCCGAGCTGATGACATCGAGCGTCATGAAGGCACTCCTTGCGGGGCTTGAGCAGCGTTATGACTACATCGTCATAGATACTCCTCCCGTCAACGTGGTAACCGATGCGGTGGGACTTGCTCCCTACATCGGCGGATATGTGATCGTTGCCAAGTATCACACCACAAAGACCGACGAGATCTCCTACGCCCTCTCCGCAATAAAGCAGTCCGATGCCAATATCCTGGGTATCATAATCACTCAGGTGGAGCGTGCGCCCGGAGCCTACGGCAAGTACGGAAAGTACGGCAAATACGGGAAGTACGGAAAATACGGGAAATACGGCAGCTACGGCTACGGTTACGGATACGGATACGGCTACGAGAAGAGCGAGCCTGTGATAGGCGATGTGCTGGGCGAGAAGCCCGCTGAAAACTGACATCGGGCGGGCAGCTATACTGCCCGCTTTTGCAGATACAGAGGTAGAAAATGAATGTAGATTTCCACTGTCACATACTCCCTAAATTCGATGACGGGAGCGAGTCCTGCGAAATGTCCCTTGAAATGCTGCGGCGTGAGATGGCAAACGGCGTGAGCCGTGTGGTGCTGACCCCTCACTTCTACCGCAGCAGGGAGGACCAGCGTTCCTTCCTGATACGCCGCCAGGCATCCTTTGACAGGCTCAGGCGTGCGATGGATGAGGACGGCGGTGTGTTCCCCGAACTGAGGCTGGGGGCTGAGGTGGCAATGACGAAGGAGCTTCGCTTCGAGGACCTGTCGAGGCTGTGCATACAGGGGACGAACACCCTCCTGCTCGAGCTCCCCTTTCAGCCTATGGGGTCATGGTTCGGGGACGTGCGTGCCATAATCGAGCGCAACACCGAAAAGGTGGTGCTTGCCCATGTGGAGCGGTTCCGTGACTGCCTTGACAAGAAAGCGCACGCACAGGTGATGGAGCTTCCCTGCCTCAAGCAGATAAACACGTCATCCGTCATCGAGGACGGCTTCTTCCGCAGGCGGCAGCTGCTAAAATGGGTGGAGAACGGTGATGTGCATATCCTCGGCACGGATGCGCACAATCTGACTTCACGCCCCGTGAATATGAAGGTGGCGGTGAATATCCTCCTTGAGAAGGGGTATGCCGCAGAGGTCAAGGAAATGATGGAGCGGGCTGTCAGCCTGAGCTGAGGGCATTTTCCGAAAATGCCAAAATGTCGGGGGTATACCCCCGGAATTTCTGTACAAAAGCGAGAATTGCCCGACAGGGGCTTGACTTGGCTCTCCGTTTGTGATAGAATTGGAGCATGGACAAGGCAATGATGCCGACAGCACACAGCAGTGCTGTCGGCTTTTATATTTAGGAGGTCCCATATGTCAAACGTAACCGAATATTTTGGCTGCAACGTCTTCAATGAGGAGACAATGAAATCCCTGCTTCCCAAGAACGTCTACAAGGCACTGCTCAACACACAGCGGATGGGCACCTCCCTTGATGCGGACGTGGCTGACGTCATCGCCGCATCCATGAAGGACTGGGCCGTATCCAAAGGCGCTACCCACTACACTCACTGGTTCCACCCTCTCACGGGATACTCCGCCGAGAAGCACGATTCCTTTATCTCCCCCACCAATGACGGCAAGGTGATAATGGAATTCTCCGGCAAGGAGCTCATCAAGGGCGAACCCGATGCGTCGAGCTTCCCCTCCGGCGGCCTGCGCGCCACATTCGAGGCAAGGGGATATACCGCATGGGATCCCACTTCCCCCGCATTCATCAAGGATGACACACTTTACATACCCACCGCATTCTGCTCCTACACCGGCGAGATACTTGACAAGAAGACCCCTCTCCTGCGCTCCATGGAAGTCCTTTCCGAGCAGGCCGTGCGCATACTGAAGCTCTTCGGCTCACAGGCTACGAGGGTCATCACCACGGTAGGCCCCGAGCAGGAATACTTCCTTGTGGACAAGAAGCTCTACGATCAGCGCAAGGATCTGATATTCACGGGGCGCACCCTCTTCGGCGCAAAGGCTCCGAGAGGTCAGGAGCTTGACGACCACTACTACGGCAACATCAAGGACAGAGTACACAACTACATGAAGGATCTGGACGAGGAGCTTTGGAAGCTGGGCATCTATGCCAAGACCGAGCACAACGAGGTGGCTCCCGCACAGCACGAACTGGCTCCCATCTTCACCACTTCCAATGTGGCTGCCGATCAGAACGCACTCACCATGGAGATCATGAAGAAGCTGGCTCTCAAGCACGGTCTGGTATGCCTGCTCCACGAGAAGCCCTTTGCAGGTGTCAACGGCTCCGGCAAGCACAACAACTGGTCGATGAACACGAACCTCGGCGAGAACCTCCTTGACCCGGGCGACTCCCCCAAGGACAACATACAGTTTCTCACCTTCCTTATCGCCATCATAAAGGCAGTGGATGAGTATGCGGATCTTCTCCGCCTGTCGGTGGCTTCCGCTTCAAACGACCACCGTCTCGGCGCAAATGAGGCACCTCCCGCTATAATCTCCATCTTCCTGGGTTCCGAGATACAGCAGATACTCGATGCCCTTGAGACGGGCAGGATGATAAAGACGGGGGACAGTCAGGAATTTGTCATCGGTGTCGAGGCTCTGCCCAACTTCCCGAAGGACAACACCGACCGCAACAGGACATCCCCCTTCGCCTTCACGGGCAACAAGTTCGAGTTCCGCTCCCTCGGCTCGGCAGACACCATTTCCTGCACAAACACCATCATCAACACCATCGTTGCCAACTCACTGCGTGAGTTTGCCGACAAGCTGGAAGGCTCCTCAAACTTCAAGAAAGACCTCAACGATCTTCTCATGGAGACACTGAAGAAGCACAAGCGTGTCATCTTCAACGGCAACGGCTACGATGCGAGCTGGGTGGAGGAGGCTGCACGCAGAGGCCTGCCCAACTACATTTCCACCGTTGACGCTATGCCTCACTATACCGACGAGAAGAACGTCACACTCTTCGAGTCCTTCAGGGTATACTCACGCACCGAGCTCCAGGCTCGCACCGATGCGCTTCTTGAAACTTATTCCAGGGTGATAAACATAGAGGCTCTCACCATGCTCGACATGGCAAAGAAGCAGATACTCCCCGCAGGCATCAGATACTCCGCCGCCCTTGCAAAGGCTGTCAATGAGAAGATGTCCGCCGGTATCGACGCATCCCTTGAAAAGAAGCTGGCAAGCCGTGTAAGTGAGCTGTGCAATGCTATTGACACCGCAGTTTCCGACCTTGACTCCCTTGTGATCGCAGCCTGCGACAAGAAGGGGATACTCGAATGTGCACGCTTCTACCGTGACAAGGTATTCGCATCCATGCAGTCACTGAGGGCTGTTGCCGATGAGCTTGAAATGGCAGTTCCCGAGGATCTGTGGCCGTTCCCCACATACGGCGACCTTATGTTCAGAGTGTAAGACATACCTGGGGCTGTGATATCAATTATTGTTGAAATTTCCAATGGTAATTTCAATTGATATGGTGTATAATATTCTTGTGGTTGGTTTTTCATTTCAATTAATTATACCACAAAAAAGACTGCTGTCACCTATTTTTTGGTGATCAGCAGCCTTTTTCTTTATGTTATGGCGTTTTTTTACAGCCCCTTTCTTTGGCAGGCGGTGCCTGCACCCGATTGGATTTAAATACATTAGCTCCGCTTTATTTTTCTCATCCATCTATTGCTTTTCCCCGCATTTTATGATATAAGCAGGCTGAGCCTGCACCCGGTTTGATACTAAATACATTAGCTCCGCTTTATTTTTCTCATCCATCTATTGCTTTTCCCCATATTTTATGATATAATGGCAGAGTATGGAGCGACGGAAAAGAGGTATGACATGGAGATAAAAACACAGGTCACGGGTGCAAGGTTCGCAGTCATCGAGGCTGATGACGGCGGTACTTTTGATACCCTTTCGGACAGGGATCTGCTGATAGACGGCAGACTGTTCGGGAAGGCACGGAGCATCAATTACATTGACGGGCTCAGTCCCGACACAGAGTACCGTGTGAGCATCACCGGAGAAGGCGGCGGCGAGATCGTATTCACTACCGCAGAGGAGTTTGTCACCCTTGATGTGAGGAAGTTCGGCGCACACGGGGACGGGGTGCATGATGACACGGTGTACATACAGGCAGCGGTCATGGCGTGTCCGGGGAAGAGCCGTGTGCTCATCCCGAAGGGGAAATACAAGATCACGAACATTTTCATGAAGTCTGACGTGTCGCTGGAGATAGCGGAGGGCGCTGTGCTCATCGCCGACAACGACAGGTACTCCCACCCCATAATGCCCGGCATGATCGAAAGCTATGATGAGAAGAGCGAATACAACCTGGGAACATGGGAGGGCAATCCCCTCAAGATGTTTGCCGGGATAATAAGTGCCGTGAATGCGGAGAATGTCACCATATACGGCAGCGGCACCATCGACGGGAACGCATCGCATGATGACTGGTGGTATGATGAGAAGGTCATGAGGGGGGCCTTCCGTCCGAGACTGATGTTCTTCGAGAGGTGCAGGGGCGTATCGGTGTACGGTCTGCATCTGAAGGACAGCCCTTCATGGACGGTGCATCCCTACTTCTGCGAGGATGTGACTCTCTGCGCACTGGACATAACAAATCCCGAAGTATCCCCGAATACCGACGGCATGGATATAGAGTCATGCAGGAACGTGGATATATCGGGGGTGGAGTTTACCCTTGGGGATGACTGCGTGGCGGTCAAGTCCGGCAAGATATACATGGGAACGAAATACCGCACCCCTGCCGAGAACGTGCATATACGGCACTGTCTGATGAAGAACGGTCACGGGGCGGTGACGGTGGGTAGCGAGATCTCCGCAGGGGTGAAAAACCTCCTGGTGGAGAAATGCGACTTTATCAACACCGACAGAGGCCTTCGCATAAAGACACGCAGAGGCAGAGGAGAGCTGTCCGTGATAGATGATGTCATTTTCCGTGACATACGCATGGAAAATGTGAAGACCCCCTTCGTGGCGAATGCCTTCTACTTCTGCGACCCTGACGGGCGGACCGACTTCGTTCAGGACAGAGAGCCTCATCCGGTGGATGAGACGACGCCCTGCATAAAGAGGCTGGTATTCGAGGATGTGGAGTGCAGGGACTGCCATGCGGCAGCAGCGTTCTTCATGGGGCTCCCCGAACGGTACATAGAAGAGATCATCATGCGCAGGGTGAACATCACCTTTGCCGATGATGCGAAGGCTTTCGTGCCTGCCATGCTGTGCGGCGTGGGAGAGATGTGCAGGGCAGGCATCATTGCGGAGAATGTACACAGGCTCATCCTTGATGATGTGTCCGTAAAGGGCGCACAGGGCGATGTGTGCATCACAAGGAACACCGATGAAGTGGAGGGAGCGGTATGCAGATAGGACTTCGTGTACATGACGGAGAGCGTCTTCCGCTGGAGGAGCTTTTGCCGCTGATAAAGGAAAAGGGCTTCACCTGCGGACACCTTGCGCTGTCAAAATCGGTATCCCCCGACTATATGCGCCCGACGGTGCTGACCCCCGGATATGCCATGTATCTGCGGCGGCTGTTTGAACGCTGCGGACTGGACATCGCCGTTCTCGGCTGTTACCTCAACCTTGCAGACCCTGATGAAAACAGGCTCCGTGCCAACACGGAGAAGTATCTGGCGCATATACGCTTCGCATCCCACCTGGGCTGCGGCGTGGTAGGCACAGAAACGGGCGCTCCCAACTCCGCATACAAGTATGAGCCTGCCTGCCATACGGAGGAAAGCCTGCGGACATTTATACAAAATCTGCGCCCCGTGGTCGGATATGCGGAGAAGATGGGCGTCATATTCGCCATAGAACCCGTATTCAAGCATATCGTGTGCGACCCTGTGAGGGCAAGGCGTGTCCTGGATGAGATAAACTCACCCAATCTTCAGATAATCTTTGACCCTGTAAATCTGCTGTCGGCGGACAACTGCGGCAGACGTGAGCAGATATTTGAACAGGTGTTCGATCTGTTGGGGAAGGATATTGCGGTGGTACACATAAAGGACTACGTTGTCCGTGAAGGTGAGATAGTATCGGTGGCGGCAGGAACGGGAGAGATGGACTACAAGTCGATCATGGGCTTTATCAAGCGGGACAAGCCCCATATACACGTCACGCTGGAAAACACCTCTCCTGACAATTCCGTAAGGGCAAGACAGCTGATACAGTCGGTATGGGAGAGTGTGTAGATGAGATTCTTTTCTGAGGAAAATCCCGTATTTGCGGTGATAACGAGGATAGGCGACCTGCTCCTGCTCTCCCTGCTGTGGTTCGTGACTTCCCTGCCGCTGATAACCATAGGCGCATCGACTACGGCTCTGTTCGACATCTGCATGAAAATAGTCCGCTCCCGTGATCCGTCGATAATAAAGGACTTCTTCCTCTCATTCAAAAACAATTTCAGGCAGGCTACCGTCATATGGCTGATAATGGCGGCGATAGGCGCTCTGGGCGGTGTGGATATGTATTTCTGGGCTCACTCGGAAATGAGCATCGCCTCCGTCATGAATGCGGTGAGCATAGGCATAATGGTGATATTTGCAGCAACGCTCCTGTATGTCTTCCCTGTGCAGGCGACATTTGACAACACTGTCAAAGCCACTCTGCGCACGGCATTCCTCATGTCGCTCAAGCACTTCCCCGATACGGTGGGGCTGCTCATATGCACTGCCGCACTGTCCTACCTGGGCTGGAAGATACCTGCGGTGGGATATGTGTTCTTCATAATCGGGACGGGACTGTTCGCAATGCTGTATTCACTGAGATTTGTGAACATATTCAAGCAGTATGCCCCTGTCATCGCAGAGGATATGCAGGGCAAGGCATGGGACAAGGAGGACAGCTCCGAGAAGGCGGAGGACGACAGGTAAAAATTTTGTAAAGTTACAAAAAAATGTTACACGCACCTTGACAAACGCAAATCGATATGTTATAATATAGTGTAACACATGAAAACAACAAGGAGGTCGCTTATGGATACTACTCAAAGCCGTGAAAAGCTGACAAGGCTTGCCGACGGGCTTTCGTATCTGGCGGTATTCAGAGGACTTTTGAGCCTGACGACCATGTCGAGCCTGCATCAGATGCTTATTGACCCTACTCCCTCTACCGTGGGGGCATTTGCTCATAACCTGTATCGTCACAGAGGAAATCTTTCCGATTATATACTCAAAGCCGCATATGAGGACGAGAACCCGTACATAATGATGAAGGCAAGGCGTGAGACCGTGCCTTTCGTGATGGAGCGTGCGGTGGACAACGAACTGCTCATCCTGGAACAGGTGAGCATGATAACACCTTCGGATATAGCGTCTGCGATGGGTGAATTCCTGCGTCTCCCCGAATGGGAAAACACCAAGCATGACTTCCGCGGGATGTACAAGAAGCGCATAGACGACCTGTTCACGAAGGGAACGGGTATGTTTGCCAAGTATTCCGCATTCATGATGAAGGGGAAGGAACTGGTACCCATCCTGTCCCCCGATCCTCAGAGACTTGAGGATCTGCATGAGTACAAGCGTGAGCGTCAGATGGCGGTGGACAACACCAAGGCTCTGCTCGAAGGGCTGCCTGCCGCAAACTGCCTGCTCTACGGCGATGCGGGCACGGGCAAGTCCTCCACGGTGAAGGCGATAGTCAACGAATTTGCCGAAAAGGGACTGAGGCTCATAGAGCTCAAGCGTCCGCAGCTGCATCTTCTCCCCGAGGTGCTCGAACGCATAGCGGAGGATCCGCTCAAATTCATCATATTCATAGATGACCTTTCCTTCTCGGCTGATGACGAGGACTTCTCCATGCTCAAGGCCTGCCTGGAGGGCTCTGCGGCGGGACGAACTCCCAATGCGGTCATCTACGCCACATCCAACAGGCGGCATCTGGTGAGGGAGAGCTTCAGCGCACGTCAGGGTGATGACATACACGCAGGGGATACACGTCAGGAACTGGCCTCCCTTTCGGACAGGTTCGGTCTGAAGATCACATTCCTCAGACCCGACAAGGACACTTACCTGAGCATAGTGGATCATCTGGCAAAGAAGTACGGAGTGGATATGCCTGCTGACAAGCTGCACGAACAGGCAGAGGCATTCGCTCTGAGGCGGTCGGGCCGGAGCGGACGTGCCGCAAGGCAGTATATCGAATCGGTCGTCGCAGGACTGTAAATACAATCAAAGGAGATATATCATGATAAAATTAACTTTGAAGGACGGCTCTGTAAGAGAGTGCGAGAGCGGTACGCCTGCCGCAGAAGTCATAAAGGGCATAGGCATGGGCCTGTATAAGGCTGCCTGTGTGGTACGCATCAACGATAAGGTCTGCGACATACGCACACCCATCACCGAGGACTGCACCTTTGAGGTGATGACCTTTGACACCGAGGACGGCAAGAAGGCTTTCTGGCATACCACTTCACATATCATGGCACAGGCTGTAAAGCGTCTCCGCCCCGATGTGAAGCTGTCCATAGGTCCTGCCATAGACAACGGCTTCTACTACGATTTCGATACGCCTACCCCCTTCACGGCTGAGGATCTGGAGAAGTTCGAGGCAGAGATGAAGAAGATAGTGAAGGAGAACCTTGAGCTTACACGCTTTGAGCTTCCCCCCGAGGAGGCAATAGCTAAGCTGAAGGAAATGGATGAGCCCTACAAGGTGGAGCTGTGCGAGGAGCACGCAGGCAAGGGCGAGAACATCTCCTTCTACACACAGGGCGAATTCACCGATCTGTGCGCAGGCCCTCACCTTGCATCCACAGGTCTGATAAAGGCATTCAAGCTGACAAACTGCACGGGCGCTTACTGGAGAGGCGACTCGAAGGGCAAGCAGATGTCAAGGATATACGGTATCTCCTTCCCCAAGGCTTCACAGCTCGAGGAGTACCTGAAGATGGTGGAAGAGGCAAGGCTCAGGGATCACAACAAGATAGGCCGTGAGCAGGGATACTTCACCACTGTTGACTACATCGGCCAGGGTCTTCCCATCATGATGCCCAAGGGCGCAAAGGTGCTCCAGCTCCTCCAGCGCTGGGTAGAGGACATCGAGGAGAAGGACGGCTGCCAGATAACAAAGACACCCTTCTTTGCAAAGAGCGATCTGTACAAGATCTCCGGTCACTGGGATCACTACCGTGACGGTATGTTCATCATGGGCGATGAGAATGAGACGGACGGCAACAGCGCATACGCTCTGCGTCCCATGACCTGCCCCTTCCAGTATCAGGTGTTCCTTTACAAGAACCGCTCCTACCGTGAGCTTCCCATACGTCTGACGGAGACTTCCACACTGTTCCGCAATGAGGACAGCGGTGAGATGCACGGTCTTATCAGAGTTAGACAGTTCACCATTTCCGAGGGTCACTATATCGTAACTCCCTCACAGCTCAAGGAGGAGTTCCGCCGTGCCCTCAACCTGGCAAAATACTGCCTGGATACGGTGGGACTTTTGGATGACTGCACCTTCCGCTTCTCACAGTGGGATCCCGCAAACCCGAAGAACAAGTATGAGGGTACGGCTGAGCAGTGGGAACAGTCTCAGGCAGCCATGAAGGAGATACTTGACGAACTGGGCGTTGAATACACCATCGGCATAGATGAGGCTGCCTTCTACGGCCCCAAGCTGGATGTACAGTACAAGAACGTATTCGGCAAAGAGGACACCATCGTTACGATACAGATAGATATGCTCCTGGCAAAGCGCTTCGGCATGGAGTATGTGGATGCGGACAACTCGAAGAAGAACCCCATCATCATCCACCGCACATCCCTCGGATGCTACGAGAGAACGCTTGCCTATCTGCTTGAAAAGTATGCAGGCGCACTTCCCCTGTGGCTCATGCCCGAACAGGTGCGCATGATACCCGTTACCGACCGTGCCCTTGAATACGCAAAGGAGCTTGAAAAGAAGCTCTCCGACGTGAACATCCGCTGCTCGGTGGATGAGCGCAGCGAAGGCGTGGGCTACAAGATCAGACAGGGCAAGATGGAGAAGATCCCTTATCTGTTCATCGTGGGCGACAAGGAAGTTGAAGAGGGCACTGTTTCCCTCAACTCCCGCAGCAAGGGCGACCTTGGCGCAATGAAGGCTGATGACGCCGTGATGAAGATAGTTGCGGAGAACGCATCAAAGTCAAGAGACTGACATACTCAGGCGGGGGATGTTATGGGCAATATCAAAAGGGTGATACTTAACATCGGACTGTTCGGCATATTTGCCGCACTATTCGACGCAAGCATCGTGTACGGCGGACTTTCCTCAAGATATACTCATGTGGGGATGGACAACGGCAGCATTCCCGAACCGCTGTTTATCCTCATCCCTTCACTGATCGTGACGGCAGTATGCAGCGGTGCTTTCAGGGGATACAAAAGGGAATTCCTTGATGTATACAGAAAGCCCGTCACTGTCACGGTCATCGTGCAGGCGGCAGAGTGGGCGCTTTCCCTGCTGTGGATGATAAGATGCAAGTCTGCCGGATACGGCGGCTTCATGCCCGGATTTTCCGCACTCGGCGACTATGTGATGATGTGGATGATATGGGCTGTCACTGTGCTTGCGCTTGCTGTGATGTGGGCTGTCACGCTCGCAAGGCGGTACAGGAATAACTGAAAGAGGATACTGATGCGGCTGACACCATATTCAAGACGTGTATTCTACTACGAGACGGATAAGATGGGCATAGTCCACCACTCGAACTATCTGAGATGGTTCGAGGAGGCAAGAGTGGATGTCATCGAACAGGCAGGTCTTCCGTTTGAGACGGTGGAGGCTCAGGGGCTTATGAGCCCCGTGCTTTCCGCTGAATGTGAGTATCTGCTCCCGTTCATGTTCGGTGAGACTTTCACGGTAAAGGCATACATCCCCGATTTCGGCAGGTCACGCTTTGCGGTGATCTACGAGGTATACGGGGAGGACGGCAGTCTGCGTGTGAAAGGCAGGACTACTCACTGCTTCACGGATATGCAGATGCGTCCGGTCAGGATAAAGACATACCCTGATATCTACGACGTATACAAACAGATCTCCGATGCAGGCGATCTGCTCTACACATAAGCACATGACAGGCGGGCTCTGCCCGCCTGTTAACTGATACAGGAAGGATACCATGGACATTTCATCAAGGCTCGCACTGCTGCGGGAAAAAATGAGGGAAAAGGGGCTGGACGGATATATCATCACCTCTGCCGACCCTCATATGTCGGAGTATGTGACGGCACACTACAAGTGCAGGGAATTCATCAGCGGGTTCAGCGGATCGGCAGGGACGGTGCTTGTAACGGCGGACAGCGCCTTTCTGTGGACGGACAGCCGATACTTCATACAGGCGGCGGCACAGCTGAGAGGCAGCGGCATCGAACTGATGAAGATGGGGGAAAAGGACGTCCCCACCCTTTCCGCCTTCATCGGGGAGAGGATGAAGGGACAGTCTGTGGGCGCAGACTGCCGCACTGTCACCGGAAGGACGGCAAAGGCTCTCCGTGAGGTGTGCGACCTTCACGATGAGGATCTTATCAGGGAGATATGGACAGACAGGCCTGAGCCCGATACTCCCTATGTTGAGGAGCTTGACAGTGCCGTATGCGGCGAGAGCCGTGTGGAGAGGATAGCACGGGTGCGTGAGGCTATGGCTCGGATCGGGGCGGATCACCTGATAATCACCGCCTGCGATGAATGTGCATGGCTCATGGACTACCGTGCCTTCGGGGTGATATATAATCCCATCCCCCTTGCCTATGCCATAGTGTCCGCAGACTGCGTAAGGCTGTATGTGCAGGGGCAGCTTTCGGACGGGCTGTTTGAGGCACTGATGAAGGACGGCGTACAGCTTGAACCTTACACCAGATTTATGGGCCATGTGTCACGGCTCGAGGGGAAGGTGTGTGCGGACAGCGGTCAGGTGAGCGCCCGTATAATGGGCCTCCTTCATGATGTGACGGACATACCCTCCCCCGTGGAGATGATGAAGGCCGTCAAGACAAAGGCTGAACAGGAGGGCATGACAGAGGCGCACATCCGTGACGGTGCAGCTCTCACCTCATTTATCCGAAAGGTGAAGGGGAAGTGCGCTGACGGCACCATAACCTCATACACCGAACTGGATGCCGTGGCGGATATAGAGCGGCTCAGGGGCGAGAGAGAGGGGTATCTCGGACCATCGTTTGCTACCATTGCGGCTTTCGGCGAACACGGGGCGATAGTTCACTACGATCCCGATGAGGACACGAACATCCCCTGTGAGGGCAGGAGCTTCCTGCTGGTGGACACCGGCGGTCAGTATATGTGCGGCACTACGGATGTGACCCGAACCATTTCCCTGGGCAGGCTGACAGATGAGGAGCGCAGATGCTACACGGCTGTGCTGAGAGGAAATCTCGGACTGGGTGCGGCGGTGTTCCCCGACAGGGTGACGGGAGCTAACCTGGATGCGCTGGCACGCACTCCCATTTGGGAGGAGGGGCATGACTTCGGACACGGCACGGGTCACGGTGTGGGATTTATCTCATGCGTACATGAGGGACCCAATGCCATAAGGCTCCGCCGTGCGGACACTCCCTTTGAGGAGGGCATGATAACCTCAAATGAGCCGGGCATCTACCTTGAGGGGAAGTTCGGCGTAAGACTGGAGAACCTGGTACTTTGCAGGCGGCGTGAAGATGACATGATGTATTTTCAGACACTCACCCTTGCCCCCTTCGATATGGAGGCGATAGTGTGGGATATGCTGACTGACAGGGAGAAGCGGCTGCTGAGGGAATACCACATAAGAGTATATGAGACTCTCCGTCCGCTCCTTGATGAGGAGACGGCTGTCTGGCTGAAGAGTTACTGCGAGATATGAAAACTCCCTTTTTACATTTGTGCTGCTCATGATAGAATAATTCAAATCGAAGTTTGTTGGGAATGCAAAAATGAAGAAATATGCTATGCCGATCATTATGCTGGTCGTATTCGAAACGGTCGCAATTACCTTATGGCTGACAAAGAACAATCTGTTCTATCTGTTCAATTTCAGCTACATTGGTCTGTCCATTTCACTTGGTGTTTTTTTGTATATTAAAAAATATAAGTATGCCAGGCGCATTGTT
>JAFUHM010000023.1 GCA_017468865.1 Oscillospiraceae bacterium | reverse complement strand
GCTGACGAGAGAGATGTGTGTAGACCTGATTGAATATGTTGTGATTGGTGACCGCCCGAAAGACAAAAGCACACCTCGCCGTATTCAGATTTATTACAATTTCCTCAATAATGGGCTTGCAGAGGGTGAAAAGCCCGAATTGAAGTAAGTATGAGTTAATGTGTATCCATTAGATAATGTTTGCTCCCCGATACATAAGTATCGGGGTGTGGTGCGGAAGATGGGACTTGAACCCACACGTCAAAGACACACGCACCTCAAACGTGCCTGTCTGCCTATTCCAGCACTTCCGCATTTATCATGCCGACCTCAACAGCCGACTTTGTTAGTATATCATATCGGGTGGTTTTTGTCAATGAATTTTTTGTTAACTTATTATGAAACAAAATCCCCATCATCTCCCGATCATTGCCGTATGCGGGGATATCAGGCCTAATGACAGCCGTAAAACCGCATCAGAATAGGATCTATCGGGATCAGCCTCCGGCTTTCCCGTATTCGGGACGTGTGAGAGAATTATAGATTTGTGCAACATTAACAAAGTGATACATCAAAAGTTAATACATTTATAGAACTTTTACAATTCCTCTTGTAATTCATGTAAAAATCTGTTAAAATAGATAATGAATTAATGCGGTGAAAGAGACATTCCGCAAACGCATATCTCTTACACTTCAATGAAAGGGATCAACCTAAAAACTTGGGCAGGAGATGATCAGATGAGTCAGAGCTCCATCGGCAATTATGAATTCCCGTTGTTCGTATTCCATGAGGGTACGAATTATGAGGCTTTCAAATTCTTCGGTTCCCATAAAGGGGAAAAGGATGGGAAACAGGGCGTATACTTCCGTGTATGGGCACCAAATGCGAAGTCGGTTTCCCTCATAGGCGATTTCAACGGCTGGGACAGGGACAAGGATCCCATGTACCGCTTGTCCGACCCTTCGGTATGGGAGCTGTTCATTCCCGATGTGGATGAATTCTTTACATACAAGTATTCCATAGAATCATCACATTATTCCATTACAGACAAGGCCGATCCGTATGGCGCACATATGGAGCTGAGGCCGAATACAGCCACCAAATATGTTGACCTTGATACATATGAATGGCACGATGCGGAGTGGTACGAAAAGAAAAAGCAGACAAACGTCTACCGCTCTCCCATGAACATATATGAAGCGCATCTCGGTTCATGGCGTCAGTACGAGGACGGCTCACCCTTTGACTATGTGAAGTTCGGCACGGAGATGAGCGAGTACCTCAAGGATATGGGATACACTCATATTGAGCTGATGCCCCTTTCCGAATACCCCTTCGACGGGTCATGGGGATATCAGGTCATAGGCTACTATGCGCCCACTTCACGTTTCGGCACTCCGAAGCAGTTCATGGAAATGATAGACATTTTCCATCAGAACGGCATTTCCGTCATTCTTGACTGGGTGCCTGCCCACTTCCCGAAGGATGCGGCAGGACTGTTTGAATTTGACGGCGGCGACTGCTACGAATACGCCGATCCCCTCAAAAAGGAACACAAGTCCTGGGGCACCCGTGTATTTGACTACGGCAAGGGCGAGGTCAGGAGCTTCCTTATCTCCAACGCAATATACTGGATAGAAAAGTTCCACGTTGACGGCCTGCGTGTGGATGCAGTGGCTTCCATGCTCTACCTTGACTACGACAGGCGTGAATGGCGTCCGAACAAGGACGGCGGCAACGAGAACTACGAGGCGATAGAGTTCCTGCGCAAACTCAATACCGCAGTATTCTCACGAAATCCCGACACGCTCATGATTGCCGAAGAGTCCACGGCTTGGCCTATGGTGACAAAGCCCGCAGACGCAGGCGGACTCGGATTCAATTTCAAATGGAACATGGGCTGGATGAACGACACCCTTGACTACATGAAGACCGACCCCATTTACAGGGCAGGCAACCACGGAAAGCTGACGTTCTCATTCTTCTATGCCTTTTCCGAGAACTTTATCCTTCCTATCTCCCATGATGAGGTAGTCCACGGCAAATGCTCACTCTACAACAAAATGAGCAGTCCCTCGATGGAGGGGAAGTTTGCTTCGGACAGAGCCTTCATCGCATATATGATGGCTCACCCCGGAAAGAAGCTCAACTTCATGGGCACGGAACTCGGTCAGATCATCGAATGGGATTACAAGAAGGAGCTCGACTGGATGCTTCTCGAATATCCCAATCATGAAAAGATCCACCGTTTCTTCCACGATATCAACCACTTCTATCTTGACAACTCTCCCCTGTGGATAAACGACGATTCATGGGACGGCTTCAAGTGGATAAGCGCTGATGACTACACCCAGAGCATCATAGCCTTCCGCCGCATAGACATGACGGACAAGGACGACCCCAAGGAGATCATCGTCGTATGCAACTTTGTCCCCGTGACAAGATCGGGATACTGCATAGGCGTTCCGTATGAGGGCACATATGAGCAGGTATTCTGCACGGATGACCTTAAATACGGCGGCTCGGGAGAAGTAGACAACGGCAGGCTGAAGTCACGCAGCACACCCATGCACGGCTGCGATCACTCCATATCCCTTACCATACCGGGGCTCTCTGCGATTTATCTGCGGTACACCCCCGCTCCCAAGAAGGAGATCATAGACGTAGAGCCTATCGAGGTCAAGGAAGAGGCAAAGCCCGCTGAACAGAAGCCCAAGCGTCCGAGAAAGAAGGCGGTCACAACCGATACAGCTGTTAAGACCGATGAGCCGAAGCCCAAGCGTTCGGCAAAGAAGGCGGACACAAGCGATACAGCCGTTAAGACTGACGCACCCAAGCCCAAGCGTTCGGGGAAGAAGGCGGATGCAGGTGATACAGCCGCTAAGGCTGATGAGCCGAAGCCTAAGCGCACCCGAACCAAGAAGACTGACAAATAAATGATATACCCGAAAGGATGGAAAATATGTATACAAAGAAAGAATGCGTCGCAATGCTGCTTGCCGGCGGACAGGGAAGCAGACTGTATGCCCTCACTCAGGACATGGCAAAGCCTGCTGTTCCCTACGGCGGCAAGTACAGGATAATCGATTTCCCCCTCTCCAACTGCGTCAACTCAGGTATTGACACGGTAGGCGTACTGACTCAGTATCAGCCTCTGGTGCTCAATGACTACATCGGCAACGGTCAGCCCTGGGATCTTGACAAGCAGTACGGCGGAGCTCATTGCCTTCCCCCTTATCAGACCGCACTCGGTGCAGAGTGGTATAAGGGTACTGCCAATGCCATTTATCAGAATATAGCCTTTGTAGACCGTTACAGTCCCGAATATGTGATCGTGCTGTCAGGCGACCACATCTACAAGATGGACTATAACGATATGATCCAGTTCCACAAGGAGAAGGGCGCAGATGCCACCATCGCAGTCCTTGACGTGCCCCTTGAGGAGGCTTCACGCTTCGGCATAATGATAACCGATGACAGCGGAAATATCGTAGACTTCGAGGAGAAGCCCAAGAATCCGAGATCGACGCTTGCATCCATGGGCATATATGTATTCACATGGTCCAAGCTCCGTCAGTACCTCATAGACAACGAAAACAATCCCGATGAGGACAAGGACTTCGGAAAGGCTATAATCCCCAACATGATGAATGCGGGAGAAAAGCTGGTAGCATACGCATTTGACGGCTACTGGAAGGATGTCGGGACACTTGACTCCCTGTGGGAAGCAAATATGGACATCCTCAATCCAAAGATCCCCATCGACCTGTACGACCCCGACTGGAAGATGTATTCCAGGAACCCCGTCCTTCCTCCCCAGTACTTCGGCGAGAACGCAAACGTGGAAAACTCCATGGTGGCTGAGGGGTGCATCATCGACGGTGAGATCGACTTCTCCGTTATCTTTGAAGGGGTAACGATAGAGAAGAATGCAATAGTTACCGAATCCATCATCATGCCCGGCTCTGTCATAAAGGAAGGCGCTATCGTTGAGTACGCCATCGTCGGCGAGAACAGCGTCATAGAGAAGGGTGCGCACATAGGCGCAAGGCCTGAGGCTGTCGAGAACCGTGATGACTGGGGAATAGCTGTCATCGGTCATAATGTGACCATTGAAGAGAATGCTTCGGTAGGCCCCAAGGACATGGTCCCCGATATCAGGAAAAAGTGATGGAAAGGCGGTTTAGAAATGAGTCTTAATAAAAATATACTGGGTCTTATATTTGCCAATATGCACGAGGATGTTATCCCCGAGCTGACAAGGCAGAGAACTATGGGATCTGTCCTTTTCGGAGGCAGATACAGAATGATCGACTTCGTTCTCTCATCTATGACGAATTCCGGAGTAGATGAGGTAGGCGTTGTCACCAAGTCCAACTATCAGTCGCTCCTCGATCATCTGGGATCGGGCAGAGAATGGGATATGGCACGCAAGATCGGCGGCCTTCACCTGCTACCCCCCTTCTCCAATGTGGCAAGCGGCATTTACAGAGGCAGACTTGAAGCACTGGCAGGGATCACCGATTTCATAAATCACTCCGCTGCTGACTATGTTATCATGTCTGACTGTGATGTGGTGGCAAGCTTTGACTATGATGCGATATTTGATGCCCATGTCAAGAGCGGCGCCGATATCACCGCAGTATATGCAAGGGCGAACCTTGACAGCGATGCTGCGGTACACTCCAATGTGTTCGGCATAGATGACAACGGCAGGATAAACAATGTCCTTATCAATCCCCAGCTCTCCGGCGAGTGCAACGTGGCTCTCAATACCTATGTCATCAGCAAGGATCTGCTGGTCAACATCATCAGGGACGGCGCCGCAAAGGGTCATTATTCCTTCGCAAAGACCATACTTCAGGCACGCTGCAATGAGTTCGATATCCGTGCATTTGAATACACCGGCTACTTCTCCAAGATAACCTCCATCAAGACTTACTACGATGCGAATATGGCGCTCCTGTCCACGGAGAACCGCAAGGCTCTCTTCCGTGACACCAACCCCATCTATACCAAGATAAGGGACAATCCTCCCGCCAAGCTCGCCATAGGCGCAAAGGTGAAGAACTCCCTTGTGGCTGACGGCTGCATCATCGAGGGTACGGTGGAGAACTCCATCCTCTTCCGAGGCGTAAAGGTCGGCAAGGGCAGCGTCATCAAGAATGCGATCGTTATGCAGGACACCTGCGTCGGCAAGAACTGCACCCTTGACTCTGTCATCACCGACAAGCAGGTCATCATCACCGACGGCAAGATACTTACAGGCTCATCGAGCTACCCTGTCTGCATAGGCAAGAGCGCACAGATATGACCGCAGGTCATGTCACCTGCCTCTGACGGCGGCTCTGACAACGACAAATTATCGGAGAAAAAGTAAAGATGAAAGTATTATATACCGCCTCCGAAGCCCTGCCTTATGCGGCTTCGGGAGGTCTGGCAGATGTGGCGGGCTCACTGCCGAAGGCTTTGGTAAGTGCGGGTGTGGACTGCAGAGTGGTTCTCCCCCTCTATAAGAACGTGCCCCAGGAGCTGCGTGACAAGCTGGTATTCAAGAAGAATTTCACGGTGGATGTAGGCTGGCGCAAGCAATACTGCGGAGTTTTCGAGGGTGAGGCTAACGGTGTCACATATTATCTGCTCGACAATGAATACTACTTTGCAAGAGACGGACTGTACGGCTACTACGATGACTGCGAGAGATTTGTCTTCCTCTCCCGTGCGGTGATGGAGCTTATCCCGCAGATAGACTGGAAGCCCGATATCATCAACTGCAACGACTGGCAGACTGCACTGATACCCGTGTATTACCAGACATACTACAAGTTCCAGCACGGATACGACAATATCAAGACCGTATTTACCATACACAACATCCAGTATCAGGGACGGTACGGGATGGACGTTCTCAGTGACATACTGGGCATACCCATGTATCATGCGAATGTTGTGGAGTATGACGGTGCTGTCAATCTGATGAAGGGCGCATTTGAGACTGCCGACAAGATAACCACGGTGTCCCCGTCCTATGCCTGGGAGATACTTGATCCCTGGTATTCTCACGGGCTCGACCGTGCGCTGGCAGGGAAGCAGTACAAGCTGTGCGGATTCCTCAACGGCATAGATACCGCTCTTTACGACCCCGAACACGACAAGGCCATCGCAGCCGGCTATACCGCAGACGACCTCAAGGGGAAGGCTAAGTGCCGCACCGCCCTTGAAAAGGAACTCGGACTTGCTCACGATGACTCCCCCATCATCGGCATAATCACAAGATTTGTGTCTCACAAGGGCATCGACCTTATCAAATATGTGTTTGAAGAAATGCTGGGAATGGGCATAAAGTTTGCCATACTCGGTTCGGGTGAGAAGATGTTCGAGGACTTCTTCAAGGAAATGGCATGGCGCCGTCCCGACCGTGTGAGCGTTACCCTCGGGTTCAAGCCCGATCTGGCACATCGCATATATGCAGGTGCGGATATGTTCCTCATGCCGTCCCAGAGCGAGCCCTGCGGACTGGCACAGATGATATCCATGCGATACGGCACTATACCCATAGTCCGTGAAACAGGCGGTCTGCGTGACAGCGTACTTGATGCAGGCGGCGAAAACGGCAACGGCTTCACATTCAAGACCTACAATGCCCACGATATGCTCTGTGCCGTTTCCCGTGCAAAGGAACGGTTCGATGACAAGGCGGGCTGGAAGGCACTGATGAAGTATGCCATGAAATGCGATTACAGCTGGGACAGCTCCGCTAAGCTGTACATCGGGCTGTACAATGAGTTGTGTGCAAATAATGATGATCAATAATGTCCCGCAGGACACTGATGTATGACTCCCTGTATCCCCCGCATCCACGGGGGATACTCCATGAACAAGAAAGGATGCCCCGTGAAAGGAATCATTCTCGCAGGCGGTGCAGGCACAAGGCTCTATCCGCTCACTATGGTAACATCAAAGCAGCTTCTTCCCGTCTATGACAAGCCCATGATCTATTATCCCCTTTCCACGCTGATGCTTGCGGGGATAAAGGATATACTTATCATATCCACGCCCGACGATACTCCGAGATTTGAGTCGCTCCTGGGCGACGGCTCACAGTTCGGCATACAGCTCAGCTACTGTGTGCAGCCATCCCCCGACGGACTGGCTCAGGCATTTATCCTGGGTGAGGATTTCATCGGCGATGATGCGTGCGCTATGGTGCTGGGTGACAACATCTTCTACGGCAACGGCTTCGGACGCATTCTCCGTGCCGCTGTCAGGGACGCTGAAAGCGGACGTGCAACGGTATTCGGCTACTATGTACACGACCCCGAAAGATTCGGAGTGGTGGCATTCGATGAGAACGGACAGGCGACGAGCATAGAGGAAAAGCCTGCTTCCCCCAAGTCCAATTATGCTGTGACGGGACTTTACTTCTACCCTTCGGGTGTGTCCGCAAAGGCACGCACGGTAAAGCCCTCCGCACGGGGAGAACTGGAGATCACCACCCTCAACGAAATGTATCTTACAGAAAAGCTGCTTGACGTCCAGCTTCTGGGCAGAGGGTTTGCGTGGCTCGACACAGGCACGATGGACAGCCTTGTGGAGGCTGCGGACTTTGTTCGCATGGTCTCCCAGCGTCAGAGCATAGTAATATCCGCTCCCGAAGAGATAGCATACGTCAACCGCTGGATAGACAGGGAAAAGCTCCTCGCATCCGCTGCAAGGTACGGAAAAAGCCCCTACGGCTCCCACCTTAAAGCCGTCGCAGAAGGGAAGGTACATTACTGATGTTTGAAAGCATCGTCCGTTATGCACATGACAGATACAAGGCAGAGCCCGAGTATCCGTGGATAAAGTTCCCGACCTATGCAGTATTCCGCCATGCCGACAACAAGAAGTGGTTCATTCTGGTCATGGACATCCCCTATGAGAAGATAGATCCCGACAGGAGCGGTCATGTCCGCATAATCAACCTGAAGCTCAACGACCCTCTTTACAGGGATATGCTGCTCCGGGAAAAGGGATTTTACACGGGATACCATATTGCAAAGGGCTGCTGGATATCAGTCGTGCTTGACGGCACGGTGCCTTTCGAAAAGATAGCTCCCCTTATCGACATGAGCTATGATGTGACCGCTTCCGGACAGACCCGACAGAGGAGCCGCCCGCCGAAGGAATGGCTGATACCCTCCAACCCCCGATACTACGATATAGAGAGTGCCTTTGAGAATTCCGATGAAATAGGCTGGAAACAGGGCAGGGGCATCAAAAGCGGCGATACGGTATATATGTATGTCGGCTCACCTGTGTCCGCCATACTTTACAAGTGCATCGTAACTGCGGTGAACATCCCCTACAAATACGATGACGGCGCACTTCACATGGACAGGCTCATGAACATAAAGCTGCTAAAGCGCTACCCTCGGGACAAATTCACATTTGATGCGCTGAAGACCGAATACGGCATTTTTGCCGTGAGAGGTCCCAGAGGCATCCCCGATAAACTCAGCAAAGACCTTGCAGGATGACTGCACGCCCGACCACCTCAGTCGGGCTTTTTGTAAATTTTTTTCTGATACGGGATATTTGCAAATATCTTGCAAAGGTCCCGGTGCTATAATCAAAGCAGAACATAAGTTCAGTCTGCTGAGCACCATGAACATATCATGAAACAGTAAGACGGTCTGACGGGTGGGGCATATGGAACGAAACGATCATCTGATAAGGAAAAAAATATACAAGTATTTGTTCACAAGCGTGCTCACCACTGTGGCGCTCCAGCTTGGGAACGTCGTGGATGCCATGATAGTGGGCAACCTCATCGGCAGCAGCGCAAATGCGGCTGTCAGTGCAGGCACGCCCTTTGTCTATCTTTTGCAGGTCGCTGCCTTCCTTATGGGGATGGGCGGCGCTGTTACCATTGCTGTGCTCCTCGGTGAACGGGACACGGACAATGCAGGCAGAGTGATGGGTGTCAGCCTGCTGGCTTCATTCGTCTATCCCCTTATCTTCACATTACTTACCCCTGTTACGGTGCCTGCCTACATCCATCTGATGGGGCTGAACGGTGAACAGGCTGAGATGGTGAGGCAGATCATCACGGTGTACTCCCTCGGGATGCCTGTCTGCTCGGTGGTCATAGCGATGACCAATATGATAAGCGTTGACAACCACCCCACCCTTTCATCCGCTATGCTCATCACGGCAAATGTGATAAACCTCACCTGTGATGTACTTCTTGTGAAATTCACGCCGCTGGGACTTATCGGCTCTACCATGTCTACCATCATCGGATATGCGATAGGCGGACTCATCTTCATCCCTGTCTATCTCAAAAGCAAGGACAGGATGGTAAAGCCCTCACTTAAAGGGCTGAAAGAACACATCGGTGTTATCGGCCTCACCTGCAAGAACGGACTTCCGAATACCATGTACCTTGTGATGAACGTCATCAAAGTGTTTGCCCTCAACAAGGCTGTGGTGGAAATGCTGGGAGATGATATGCTCCCTGTGTTTGCGGTGGCAAATAACACTCAGCAGATCACACAGATGTTCCTCAACGGCATAACCGCAGTCATCGCATCGGTGGCAGGCGTGCTTTTCGGTGAGAAGGACTACTTCGGCATGAGGAGCGTGTTGCGCAGGGTGCTTGTATCGGGGCTGTCCATAGGCGGCATAGTCACGGTGCTGTTTCTCATCGCACCGCAGATACTTGCATCACTCTACGGATTCAGGGATCCCGTACTGCTTCCCCTGCTCCTGCGGGTGCTGAGGATATTCGCACTCAGCTTCATCTTCTATGTTCTCAACTGCATCGTGCAGAATTATTACAAGGTCATCGGACTTACGGCACTTTCCACACTTGATTCCATGCTCGAACTGGTACTGCTGTGCATCCCCCTTTCAGCGGCAGGTATGCGCATATTCGGCATAGAGGGACTGTTCGGCGCACTGATAGTGAACGAATTGCTCACCTTTGCCGTTATCAATCTCATACGTCTTGTGATGTACAGACAGGGAAAGATACAAAACAGCGGCTTCATGGCGATACCTCATGATAATGAGGGCAGCATATGCGATATAAGCATACAGGGCAGCGACGCATCAGCAGTCGGTGCATCCAAGGAGATAGAAAGGTACTGCCGTGAGAACGGCATAGACGATGAACGCTCCGCTCTGCTGAGGCTCGCCACGGAAGAGATAGTCGCAAACATCGCAGAATACGGATATAAAGCGGGAAGCGAAAAGCTCATCGACATATGCCTGTCAAAGGCGGACGGAAAGATATATCTCAGGTTCCGTGATGACGGGATACCCTTTGACCCCACATCATATACACCCGAAGATGATGAGACACACGGACTTGATCTTCTGAAAAAGCTGACACTGTCGATGACATATATGCGTGTCATTGACCTGAATAATACCATATTTGAACTTGACATGAGGGGGAACAGCAAATGAACACCGAAACACAGAACACAATCAGGACTTATCCTCTTTCCGCATCACAGATGGGGATATTCACGGAATGTATGGCTCACAGCGGAGAAGCGCTGTATAACGTGCCCTTCCTTATAAGGCTCGACAGCGCCGTAGATGCAGAGCGTCTGTGCCTTGCCTGCGAGAAAGCGGTACAGGCGCATCCGAACATGATGACAAGCATCCGCCTTGATGAGACAGGCACCCCTGTACAGTATATGTCTGATGATACAGAATATCATCAGACGACCGAACATATGACAGAGGCAGACATCCCCTCTGTCAGAGCCTCCTTTATCAGACATTTCGATCTGTTCTCGGACAGGCTTTTCAGAATACGCATCATCTCCACGGAGAAGGCTGTATACCTGTTTCTGGACACACATCACATCATTACGGACGGTTCATCCGTCACCCTGTTCCTTGGGGACATAGACAGGGCATACAGCGGTGAAGAGCTGCCTGCGGAAACATATACGGGATTTGACATAGCCCTTGCCGAAAAGAACACACCGAAGGAAGTTTCCGACAAGGCACGCCAATGGTACCTTGACACATTTTCGGGCATCGAAGCAAATTCCCTTCCCATCCCCGACGTTCACGGAGATACAGTATCCTACAAGACATACGAAAGAGACCTCGGCATCACGGATGAGCAGGTCAAGGGCTTTTGCAGACAGCACGGCATAGGCAGATCCGTGCTTGCGTGCGCCGCATTCGGCATACTTGCCGCAAGATACGCCGCAGAAGGGGAAGCTCTCTTCACCGCCATCTACAACGGCAGAAAGTCGGAAGACACCGCCCGCACATTCTCCATGCTGGTAAAGACCCTGCCCGTATATATTCAGACAGGCAGACAGAAAAGCATCGCATCCCTGCTCGAAGAACTCAGCTCACAGCTTCACGGATGCAGGGAGAATGACATATATCCATTTTCGGAGCTTGCCCATGAGACAGGCATCAGCAGCGATCTTCTCTTTGCTTATCAGGGCGATTCATGGAAGAACATCTCCCTTTGCGGACAGCGTGTCAAAGCAGAGGTCCTGTCTGTCAACTCCACAGGCTCAAAGCTCACGGTGCAGCTGTTCAAAAACGGCAGCAGCTTCGCCCTTAATGCCGAATACAGGGCTGATCTGTATTCCGACGAGTTCATACAGACTATGTGCAGGTGTTATGACAACGTGATAAAGGGTATGCTGACCGCAGAGAACGTCGATGACATCTCTCTCACCGACGCCGAACAGCTCTCCGCACTTGACGCTTTCAACCTCACAGGGACCGACTACGACAGAAAACAGACGGTAGTTTCCCTGTTCAGAGCCGCAGCCGCAGCATATCCGGACAACACCGCCGTGATATATATGCACCAGCGCATCACATACAGGGAGCTCGACAGGCTCTCCGACAAGATCGCCGCATATATCCTTTCCCTCGGCATCAAAGGCGGAGTGGTGTCTGTCCTCATACCCAGAGGCATTTATCAGGCTGCCGCTTCTCTCGGTGCGGCAAAGGCAGGATGTGCGTATCAGCCCCTTGATGCCGCCTATCCCCCTGAAAGGCTCACCTTCATGGCAGGCGATGCAAAAGCTGCCCTTATCATTACCACGGAGCAGCTGTGCCCTCTTATCACCGAGCATAACGCCAGGGTGCTGTATCTCTCCGAGATACCCTCTCTGCCCGACGGCACACCCTCTGCGGATATCGCTCCCGACGACACATTCGTCCTTCTCTACACTTCCGGTACGACAGGCACTCCCAAGGGTGTCAGACTTACTCACGGGAACCTTGTCTGCTTTATAGACTGGTATGCCTCATACTATGCCCTCTCATCGGAGGACAGGGTGGGACAGTATGCGTCATTCGGCTTTGATGCGTGCATGATGGATATGTTCCCCGCCCTTTCATACGGTGCGGCTGTCTGCATCGTCCCCGAGGATATGAGACTTGATCTCCCCGCAATGGATAAGTACTACACCGACAACCGTGTATCTCTTGCGTTCTTTACCACACAGGTGGGCAGACAGTTCGTGACGGAGACAAAGAACCCGTATCTCAGGGCAGTCTCCACAGGCGGCGAAAAGCTTGCCTCCATGGATCCCCCCGAAAACCTCGACTTCTACAATGTGTACGGCCCTACGGAGTGTACCATACTGACCACCGTCTTCAAGGTAACTCACAGGGAAGAGAATATCCCCATAGGCAGACCTATCGACAATATAAAATGCTACATCGTGGATATGTTCGGACATCGTGTGCCTGCGGGCGCACTGGGCGAACTCCTGATAGCAGGGCCTCATGTGGGAGCAGGCTACCTTGACCGCCCCGAAAAGACCGCCGAAGTATTCGTTGACAATCCCTTTGATGACGGTGAATACCGCCCTGCCTACCGCTCCGGAGACATCGTCCGCTACCGCTGTGACGGTGAGATAGAATTCATAGGCAGACGTGACGGTCAGGTAAAAGTACACGGATTTCGCATCGAGCTGTCGGAAGTCGAAGCCGTTATCCGTGAGTTTGACGGCATCAGAGATGCAGCAGTCACCGCCCGTGACCTTGGTGCAGAGGGCAAGGCTGTCGCAGCCTATGTGGTATCCTATTCAAAGGTGGATATGAAGGCTCTCTCCGAATTCATCCTCGAACGCAAGCCCGCCTATATGCTGCCCGCATCCATCATGCAGATAGACAGCATCCCCCTCACCCAGAACGGCAAGGTCAACCGCAGAGCCCTCCCGGAGCCTGTGATAGAGATCACGGAAGAAAAGCATGAGGACAATGCCCTTGAAAAGGAACTCAAGGACATCATCGGGAAGATACTGTCCACCGACAGCGTACCCGTGAACACCCCTCTTGAATATGCAGGCCTTACCTCCATAAGCACCATACGCCTGTCCTCCGCCCTCTACAAGAGATTTGACATAAATATCCCCGTCAAGTCGTTCAAGGGGATCACTCTCCTGGGCATCGAGGATCTTATCCTTGAAAACTGGCTCTCCGGACAAAAAGGCGCACACACATCCTCACAGACCGCATCCTCTTCTCCCCTTTCAGCCGCTCAGACAGGTGTGTATATCGAGTGTATGAAGTCAGCGGACAGCACCGCCTACAACATACCCGTGATGATCGAGTTTGACGACGGCACAGATGTAAATGAGCTGTGTGAGGCGGTAACATCCGTGGTGAAGGCTCACCCCTCACTGAACGTTCACTTTGACATGGCAGACGGTGAGATAAGGGCTGTCAGGAACGACACCTTTGAGGAGGATGTCCCCGTTATCGAAATGGCCGAGGATACCTTTGCCGCCTACCGTGACAGGCAGTCTGTACCCTTCCGCCTTAACAAAGCACCCCTTTACCGCTTTTCGGTCATCCGCACGGAAAAGGCCGTGTATCTGTTCATGGATATACACCACCTCATCTTTGACGGCTTCTCCGCCGATCTGTTCATAAAGGAACTGGGTCAGGTGCTCAGCGGTGAGACGGCAAGGGGCGAAAAGAAGGACTACTTTGACTTTGTGCAGGAAAGCACATCCGCACTCAAGAAGGATGCGGAAGGATACAAGAAGTATTTTGACTCCCTCCTCTGCGACTTTGAATCGGTCACAGAGCTTACTCCCGATCTGCCCGTGTCCGACAGGAAGGGCAGAAAGGCATATGTTTACGGGAATTACGATCAGCACAGGGCTGAGGAGATATGCAGGAAGCTGAATGTCTCCGAAGCGGCATTCCTCCTGTCCGCCCTTGACTACACTCTTGCAAGGCTCACCGCCTCCGACAGGGTCTATATCTCCACCATTTCAAGCGGACGTGCGGATGTTTCCTTCGCCGACACCTTCGGTATGTTCGTAAACACCCTGTCCCTGGCATCAAGCCTCACTAACGGCAGCATATCCGATTTCGTGAAGGCGACCTCGGCATCCTTTGACGCAGCGGTCTCCCATGAAAGCTACCCCTTTGCCCGTGTCGCAGCAGAATGGGGATATTCCGTGAATATCATGTATGAGTATCAGCGGGGTATCGTTGACACGATAAGCGCTCCCCACATGAAAAGCATGAGCGTGATCGAGCCTGAGACCGCAAAATTCCCCGTTACCCTCAGGATAATAGACAAGGACGGTTCTGCATCGATACAGTGCGAATACAGCGATTCCCTCTATTCCGAAAAGTTCATATCCGAATTTGTACGTTCCTATGAGATAGTCATAGACAAGTTCTTCACCGACGGTCCTTTGCGCAAGGTGACGCTGATCGACGAGGCAAGGGAAGCACAGCTGCGTTCATTCCGCATGAGTGCGCAGATGCCCCCCATCCCCGACGACACCTTCTTCCATACGGGACTTGAGCGAACTGCGGCGGAATACCCCGACCGCATGGCTCTGTATGCGGCAGACGGCACATTCACCTACCGTCAGTTCGATGAAATGGCAAACCGTGCCGCCAATGCACTGCTCAGGCGTGCCTCGGCAGGCGACAGGATCGTCGTGCTCATGCCCCGCATATCAAAGGCACTGTTTGCGATCTACGGCATATCCAAGGCAGGCATGGCATTCATCCCCTGCGACCCGAATTATCCGTCAGACCGCATCAGGCATATCATAGAGGATTCAGGCGCTCCCTTCATCATCACCACACAGGATAAGGCTGATGCCTACGGTGACAAAGCCATCATAGCTGATGAGCTGTTTGAGAGCGGCGATGTGACCCCTCCCGATGTGAAGATCACCGGTGATGACCTGGCTTACCTGATATACACATCAGGCTCCACAGGACGTCCCAAGGGCGTTATGATACGTCACCGCAATGCGGCTGACTACATGACGGATCATCCCGAAAAGGTCCTTTGTCATGCCATGGTCACTGACGGCACGGTAGTAAACAGCATAACCACCCTGTCCTTCGATGTGTCCGTAAAGGAATACGGCAACGCCCTGTTCAACGGACTTACCGTAGCATTTGACGGTGAGGAAGAGACAAGCGATGCTTCCGGACTTGCCGCCTTTATGGAAAAGACAGGCGCAGATGTGTTCATCACCACGCCTTCAAGGCTCATGGCGCTCATGGACTCACCGCTATTTGCCAAGGCTGTTTCACGGTGCAGGGTAGTCGTATGCGCAGGTGAAAAATTCCCCGACAGGCTGCTTGACATCATGCAGAACTATGACTGCCGCCTGATAAACACCTACGGTCCCACCGAGATCACCGTTTCGTCCAATGAAGCAGAGCTTACCCATGCGAACAAAGTCACCGTCGGCAGACCTATGCCCAATGTGATGGAATTTATCGTGGACTCCGACGGCAATGAGCTCCCCGCAGGCGTCATAGGTGAACTGTATATCGGAGGTCCCGGCGTAGGTGCGGGATATAACGGGCTCCCCGGAATGACCGCAGAGAGGTTCACGGAATATAAGGGAGTACGCATCTACAAATCGGGCGACTTCGCAAGATGGCTTGACAACGGCCATGTTGAGATACTCGGCAGAAAGGATAACCAGATAAAGCTGAGGGGTCTTCGCATCGAACTCGATGAGGTAGATCATGTCCTCGCCTCCATGAAAGGCATCCTTCGCACCGCTGTCAAGATAGACAAGATAAACGGCATAGAGCATCTCTGTGCATGGTTCACAGCCGATCACGAGGTAAACATCGGTGAGATGCGCTCGGAGATGGCAAAGGTGCTCACGCCCTATATGGTGCCAACCGCTTTCATGCAGCTTGATGCCATGCCTATCACCCCCAACGGCAAACTTGATCTGAAAAACCTCCCCACTCCCGAACTGTACAGGACAAATGACGGAGAGAAGGCTGAAACTGCGGCAGAGAAGGTATTCTGCGAGATATTCTCAAAGCTCCTTCATGCGGACAACGTAGGCGTCAACGAGAGCTTCTTCGACCTGGGCGGCACATCCCTGCTGGTGACGAATGTTATCATCGAAGCAGGCAAGGCAGGGCTCAACATCACCTTTGCCGATGTGTTCGACAACCCCACTCCAAAGCAGCTTGCCGCCCTCACCGAGGCATCGGATGCCCCCGCAAAGGTCGGGAGCGACGTATCCGGATATGATTACACCGCCATCAACGAACTGCTCTCCCGCAACAACATCGACTCCTTCAGAAACGGAAAGATGCGTGAGATAGGCGATGTCCTCCTCACAGGCGCAGCAGGTTATCTCGGCGTACATATCCTTCACGAGCTCATTGAACAGGAAAGCGGACGGATTTACTGCCTACTCAGGGGCAAGGACGGCCTCACCGCAGCAGAGCGTCTGATAAGGATGTACTTCTACTACTTTGACACGGATCTGTCATCCCTCATAGGCAGGCGCATCTTCGTGACCGAGGGCGACATTACCGACAAGTCCCTCACGGATATGTTCAAGGACATCAGGCTCGATACGGTGATAAACTGCGCCGCAGTGGTCAAGCACTTCTCCAGCAGCACCGTGATAGAGGACGTAAATGTGGGCGGTGTGATAAATCTCATCGGTCTGTGCCTTGCCCACGATGCCGCACTTATCCAGTCATCCACCATGAGCGTAAGGGGTGCCGCATACAAGGACGATGTGCCCGAAGGATTCTCCCCCACCGAGCAGGATCTGTATTTCAGGCAGGATCTGTCAAACAAATATGTATATTCCAAGTTCCTTGCGGAAAGAGCCATACTTGAAGCTGTCGCAGAAAGAGGGCTCAAGGCAAAGATACTTCGCTACGGCAACCTGTCCGCACGCTCCTCCGACGGCGAATTCCAGATCAATTTCAGTGCCAACTCAGCAATGGGCAGGCTCCGTGCCTTTGCTCTCCTCGGCTGTGCCACCTATGATCTGATGGCGTCCTCAATGGAATTCTCCCCCATCGACACCACCGCACAGGTATCCCTCGCACTTTGCAGGACTCCCGACGAATGTGTCCTCTTCCATGCGGTCAACGACCAGAACGTAAGCATGGCAAGGGTGTTCCACGAACTCGGCGAATGCGGCTACAAGATAAGGGGCGTGGAAGCGGATGAGTTCTCAAAGGTATTTGCCGATGCGCAGGGTAATCCCGCAAAGGCTTCCGAACTTACCCCCCTCATGGCATACGCAAGATCTGCCGATGACAAGGAAGTGGTATCATTCCCCAAGACCTGCGACTATACCATGCAGGTGCTTTACAGGATGGGTGTCATCTGGGCTCCCACTACATGGGACTACATCAGAAGATTTGTCACTGCCCTGACGGGTCTGGGATTTTTCGACTGACATAAGAGCTGACAAGCGGCAGAGAAAATGTCTCTGCCGCTTTCCTACTCTCATCCCGTCACAGTTTTTATGCCTGTCTTCTCTCAGTATTTATGCAAATTCCCTATTGCAAAATCCCCCGTGGCATGGTATACTGTGTTTGTATTGTATTGTATCCCCGCACGGGGAACGGTAACAAGGAGGATAATATGAAACTTTCGACCCGCAAGCTCGTCATCTTAAGCTTGATGGCGGCACTCATCATCATCATGGCATTCACTCCCATAGGCTACCTCAAGGTGCCCGGAGTGAGCATCTCGTTCCTGATGATACCCGTTGCTATCGGTGCAATTGCCGTAGGCCCTCTTGCAGGCGCCATACTGGGACTGGTGTTCGGTATCACGAGCTTTGTCCAGTGCTTTGGCGCAGACCTCTTCGGCACTACCCTCATGGGCTTTTCTCCCGTGGGCACGTTCATCATGTGCATAGGTGCCCGTGTACTGGCAGGATTTCTCGCAGGGCTCGTCTTCAAGGCACTCAAGGCTCTCAACAGCAATGTTGTCGCAAGCCTTATCACGGGATTCTGTGCCGCAGCCTTCAACACCTTATGCTTTTCAGGATGCCTTCTCGCCTTCTTCTGGAACAATGATTCCTTCCGGGCAAAGATGGCTGAATGGGGCTTCCCCATCAGCTCCGCACTCGGATTTGCCGTGGCGTTTGTCGGCATCAACTGCGTGATCGAAGCGATCACAGCCGCAGTGGTGACAGGTGCCATCGCCGCCGCTCTTACAAGGGCAGGCCTCATCAAGGCTGAGCAGGCAGCATGATACTTGCGGTAAGTATAAATAACGCTCACATCACCATCGGACTTGTGGATGCTGATGTGATAAGGAGTGAGCAAGTCACTTCAAGGGCTCTCACCGACTTTGAAATGACGATGCACATACGGAGCGTACTCGATCTGTACGGCTTTGCTGCTGACGATATCGAAGGCTCTGTCATCTCGTCCGTCGTCCCCTCCCTGACATCTGCGGCAAAGTCCGCCGTGCGTAAGCTCACGGGTGATGACCCGATCACCGTAGGCCCCGGTGTCAAGACAGGGCTCCATATCATCATAGATGACCCTGCACAGCTTGGCGCCGATCTTGTCACACAGGCAGTCGGAGCCCTGGGAGAATACTCCCTTCCCATGGTCATAATCGACATGGGTACAGCCGCAAGCATCGGTGTCATCGACGAAAAGGCACGCTATATCGGCGGTCTTCTCATGCCGGGGATAGATGTCTCAATGGATGCGCTCAGACAGCGGACATCATCACTTCCCCATGTGCCCCTGACAGATGCGCCTAAGAAGATGATATGCACCAATACTACGGACTGTCTGCGTTCGGGGGCATTCTACGGATTTGCCTGTGCGATCGACGGCATAATAGACGGGATAGCCCGTGAACTGGGTTCCATGCCAGCCGTCATCATGACTGAAACATCTCCGATCAGCGGATTACTTACCCATCAGATCATTACCGACACGGATCTTTCTCTGAAAGGTCTGCGGAAAATATATAATAAAAACAAATACCAATAATACAATACACCCCCTTGGATGCTCCAAGGGGGTCCCTGTTTATTATCATGCAAGCGTAAAGCTCTTGAGCTGAGGTGTGCCCGTGCCCCTGTATGTGATGTAGATCGCATTCACTCCGTCGGGGAGGTCGATGTCGGCAGTATATGTCTCCCATACGTTGCTGCTGACGACAGGGATAGCCGCAAGCGCATCGCCGTCCCATTTCGTGCGTATCTCGAACACGCCGTCGGCATAGGCTCTGGCAGCAATGCTTATCTTTCTGACGCCCCTGCAGTCAAAGTACTTGAATCCTGCCGTGGTGCCGTCGGTGATGTCTGCGATATAGCCCTCGTTCTCATCGCCGTCCCTGCCGTCCTGCATCACACGGGGAGCATGGGGCTGACCTACATACAGATCATGCTTTTCGGTGAACAGGTTGCAGGCAAGGTATGCGGGATATTCGCCCTTTCCTGCAAGAGGGCCTCCGTTGAGCCCGCAGGAAGTCATCTCCGCCTGTGCAAAGCCCTTCTCGGTGCAAACGAGCTTCTCCGCACATCCCTGACGTGAGTACCATGTATTGTTGGTGTGGCGGTGATAGAAGATATACCACTCACCGTTTATCATGACTATGCTGCCGTGATCGTTGGCGGCATATGCCATAGGCATATCCGCAGGCTTATAGGTGTCTATCCCCACATCGGCGTTGCTTATCAGCACTCCGCCGTAGGTAAAGCCGCCAAGCGGACTGTCGCTGACTGCCCAGCAAAGTTCATGCATCACCTCTGATGAGTAGATGAAGATGTACTTGTCATCCACTTTCCTTATGGAGGAAGCCTCAAAGAAAGCGTGATCCTCATACTCCGTCCCTGCACTGTATTCACTGCCGGGAACCACGAGCACGGGTCCCTCCCTGACAGTGAGCATATCCTTGTCAAGCACTACGACCTTTGAACCTGTACGGGACTTGTCCCCTCTTCCGCAAAATCCGCTGTACAGATAGGTCACATCGCCCTCTGTCAGCACCCCCGGGTCAAACTGCGGCTCATCCCCCTCACGCTCACCAAGGCGTGTGCCGTCGGGATAGCGGACATAGCCGTAGAATTCATATTTTCCCGCAGGAGTATCGCACACCGCCACTGAGATAACGGAGATCTTATCCAGCACATAATACAGATAATACCGTCCGTCAGGCCCCACCGTGACATCTGGAGCATAGAGGCACATCTTTCCGTCACGGTTCTCAGGGTCGGCACTGCGAGGGTAAATGACCCCTTCATACCGCCAGTTCCAAAGATCGTCCACAGGTGCCGACCAGCATACATAGTCACCCATGCAGAAGACATAGCCGTTGTAAAAGTCATGTGAACCGTATACATACACACGCCCGTCAAAGACATAGGGCTCACCGTCGGGGATATATTCCCATGAGGGAAGATAAGGATTATATGCCTGTTTTTTCATCGGAGATCCTCCTTTATGTTTCGCCTGACATCGCTGTCTTGATTATATCCCCTTATACGCTTTATTTCAACGCAATAATTGCTGATTTATCATCATTTGATGTGTATTGCATCCCCGTGTGACAGAGAATAAAAGTATTCTCCGATGAATTCGAGCTTTGTCACGATGAATCGGGGGTCGTCACTGTAACAGTAATAGCAGCAGTTCTTCGATGAAAGCACGACGCATTTCCCCCTGCCCCTGTAATTATACTCCGTCTGCACGGAAGGGAGAGCCTTTGACGGGATACGCAGGGGAAACACATCCGCAAGTCCGTCATATTCCTTATCAAGGGACAGCTCAAATCCTTCCGCATTATGTCTCAGCGTTCCCGTTCCAAGGGGTACAAAGCCCTTCTCATTGGGAAGTGCCTCCACCCTCACCGCAAAGCTGATGTCATACCCCTCTGACGCCTCTTCCTCCGCCATTTTCCGCTCCCAGCGGTACCAGTCGGGGATGTGTATATATTCCCCGTCAGCGGATAATCTTCCGTACTCATCCATCACCCACTTCGCACCGCAGGCCCTGCACCGAAGTATATCACCGCTGCCCTGCATCTGTCCCTCGCACAGGCACTTTCTGCACTTGTACAGCGGCAGATGCAGCCCCTGTGCCGGTCTGTCCTTGATGGATATGCGGTTTTCCCACTGATAGGCATATTCATCGTACCTGAGCTTATCCGCTATTATCCTCTGTATCTCATCCTCAGGCAGCCTTTCCACATCATCCGAGGTAAATACCGCCTCGATGTCTGCCGAGAGCTTCGTCCGCCGTGTCCTTTCCTCATCCCAGAAGGGATTTGCAAGATAGCTCCCGTTTGCCGTGAGTACAGCCACAGGCACTCCCAGATGCTTTATCAGCTTCCCCAGATTATCGGGGAGAGTGGAAGTTACCCCCGCATCGCAGTGCCTTGACTCGGGAAATATCACCACAGGCTGACCGAGCACATCAAGGGCATAGCGCACATTCCTCACCACCGACAGATCAGCCGTGTAGCGGCGTTTACCGATGCACCCTATCTGCCTGTACAGTTCATTCCCGAATGCCGCAAATCCCTCCATGTCGGAGATATAGCTTGCACGGTGAGGGAACAGCGCCCTCGGCGCAATATAGTAATCGGAAAACCCCTGATGCGAAGCTATCACCAGAAAAGGCGGCTTCAGCCCGTCCATGCCGATGCGACGCACCCTGTCAAGCCCCTGCATTTTTGTCATGACATAGCATACTCCCCAGACAAGCGGCATGAGAAACGGGTTCTGCTTTACGGGACGGCGTGCCATATCAAACGGGGTCATATCCTTTGATCTGTTTTTTAGTGACATATCTTTTCCTTCGTGTAATGTACGGATGATCTTGCAGATGCTCCGATAGGTTTTTGATAATTATGCCAAAGGCATCAGCCGCAGGCGGCAAGAATTCGTCATAAAACCCAACCGTTCGGGGATGACAAAACCGCCGAAATGTAGTATAATGGATATATGCAGACAACATACACAGATGTCCCCATACCCGTGAATAAAAGAAAGGCAGTACCATGAACAGATCTGTAAAAAGCACCGCCATCCTCGCCGCCGTGATGCTCTCTCTCGCAGGATGCGAGGCATCCACCGCCGACCGCACCGTCCCTGCCGAAAGCACGGCCATGACCGACAGCACTGTTATCACCGCCGCCGAAAGCACAGCGGAGACCACATCTGAGACCGCTGCGGAGGATACCTCCGCTTCACAGACATCCGATGATGCCGCCGTCTCCATGACCGACACCGCACCCGATGACACAGCCTCAGCAGAGACAGCATCGTCAGAGACCGCCTTCACCGAACAGCTTCCCGAAGAGAATGATGCCGCTTCCCTTTACGCCCCTGTCATCTCCGAGGTGCTGGGTGCCGTACAGGACGGATATGACTTTGATGCCGAATACAGGTACATCCCCGAAGGCATCATCGAGCGGATAATGTATGAGGAGAAAAGTATGCTCCTTGACGGCATCGGCTTCGTCCTGACCGACATAAGCGGCGACGGCACTCCCGAACTTCTTATCATGACGATGCCCGATGAAGAATACAGCACCGTATACGCCTGCTACACCTGCGGCAGTGACGGCTCCATAGTCCGTGCGTTTGAAGGATTTGCACGCAGCTCATACACCTACACGGGAAGCGGCACCTTCTTCTATATAGGCTCAAGCGGAGCCGCCTACACTGCCATGGGAAACGCACACATAAGCACCGACGCAGCAGCTCTTGAATGGAACGATTTCTGGTTCACCCAGCCGAAGGACGGTGATATAAACAACATCGGCATCTACCGAAACGACACAGATGAATGTGATCCCGATACATCGGAGCTCACCGACCTGACCGAAAGCGACTTTGTCTATATGATGGAAAGGTTCGGTGAGAATGCCGTCTCTCTCCCATGCGTATCATTAGGCACCCTCTCCGAAGCCCCCGACAGCCTGCGCACCCTTGAACAGATCGCCGCAGAGGGCGGTCTCGGCGAAGCAGATCACATCATATCCCCCGAAGAGGGCACCAAGGAAGGCACATGGTACGACCTCATTCACGGAAACAAGATCGAGTTCTACGAAAACAGAGGTCAGTATGTCTACACCGACTCTTTCGGGAACACCACCGAAGGTGACCTTGTCTACAACGGCGACCCTGAAGCCCCCCGATATGAAACAGTCGGCTCGGAAGATACAGAGCAGATATACTTTGCCCGAACCACCGAGGGTATCACCTGCATGATGGCGGTATCCCGTCCTGACGGTACGGAGACCATGTACATCCGCAAATGACCGCTGTATAAAAAGCGTACCGCCTCACCGAATAAACACCCGACAGGCGGTACACTTGCTTTGTCCGTGAGAGAACAGGCAGAAAGATCAGTCCTCTTCCCTGAACAGCAGCCTCAGATAATTATACAAATGCGGCTTCACGCTCGAAGGGTCATGCCCTGTGGAAGTCATCACATGGGACAGATACTGCTCCCCGTTCTCGTCAAGGATGGTGCGGTAGCTGTCAGGCGCAAATGATACCACTGTGTCCGCCTTTGATGAACTGATGAGCAGGATATAGGGCTTATCCTCCCCGAACTTCATCTGTGAGCTTTCCATCTGACCGGGGTGCATGGGAGAGCCCTCTATCTTCACCAGTCCGGGAGCAGGACACGCCGCACCGATGTACCCGAACAGCTCAGGATGAGAAAATCCGATGAACAGTGATTCTCTTCCTCCCATGGAAAATCCGGTGATAGCCGTCTTTGCCCTGTCTTTCGATACGGAGAAGTTCTCATTGATAAACGGCATGAGATCGGTAGTCAGGTCATTGATAAAATTATCGTATGCCAGACAGTTTTCAAGATCCATTCCGGTGCAGTACGGAAGATCCTTGCTGCAGAAGATGTAGGGCAGCACCACGATCATGTCCTCAGCCTCTCCGTCCTCCTGAAGATTTGTCAGTATACGGCTCAGAGCAACATTATCCCTTGTCATCCAGTCCTGATTGTCATAGAATCCGTGAAGGATATACAGCACGGGATACTCCTTATCCTCGGAATAGTCCGCAGGGAGCAGTACATTGACTATCGTATCACGCTGCGCAGTATTGGAGTAGTAGACATACCCTTCAAACTTCGGATAGGTCACTCCCTCTCTTTCCTCATCGTATCCCTCGGGGGGAAGCTCTGTTATCATATCCTGATACTTTGTCATATCATACTCCTCTTTTTCCTCTATCGTTTCGGTTGTTGTTTCCTCTGTCTCTGTCACTGCATCCGTCTCTGCCAAGGTGCTCTCTTCACTTACATCCGCACTCGTCTGCACTGACGTCACGCCAGCCGTACTATCCGCCGCACACGCAGCAAGCAGTGCCATAAGGGCGGCAAGCGCCGCACATTTTGCTCTTGAAGCCATCCACTCACCCCAGATCAGATCACATATCGGTTTATCCGGATCGCTGCTTTCAGTAAAGCAGCGGCGTGAACCGCCTTGGCGGCGGGTCACATCGCTGTCTTGATTATACCACGGCACAGCGCCCGTGTCAACACATTTTCCCCATCTTGGCAAAAATCGGATACACACAACGCAGAACAGGAGGACTCCGATGAAGATACTTTTCGTCTGCCACGGCAACATCTGCCGTTCGGCAATGAGCGAATTCATAATGAAGGATATGCTCTGCAAGCTCGGGCTTTCCGACAGGATACAGGCTGCATCCGCCGCCACCTCCCGTGAGGAGACAGGAAACGATATCTATCCCCCTGCCAAGCGCAAGCTCGACAAGGAACACATCCCCTACACACGGCATCACGCACGGCAGATAACTCCCGAGGACTACGATATATACGACCTCATCATCTGCATGGAACAGTATAATATAAGAAACCTCAGACGCATCATCCCTCATGACCCGCATAATAAGATACACCTTCTGCTCAGCTTTACAGACAGGCCGGGAGACATCGCCGACCCGTGGTATTCGGGAGATTTCGACACGGCATATAACGACATCGCATACGGATGCAGAGGACTTATCGCATATCTTGAAAAGCAGTCCCTTCGGGAAAACAAGGAGGAAATATGAGAGCACTTGTGCAGCGTGTGAGCAGCGCATCGGTAGAAGTAGACGGCGAGATGATCGCACAGATAGGCAGAGGTTATCTGGTGCTTGTCGGCTTTACCCATGAGGATACAGAGGAGGACTGCATCCGCCTGGCAAAGAAGATAGGGCTTCTGCGGGTGTTTTCCGATGAGAACGACAAGATAAACCTGTCACTGGAAGATATATCCGGCAGCATACTCTGCGTGTCTCAGTTCACCCTCTATGCCGACTGCCGCAAGGGACACAGACCATCATTCACACAGGCCATGGAGCCGGGGCGTGCCGAGCAGCTCTACGGCTTTTTCTGTACGGAACTTGACAAATACGCACCCACACAGAAAGGGATATTCGGTGCAGATATGAAAGTCACCCTGTGCAACGATGGTCCGTTTACGGTCATGCTGGAATAAATGTAAATTTTCTGTGAATATAAGCGGATTTCACTTGTATTTTGCTTCACGATAATGTATAATATAATCTGTATTTGTTTGATGAAAGGAACGATAATATGTCGGCTTTACAAATAGTCAGCGGTATCGTACTGGTACTGTGCAGTATTTTCCTTATAGTTATCACCCTCATGCAGAGCCAGAAGCAGCAGGGCATGACCAGTGCCATCGGCGGTTCCAACAATTCCAGCTTCTATGAGAAGAACGCAGCCAACACAAGAGAGCGTGCTCTCGAGCGCCTTACCAAGGTCGTAGCTACCATCTTCTTCGTAGTAGTGGTTGCGGTGAACATCATTGCTGTTATCAAGCACTGATAGAGTTTTACAGAGTATCGGAAATATCGGACGCTATGTCCGATATTTTTTTATCAAAAAAGTATTGACATTTCATTAATGCAATGATAAAATAAAAATGTCGGAGTGTTTTCCGCCGCATATTCTTGAAAAGGAGCGACCTGTGTGAGTATGAAAAAGTACGCCATCTACAAGACAGAGACGGGCTACAACTACTTCATCTACTGCGATACCGAACAGGCGCTCGAAGAGAACGGATATGCAGGCAGAGTCGATCCCGAACAGCTCCCTGTTGTACTTGACAGGGACAACAGCTTTTTCAGGTTCACACCGAACGACTACGGCTTCGTGGAAGTCATCGAATCCGACAAGGAGATACCTCTCCCCCTGGAGATGCTGTATTTCAAAAACGACCCAAATTTCAAGCTGGGGTGGATGTCTCCCGACGGAGACACCTATTCATGCGACTTCACAGGGCACACCAAGGCGGCGGAGCAGATCGCACGCAAGTTCTATCCCGATGCCAAATATCCCGAGCGCACCCTCGGCCGTGCAGGCTGGCTGAAGATAATAGATTCATGGGACGGTGTGCGCCGTCAGCACGGACAATTCGTATATTCCTTCTCCGGGAAGATAACGTCACGCCAGTACAACGTCCTTTTCGATATGGGGCTTCTCGACAACAAGGAAGTAAAGCAGCTCATCGCAGACAGCGACCTCTGATCGCAGGCTTTACCGTCATCAAAGGCATATACCAAAGGCAGCTCTGCGCTGCCTTTTTCGTTTCATTCGCTTTTCTTCTTCCCGAAGAGAAATCCGAACAGCCCCGCATTCTCCGCAGGCATCATGTCCAGCTTCGCAAAGTAGTCGTTAGCCTCCGCCTTTGCCGAGATAAAGCAGCTGTAAAGCACGCTGTACGGCACAGTCCCGTCCGCATAGAAGGAAGGTGCATCCTCAGGCTCTATCCGCCTTGCGAAGCTGACCTCACCCTTTGTGAAGATGTAGCACCAGTAAGCAGGATAGCCGCCTTCCTTTCTTGCCTGAGCGATATCCTCCCTTATCCGCCTGAGCGCATCCTTCCTGTACACCTTCTCCGACTGAGCCAGAAGCATACCGAAGTACTCCTCCTCCGCCATGCTGTCGAGCCTTATGTCGTCAAATCCGCACCGTGCCATATGTTTTGCCGAAAGGGTCTCCACGTCTATCACGGCGATGGGTATCTCCCCGGTTCCCGTAGACCTTATCTCCGCCCTGCGGTATCCTGTTGTCAGGTCAAGCCCGATGCTGCTGCGTATGTCATCCGCCGCAGTAGTGAAGGTAAAGGGCATAGCCGACTCTATCATATCCTTTCCCACTTCCTGAAGCTGTTCGAGGAAGGTATCCCGTCTGTGAGTGAGCAGGTCAAACTCCGTTATCCTTTCAAGGGCGGCATCCGCCTCAGCCTGTATCTGCGGCACCGTAAGAGTGATCTTCCCTCCCGTCTGCCAGCCTCCGGCAGCCATCACCAGTATCTGCCACCGTGCAAGCTGCCACGCACTGCGAAGTTCCGTCTGCGGTATAAGAAACCCGTCGAACACTATCCCTCTCAGTGACGCATCCGCATCCGCCTTGAACAGCAGGAAACCTTCCTTCAGGCACAGCCCGAATACGCTCCTGCGTATCTCCACCAGCACATCCCTTTCATCCGATCGGGAGAACTCGATAAACTTACTGCGCACCGCATCGTAGATATCCTTTACCGCCGACTGACTTTCAGGAGACAGCAGACGCCATGTTTCCGCAGATTCCGCCGATGCTGTCACGCCGCTGAGATATCGTATATGCAGGGATCTGAATGTCACGTCAAACATTATATCTCCTCCGTGAAAGAATAGGGTCTTTCTTCCTTCCAGCCCAGCTTGTCAGTGAAGAGCTTTATCGTATCGGCTTCCGCCAGCATCTCATACACATTTATGCCGCTTGCGGGAATGGGCGTAAGGGGAGCGGTAAGGGGATCCTCAAGAACCTCCGAGCTGTGTATCTCCCAGCGGTAATGCGGGTCGCCGCTGTTTATATCCCTTGCGGTGAAGATAAGGTCACGCTTGCGCTGCCTTCCTGACAGGGTCTTCTCCGTGACAAGGTGTATGTCCTCAAAGGGGTCGTGCAGATCTGTCACCTTCGTGCTTTTCCCGTATACAGCCGTGATATTGTAGTCCGATCTCAAAGCAGGTGCGAACACCTCCGCCATCGCTCCGAACAGGAAATGATCTATGCCGTTTGCAAATCGTATCTCGCTCACCATCTGTTTCCATGCCGCATACTCATCCCCCATCACCTCATATGCCGCATCACAGGTGCCCTCACGATAGGGATCAACGAAGTATCCGTCGGGGATGT
This sequence comes from Oscillospiraceae bacterium, assembly GCA_017468865.1. GTDB lineage: Bacteria > Bacillota > Clostridia > Oscillospirales > Ruminococcaceae > Huintestinicola. Next base: position 10,570 of record JAFUHM010000023.1, on the reverse strand, counting down.
CTGCCGATGCGCCTATCTCATCCGCCATGAAGCGCTCATACAGGGAGCGCCTGTCGCTTTCGAGCCACAGGATAAGGGAGGGAGCCAGTGCAAAGAATTCCTCCTTGTCCTCAAAGGGTGCGCAAAGCCCCTCCAAAGACCATATCTCCTTTCCCCTGACCTCGGTGAGCCAGCCGCCCTGTGCATCCTTCACCCTTGTCGTCCGCAGGAGCGCACAGCAGTAGGGATCGGGCATCGCAATGAAGATATATGTCCTCCCCCACGGGTCATCCCCCGTAAACAGTTCGGGATACGCCGAGCTCATATCCCCCTCATCGTGCATACCGTAGAACCCCATCATAGCCGAAAGCATATCATCGGTAAAGTAGTCAGGGCCTGCAAATGTCTGAAATCCCTCCAGCCTGTCCTTTCCACGTCCGTATATAAATACATCTGCCTTCATACCGCACCTCATGTCAAAGTATTACGGTGAAGCTTATCCGTCCGTCCGCCCAGGATGCGGATATGCTCCCCTTGTGGATATTCACGATGCTCTGCGCCATAGACAGGCCTATGCCGAACCCTGCCTTCTCGCTGTTATGCGATTCCTCTCCCCGATAGAACCTGTCGAAGAACCGTGAGTAATCCGCATTCTCACCGTCCCTGAAATCATTCGAGACAGTGACCGTCGTCTTCTTTCTCTGATTGAGCGCCAGCCTCAGGGATATGCTGCCTCCGTCATCGCAGTATTTCACCGCATTGTCAAGCAGTATGGAGAACAGCTCACGCACAGAATTTGCGTCTCCCTTCACATGGACATCCTCCGCAACCTCAGCGCTCATCGTCTTCCCCGCCTGACTTACCATCGGCTCAAATGTAGCCGTCAGTTCCTTCAGCACGCCCGACAGATCTATATCCTGCGTCACATCCAGCTCATCGGGCGCCATCTCATCCAGTTTTGCGATGGTGATGAGCCTGCTCACCAGGAGTGACAGACGCTTGACCTGCGCCAGCGTAGACTGCGTCCACTCCGTCTGCCCCGATGTCATCTCAATGACCTCCGTATTTGCGGAGATGACCGCCAGCGGAGTCTTCAGCTCATGACCTGCATTCGTGATAAACTCACGCTGTTTCTCATATGTCCTTATCGTCGGCTCTATCGCCTTGCGGGAAAGCAGCGACACTATCACGAAGAAGACCAGCAGGGAGACCATCCCCATCCACACCGAGAACTGCACCAGCATCAGCTGCTGATAATTCCTCCTCGTGCAGTCCAGGAAGACGATAAGGCTGTTGCCGCTGCTGCCGCCCGTCGCTGCGGCTTCCTCATCCGTGAGCGTCCGTGTAAGGTATGCGTACAGGCTGTTGTCGCTGACGATGTTCCCCTTGCGGCGGTTCCGTGAAAGCACCATCCGCACGAGGTCTGCCGCCTCATACTCATTCACCGAGGCGATATGTTCAAAATTAGCCTGCACCACATTCCCGTTGATGTCGGTTATCATGGAGAAATACCTTATCTCATAGGGAGTCTCCTCCGTGACCTGGAAGGTAAAGCCGCTCTCCCTGTCATGTATCTGCTTTGGCATGATGCCTGCGTGCTCCGACAGGAAGGTGAGCATATCCGACACCTCAATGTAGTTTGACACGGCATTCATGGTGTTTATCATGCATATGACAAATATCAGTATGATGAATATAGCTGTAGTGGCGATGCCGATAAATCTGCCCCTCAGCTTGCGTATCATATTCTGTCCCAAACTGTCACCCCCGTCTCTTTGTCCGTCAGCCGACGTTCAGCCGGTAATTCCCGTCCTTTTCCCCTTCGATGGATATATCCGCATTTATGGATATGAGCTTGTTGCGCAGGTAATTTATATACACCCACACTACATCAGGGCCTATCTCCTGCTCATCGCTCCACACATGGGTAAAAAGTTCATCCGTGCTTATCTCCCTGTCCCTGTTCATCATGAAATAGCTCATGAGTTTCGCCTCACGCCCCGATATGCGAACGCTGTTGGCGCAGGAAAGCTCCTGTTCATCCACATTCAGTGTCACCGTTCCCGCCGTGATCCTGTGAGGTGTGTACCCTTCCGCCCGACGTGTCATGGAGCGCAGGCGTGCAAGGAGCTCCGCCATGGAAAAGGGCTTGGTCAGATAATCATCCGCACCGCTGTCAAGCCCAGTCACCTTGTCCGAGATCTCCGCCTTTGCCGTCAGGAAGAGTGCCGGCGTGAAGTCTCCGCCCTCCCTTATGGTGCGCAGCGCCGCAGTACCGTCCATAACAGGCATCATTATATCCAGCACCATCGCATCATAATGCTTTTCCTTGGCAAGTTCCACAGCGACCTTGCCGTTCTCTGCGATGTCCACCTCATATCCCGAATTAGCCAGCACAGCCGAAAGTGCCCTTGAAAGATCCTTTTCGTCCTCCGCTACAAGTATCCTCATATTCAGTTCTCCTCTATAAGCTGTCTTATCGTCTGCATGGAAAGATCGCAGGACGCAAGCTCATCTGCGCATCTTTTCAGCTCCGAAACTATAAGTGCCTGATTTTTCACACTTTTCTTATATTTCATCTTATGTTCGAGTGCCGCCCATGAATCCATGGCGATGGTGCGCAGCTGCACTTCCGCATAGAACTTTCCCGGCATATTCCCGTCAATATCCTCATACGGAGCGGTACAGGCGATTATCATGTGATAACTGCGGTAGCCGTTGGGCTTTGCATGGGTGATATAGTCCTTCTCCTCTATGACCTCACACCATGATGCTTCCCTTATCATGCGGATGTTGGCGAACACATCATCAAGGAAGGAGCACACTATCCTGATGCCGATGCTGTCATACACCATTCGCAGGGCATTCAGGGAAGTCTCCTCAAATCCCTTTGCATTCAGCTTTTCCCTCATGCTCTCATCCGACTTGACACGACAGATAAGGTGTTCATGCAGCTTTACGCCGTTCTTTGCATACTCCTCAGCCGTGTAGTCCTCTATCTGACCCTTTATAAAAGCAAGCACTGTTTCGAGCGTCTCCTCGTACTCACCGTAAACAGACATATTAAGTCTCCTTTTGTTATCAAAGCTTGGCAGGCGCAGCCGATCTCTCACGCCGCACACTGCCCGTGCATCTCTGTCTTGATTATACCATATCCTGCAAGTTTTGTCAAGCGTATTTCGCTTTTTTTTGTAACATTAAACTCTATGTCAGCGGACAGGCATAAAACCAACATAAAACTCTCACCGTTGAAACCCTCTTTTAAAAAATTTCAAAAACATATTGACAAACTTCAATTTATGTGCTCTAAGCAGGCGGTGCCTGCACCCAAGTTGAATTCAGCTGCACTTATGCAGATTTAAATTTTGCCTGTATCCATTGATTTTTCTCCGGTTTTATGCTATAAGCAGGCGGTGCCTGCACCCGTTTTGATTTTAGTTCCGTTTGCTTTGATCTATAGATATGGCTTTATCTCTTGCATTTCTTCTCATAATATGCTATAATTGGGGAAAGGAGGTGCTGATATGAAGTTACTGTCCGTTATACTGGCAGCTATGGCGTTCTTCACACCTATGGCATACACCGTATCTGCCGAATCATCTGCCGCATCCGTGCAGGCTGCACGATACGCCGACGGCTGGCATACCGATGCCGACGGGAACTATTTCTACACCAAGGATAACGACCGCCTTACAGGATGGTTCACCATCGGGAAGAAGACCTACTTCTTCGGAGAAGACGGCATCATGAAGACAGGCTGGCTCAAGGACGGGGAGTCCTACTATTACCTCCGCTCCGACGGCTCAAAGGCGGCTGACACCACCCTCACCATTGACGGGAAGAAATACTCCTTCGACAAGAAGGGCATATACATCGTCCCGAAATCGCCCCCCAAAACCGCATCATCATCCGCCTCGGATACACGCACCTATGTACTCAACACCAACACAAAAAAGTTCCATCTTCCGGAGTGCAGCAGCGTTTCCGAAATGAACCAAAAGAATCGGGAGAACTGCGTAAGTTCACGGGATGAGCTTATAGACATGGGCTACTCCCCCTGCAAAAGATGCAAGCCGTAAGCATAGCGGTCAGTCCGGGGGCTGACCGCTTTCATGTCTGTGCCAATTACCGCCTGCTAACGATTAACAATCTGATTGTCATATTTGTTCATAATTTATACGATTTTTACGCTTGAAATTATCCAACAATATGATATAATAGGTTCAAGAAGTGGGCGCATGATGAAAACGCCTCTTCATCTCTAAGTACAAGGAGGATAAGTATGGCATATATTATCTCTGATGAGTGCATCTCCTGCGGCGCTTGTGCAGGCGACTGCCCTGTTGAGGCAATATCCGAGGGGGACACAAAGTACGTTATAGACGCAGATACCTGCATCGAGTGCGGTGCTTGCGCTGATGTCTGTCCCGTAGGAGCTCCTTCCGAGGGCTGATTTGCTGCGGCAAACCGGTGTACTTCGGTACACCAATAAAGTTCAAGATCAAAGGCTGTGCGACCCATGCGGTCACACAGCCTTTCTTCATATGATGGGGCAGCTCCCCGCTCCTGTCCGAAAAGGCACCGCAAGGCCTTCCGCATCCATCAAAAATGCAGGAATATCCATACATTCCTGCAATTTTCATATTTCGTTTACTTTTTGATAAAATTAACAAAATATTAACGTTTTTTTTTTTTTTATAAAGACTTTATGGTATTATTGAATAAAAGTATGCGTGACATTTCATGCAGGAACGGAGGAGATTTATGCAGAGGTTTGCCTGTGAAATGTGCGGCAGCAGTGAACTTTTAAAGGACGGTGACTTTTTCGTATGCCAGAGCTGTGGAACAAAATACACGCCTGAAGCCGCAAAAAAAATGATGGTCGAAGGTACTGTAACTGTTGACCGCTCAAAGGAACTGAATAATCTTTATACGCTTGCCCGCCGTGCCAGAGAAACCGACAATATTGAGGATGGTGCTAAATACTACAATCAGTTGGTACAGCTTGACCCGAATAACTGGGAGGCATATTTCTTTTCGGTTTATTTCTCTCAGCTTGAATGCAAGATCTATCAGATATCATCTGCCGCAGGAAATATCCGACAGGCACTCAGCCCAACTATTGATCTGATAGAATCCATCCCTGACAATGTGCAAAAATCAAGTGCTTATAGTGTATTAGGCGCAAGCGTTATTGAAGGAAGCAATATGCTACTTAACGTTGCTTACAGCCATTACTGTAATAATTCAAGTGTTGATGGAACTATGACCGAATATGGTGTTCGCCGAGATGCTTGTTATTCCCTTATAAAAAGCTGTGCTGATCTGTTCGCTGATAGAAAAGCCGGTAAGAAAACAGCATTCACATTATATAAAAAAATCTTAATAAATAAAAGATTTAATATTAAGAATAATGATAGAGAGAACATATGGAAAAAGATGCACGAATGTGATCCAGATTTTGATGCAGAATCAATGATTAAGGCAGAACGATTGGCTACACAAAAGAATATAGAAAAAGATATAGAAAGAGAAAAAGAGAGCGAAAAAACAAGTTTTATTATCGCTTTACTATTATTTGCTTTTATCTTATTATTGGCATTTTTATTCTTTATAAATTTCGTGACTAACTTAGCTTGATTGTAACTTATGAAATGGGTGCTTCTTCAAAATTCGGAAAGGTCATTCATAATGGAGTTCACAAGGAAATAGGGAAGATGTTTGTTAGGATCAATAACAAGTGGGGATATATCGAAGTTAAAAAATTATTTGGGGAATAAGGTGTCCCCTGCTGTCACCTCTCTCGGTGAAAACGGGTACTCGTAAAGAAGTTTTTATGATTTGAAGATAAGGTTGCGTAACCTGGGCGGTTACGCAGCCTTTCTCTTTTTGTCATACTTCATGCTGTCAGCAACGGCAGTCGCTACGGCAACATCAAAGCGGTAATGTATTTCGATTTCCTGCGTGCGATGCCCGCTGCTCTTATCTGGAGCATGAACCACGATCTTCTCAATCAGTTCGTGCATGATCTCAGGCGTAAGCTCTGTGATATGCTCGTACTTCTGCACCACTTTGATGAAAGCTGTCACATCGGCGGATTTCTGTTCGGCAGATTCAATGAAAGCATTAAGCTCGGCAACAGTAACCCTGAGCTTCTTCTGCTCGTCCTCATATCCTGCCGACATCATCGCAAAACGCTCATCGGAGATCTTGCCCGATACATTGTCTTCGTAGAGCCTTGTGAACAGCCTGTCCAGTTCTGCTATGCGCTTCTCCGCTTCTTTCAGCTTTTTCCTGGACTTGGCAAGCTCCGAGGACTGCTTCTGAACGGAGTTGTCCATCGCTGCCTGCACAAACTCGTCCTCGTTCTCCTTGACAAAGGCAACCATCTTGTTAAGCTCACCAAGGATAATCTCTTTCAGAACGATCGTCCTGATGAAATGCGCCGTACACTCGTCCTTATCCTTTGCATAAGTCCCACATTTCAGATGCTCCTGATCTGCTGTGAGCGACTTGGCTCGACACAGGTACATCTTCTTTCTGCAGTCGGCACAGAAACAAACGCCGGAAAACGGGTTGACTTCCTCGATTTTTGTAGGTCTGTGCTTATGTCTGCGAAGTTCCTGCACCAGATCAAACTCCTGTTGCGTGACGATAGGCTCATGGGTATTCTCGAAAATTAGCCAATCCTCTTTCGGGTTATCCACACGCTTCTTTTTCTTGTAGGACTTCACATGGGTGCGGAAGTTGACAGTGTGACCTGCATATTCAGGCTTTTCAAGGATATGGGCAATGGTCTCGGAGCCCCAACGATGTAGCTTGGCATTCTTATGCCCGTTATCTCGTCCCTGTGACAGTGCGTAGGCAGTCGGAGTCGGGATACCTTCCTGCGTCAGAATCCGGGCGATCTGAGAAGGACCGTATCCGTCAATGCAAAGACGGAAGATCTTACGAACCACTTCGGCAGGCTCATCGTCGATCACCCACAGGTTCTTATCCGTTTCCGAGTGCTTGTAGCCGTAGATCGGATAGGAAAGCGGCTTTCCCGACTGTCCCTTCGCCTTGAAGATCGCACGGATATTCCTACTTGTATCACGAGCGAACCAGTCATTGAAAATATTTTTGAATGCCATGAGTTCATTCTCTGACTTAAATGTGTCCACGCCATCGTTGATCGCAATGTAGCGGACATCATAATCCGGGAACACAATCTCGATAAGCTCACCAGTTTTCAGATAATCACGACCAAGCCTCGAAAGGTCTTTGGTGATGACTGTTTCTACTTTTCCGGATTCCACATCAGCCATCATTGCCTTGAATCCGTCACGCTCCCATGTCGTACCGGAGACTCCGTCATCGACGTAGAAGACCGTGTTATGGAAGCCATTATCATCAGCGTACTTCTTGAGGATCGCTTTCTGGTTGGTGATACTATTACTCTCGCCCTGCAACATATCATCCTGCGACAGGCGGCAATACAATGCTGTGATCTTGTCTGTCATATTTTACCTCTCTTTCCGACAGATACAGCAAGCTATGTTATCATTATAGCGCACATTGACGAACGATTCAATGCGCCATTATTCCAAAGTTACACAGCCTGCTTCTCAGGTTCTTGTCCGGATTCACCGAGGAGTTTTTCACTCTCTTTGATGATCAGCCTTTTCAGAATATCTGAAAGGCTCTCCTTTGAAGCAGGATTGAATACAGTAGTCACCGTGTAAGTGGTGTGTCCGATCTTGTACTCGGACGGTGCGTTAAAAGCAGTTTCTGCCTTCTCTTTATCTACGGCAGTAGTGTTATTATTCATCATAGCTTGTTACTCCTTTAGCTTATCTATCTCTACGCTTTAGAGCGAGGGGATCGCTTTCTCTTTCTGCCCCTCTTGGTTTTTGTTCTTATGGTGAGTTTTATAATTCTACACATCATCTCCTGTCTATTGTTCAACGGTAATGAACATGAGCCCTCAACTTTCAAGGAACGGATTCAACATTGCCCTCTATATACCAAGTAAGAAAAATGGAAAATCGGGCAAGAAAAGCTGAAACGTTTACAGAAAGTTTACATTTGTCGTTGAGTAGCACGATCACACATTTCCGATGATGATCATACCCCTCTACTTATCTACCGGGAAATTTGGAAAAGTGGGAAGGATTTTCAGAAAAGTTCACAGAATGTTTACAAATAAGTATCTTACAGCGATGCCCTAAAACATCTCCCACCTTACTACCGAGAAAATTCCGTTTTGGACAAGGATTTTGAGAATTATCTTACCCGAAATTGAAATAATCTCCGTTATGCCTAAATCGGTGTAAGATATTCTGTATGATATACCGACAATATGACCACCTGCTGCACCGTGTAAGGTGCAGTTATTTTTATAGTGAAAGCTCCTGCGGAAAGTGTCAGACAGTCCATCAGCGGAACGGAGAACTTCGTTCAGAGTCATACAAGCTCATCGTCATAATAAATAGTTTTCCGGTGTTGAAATTATGCGATAGGGAGAACTGCCATGAACAAACTGTAAATTTTTCAGAAAATCATGCCCAAAATCTCAAAAATCACGGTAGATAAGTAGAGGGCTTTGTCGTATCGTGAGTAATATGCTCCTACATATCCTTACCAATAAAAACAGCCTATCGTTAAGTGCCGCCGAAATAATCTCTATTATGCACAAATGAAACATCATAATTTCTGTGATTTTTTTAGCGTAGATACTTAACGATATGCCACATAATTTGGTATTAATTTATGAGAGAGTTTCACCAGACTGCCGCACTCCCAGCACGATAACTGCGCTGATGAATATTACAATATCATACAGGCAGTCGCAAAGCTTCAATTTCTCACAGGAGTGAGAAAAAACGAGAGCCGCAGGCTCAAAATGAAAAATTCCCGGAACGGGCATAATCACAGTTCGCAAGCATGGTATAACCGCATTACAAATTTCAAATTTGAATGCTTTTATACACTGCTTGTCAGAGGGCTGCCGCCCCTGAAACCCTGCACAGAAAAAATAGAAAGAATCAGCAAAAATACTGATGAATTATTTGCTGAAAAAAGATTGGAGGAACGCTACCTATGGCGACAACAAAAATATTTCCGATACACGAAGATGTTGAAGGCTCACTCGCCTACATCGCTAACCCAGAAAAGACCGCCAACGGCAGGCTTGTTTATGCCTTCGGTTGCAGCGAAAAACCGAGCAGAGCCGCGAAGGATTTTGCCGAGATAAGATCACGCAGAAGCACCGTCCTCGCACAGCACTTTATTGTCAGCTTCAAGCCCGGTGAGATCACTCCCGAAAGGGCGCTCGAAGTCGGCAAGGAGATCTGCACGAAATTTCTGGACGATCAGTACCAGTTCCTGCTGACAGTCCACGTCGATAAACAGCACACGCACCTGCATTGCGTGTTCAATAATACGAACCTGTTGAACGGTCATACTTTCCAGACTCTGAACAATCAGGGCAAGGTCAGCGAACGTATGTGGAAGAAGCTCCGTGACACCTCAGATGAGGTGTGCAAGAGGCATCATCTGAATGTTATTGAACACCCTGAAATGGACAAGGGAAAGAGCCGCTGGGAGTGGGATATGAATCGTCAGGGACTGAGCTGGAAAGCCAAGCTGAAATATGCCATAGATCAGGTTGTCAAGGAGAGCGAGAACTTCGAGGACTTTCTTGCAAAATGTGCCGATTTCGGTGTGCTTGTTGAATACAATCCCGACCACAAGATAGACCTGAAATTTATGCTTGCGGAGCATAAGGAACACAATCCGAGAGCGAAGTTCACCCGAAGCCGGACACTGGGCTGGTTTTATGAAACCGAGCAGATCAAAAGCCGTATTGCACAGTATCAGGGTTGTATGGTTTATGTGCCGAGGACAAAGATCAAAGTTGTCACTCAGAAGGTTGAGGAAAACAAGTTTGTCCGTGATGCTATTGACAGGGGCAATATGAAGGTGGCGAGTGTTGCTAAGAATATTATCGCACAGTATGGAGTTGAGCCGGAAGAAATACGCAATGCAGCGATCTCCGCTTATGCCCACAGCCGTCGCTTAGTGTCCGAGCTGAACAACTTGAAAACAGAGATTGAAGATCTGGAAGTCAAGCTGAGCGTTCTGAAAAAATACCGCCAGCTCAAGCACTACGGTGAGGAACTGAAAGACCTCAGCGGACGAGCCGAAAAGAAGTATAAGGAAACCCACAGCTATGAACTTTCTGAATATGGGAAAGTGCGTACACGGGTTTTGGAACTTTACCCGTCAGGGCATATCCCGACCGTCGAGAATCTGGAAAAGAGCATCACGGCACTCCGTGCGAAGCTGTCGGCAATGAACACAGAGTTTAATCAGGCGGACAAGAAAGCCCGTGAGCTTGCAGATGCACAGCGGACGATCGAGGAGTATCTGCGGCAGGAGCAGAGCCGAGATCAGCAGAAGAAAAGAAAACGGAATGACCTTGAATGATGATAGGCTCTCTGGCGAACGGTAAAGCGCCTCAGAGCCGTCCGTGATAATTATGGGGAAACCACCCACTGAAAAAGAAAAGCGGTGCAGAGAGCTATTCTCCGCACCGCTGTGTTGCTAT
>JAFUHM010000001.1 GCA_017468865.1 Oscillospiraceae bacterium | reverse complement strand
CTGATAAGCAGGGATGTGTCAAAGAACTTCTCTGCCGCGGGTGATGTGAATACATCTTTTACACGCTCGTAAAATCTGTCTTCCTTCAGCCACACACGGACAGGCACAGGAAAGCCGAGCTTCTTCTTGTTGGCGGTCTTCTCGGGTGCCGCCCGAAGTGCGGCTTTTCTGAGGGCGAGCTTGGTATTATCCTTGCTTACCCTGCATGAAAGAGGTATCCGCTCCGCAAGCTCCATTATCTTCCTGTCAAGGAAGGGCACACGCAGTTCAAGGGAATTTGCCATAGACATCTTGTCGGCTTTGAGGAGGATATCTCCCACGAGCCAGAGATGAAGGTCAAGATACTGCATCCTGGTTATCTCATCCAAGCCTGCAGCCTTTTTGTACAGCGGGGCAGTCAGGCTCTGCGGAGATACAGCATCGGTCTTTATCTTCAACAGTCTGCGCCTTTCTTCCGGGGTGAAGATATAGGCATTGCCGATGTATCTTTCCTCAAGTGTCTGTCCGTTGCGGATAAGGAAATTCACGCCCCTCCTGTGAGGAAGATGTGCCGCCGCCTTTCCTGCGGCTCTGCGAAGGAACATGGGCAAGGCCTTGTATGCAGCCGATCCCAGCGGTTCCTTATATACGTTGTATCCTCCGAATATCTCATCCGCACCCTCTCCGGAAAGCACCACCTTTACATACTCCGATGCCTTCCTGCATACAAAGTACAGTGCGATGCAGGAGGGGTCAGCAAGGGGTTCATCCATGTGATACTGCACGGTGGGGATGCTGTCCCAGTATTCATCCGCCGTGATCACCTTGCTTATATTCTCCTTTCCGATGTAGGAGGAAAACTCCTTTGCCCATGAGATCTCGTTATACTTCTCATCTTCTCCGAATCCCACGGTAAAGGTCTTGTCCACATCAGCCACTGATGCCACATAGCTTGAATCCACACCGCTCGACAGAAATGAGCCTACTTCCACATCGGCTATCTTATGTGCATTGACCGAATCCCTGAAAGTCTCTTCTATCCTGTCTGCCCAGTGCTCTATATCCTCATCGCTGTCTGCATCAAAAGTGATGTCCCAGTATCGGCTGATCTTCATGGAACTGCCGTCAAAGATGAAGAAGTGAGCTGGCGGGAGCTTGTATACATTTTTGAAAAATGTCTCCCCTGAGGGAGAATACTGAAATGTGAGATATGTTTCAAGTACAGCGGTGTTGAGCTCCTTATGAAAATCGGGATGCGGCAGGAACGACTTTATCTCCGAACCGAACATGAGAGTCTTCCCGAACTTTCCGTAATAGAAGGGCTTTATGCCGAAATAGTCCCTTGCACCGAACAGCTGCCTTTTGTCCTTATCCCATATGATGAATGCGAACATCCCGCGGAGTTTGCCGCATATGTCCGTCCCGTACTCCTCATATCCGTGTATCAGCACTTCCGAATCGGTGTTGGTGGAGAAGATATGACCTGCCTTTTCAAGGTCGGCTCTGATATCACGATAGTTGTAAATCTCTCCGTTGAACATGAGCACGAGGGACTTGTCTTCGTTGAAGATCGGCTGATCGCCGCTTTCTGTGATATCTATTATGGAAAGCCTGCGAAAGCCCATTGCGATATCATCGTCGATATACCGTCCTTCGGAATCCGGTCCTCTGTGAACTATCCTGTCCATCATGCCGGTAAGTATCTTGTCCGCATTATCCTTTACATTGGTAAACCCCGTAAACCCACACATGACTAAACCTCGCATATCCTATCCCGCAATATTTGCAGGAAAATATAATATAAGTTTCGTTTCTAAAGCATTTTTATGGCTTATATCTTGATTATAATATATTTTCTGCAAGTTGTCAAGTGTTTTTATGCAGTTTATCATCGCCGCTCATATCATCTTCCGCCGTCGCATATCACCGTACAGCTGTCAGGCCATGCCTTGCATATGAGTGTCAGTGAATGTTCCTTAGCCGTAAGGATCGCCCTATGCGTAGGAACGGATTTGCTTACGAGCACAGGTATCCCCGACATCACCGCCTTTACCGCCATGTCATCGGCTATCCGTCCTGTGGTGAAAAGCATACAGCAGGCAGGGTCAAGTCCCTGCATAAGCATATATCCGACCGCCTTGTCCACAGCGTTGTGCCGTCCTATGTCTTCAAAGGAAACGATGTCCCTGCCCGTATGAAGATAACAGCTATGGGTGCCGCCCGTGCTTTTATGGAGTTTCCCGTCACGCCCGAACCTGTCCGCAAGTTCAAACACCTTCCTCATATCGGGCTCTGCGCACGGCAGTACGGGAAACTTTCTTTCAGTTTCCGCATATACCTTATTGCCCGTACAGCAGGACGGCTCACGGGGTACGGTCTGCACCGCACGCAGCTGCTTTGTGAGCGTGACTTCGCAGATCTCCCCTTTTCCGCAGATGAAGATCTTCTCTATATCATCCGTATTGTCGATCATCCCCTCGGTCTTCAGCCTGCCCACAGCAAGCTCCGCAAGATCGGAGGGTGAGCAGGAGAGCGTCAGAACGTGGATGCCGTTGACTATCATCTCCATGAAGTGTTCGCAGACGACTTCATCTTCATATACCGAGCTGTTCCCGTCCCTGTATTCACGTCTTGCAGCGGCAGTTTCGGACAGGGGCAGCTTCTCCTGTGCATTGTTGATAACTATCATATCTGTCCTCTTATGCAGTCACTTGTCCGCTTCTCCCCGAAGCAGCTTTATCCCGTGGAACACGGTGGGAAAGATGACATCCAGACACTCCTCAACAGCCTTGGGGCTCCCGGGCAGATTGATAATGACCGTCCGCCCCCGTATTACGCTTGTCCCCCGTGAAAGCATGACATGGGGAGTTATCTTCAGGCTCTCCGCCCGTATCGCCTCAGCGATTCCCGGTGCCATACGCCCGGCTGCCCTGAGTGTCGCCTCAGGCACACGATCCCTCATGGAAAAGCCCGTGCCTCCCGTAGTAAGTATCATGTCGGGGCAGACCTCATCCGTGAGCCGTACAAGCTGCTCATAGACCGTGTCCTCATCATCGGGCACTATGACCGACTCCGTGACGCTGATGCCCCTCTCTTCGCAAATATGCCTTATCCTGCTGCCGCTTATGTCCTCATACCCTCCGTAGTACGCCCTGTCGCTCGCCGTCAGCACACATACGCTCAAAGGCTTCTCCGTGACGATGCGGGCATCGTCTCCCGCACTGACATATCCGCCCTCGAGCACCTTGGCGAATATCCCCTCACGGGGCATGATACAGTCGCCTGCGATGTTCCTTATCTCACAGTTTGTATGGCAGGTCTTCCCTATCTGCATCACTTCGAGGAGTGCCTCACCGCAGCGTATCCTTGTACCTATTGTACATTCCTTCAGGCTGATCCCATCCGTAACGAGGTTTTCCCCGAACACACCATAGGGTATATCCGCCCTGCCCTCCGTCCTTCTGCGAAAGTCATCTATGCTCTCGGCAGCCAGCAGGGACACCTGACGTTCGCTTCCTGCATGGGCATCATTTGCAAGGCCGTATCCTTTTATTACAAGACATCTTCCGATATCACGCTTGACAGTGCCTTTCTTCTCGGAAATGCAGACTGCCCGTATCTTACCCATGTTATCCTCCTATCTGAAACATCTTCCTGCCGTCCCCCGACGGGTCATGGACGAAAGAATGTTCCAAAGGCTTTTTCTTTACAGTTTCCAGTATCAGTTCCCTTATATCCTCATCGCTGCTCCCGTCACGCAAATGGCGCCTGAGATCGGCACCCGCAGGGTACTGAAGACACAGCTTCAGAAAGCCGTCCGCCGTGAGCCTCAGTCTGTTGCAGCCCATACAGAACTTATGTGACATGGGACTTATAAACCCTATCCTGCCCCTGAACCCCGAAAAGCTGTGATACACGGCAGGTGAGGATATCTCGCTCCCTGCTTGGGGCACGGCTTTGCCGTACCGCCTTTCAAGTACGCCGAGCACCTCGTCCGAGGGCACTCCTTGCAGCTGTCTGCCACATCCGATGGGCATAAGCTCGATATATCTCACATCAATAGGAAACTGCCTTGCAAATTCCGCCAGACCGCATATATCCTTCTCATTTATCCCCCTGACAGGGACACAGTTGAGCTTTATGTGCATATCAAGGGAAAGTGCCTTGTCTATCCCATTCAGCACCTTGTCAAGGCAGTCATGGCCCGTTATCTGCCTGTAAGTGAGAGGGTCTGCGGAGTCAAGGCTGATATTTACGCTGTCCGCTCCGATGTCTTTCAGTTTGTCGGCGGCATCGCCGAGCGTTATCCCGTTGGTCGTGATGCCTACGGTCTGTATCCCGTCAGTCTGACGTATCATCTACACGAGCGTGAGGATGTCACGCCTTACAAACGGTTCTCCCCCCGTAAGGCGCACCTTCTTTACACCGAGTCCTGCCATGATACGCACTGTACGGGCGATCTCCTCATATGTAAGTATGCTCCTGTGAGGGATATATTCAACGCTCTCACCAGGCATACAATACATACATCGCAGGTCGCAGCGGTCTGTAACGGATATTCTCAGATAATCAAGCTCACGCCCATATATGTCCTTCATATCATTTATCCTTCAAAGCTCTGCCTGTCATGAAATTGATCGCCGCCAGCATGGCAAGTGATAATGCGAGGATGACAGCCGTCCATCTGAATGCAAGCTCACGGTCTCCGCTCTGCATTGCGGTGTAGACCGCCACCGACATGGTACGGGTCTTTCCCGGAAGATTGCCCGCTATCATGATGGTCGCACCGAATTCTCCCAGCGCCCTTGCAAATGACATGGTAAGTCCCGATGCTATGCCCTGCCATGCAAGTGGTATCCACACATATATGAATGTCTGCGCTCTGCTGCACCCAAGCTGTACAGCCGCATCCACAAGCTCCCTGTCCACCTGCTCGAAAGCCCCTCTCACCGTGCGGTACATTATGGGGAATGATGCCGCTGTCGCCGCTATGACTGCTCCCTGCCATGTGAATATCACTGTGACGTCAAATTCGGCAAGCAGTCTCCCCAATACCGAATTCTTCCCGAACAGAAGCAGCAGGAAAAATCCCAGCACTGTGGGAGGCAGCACCAGCGGAAGAGAAAGGATGCTGTCGGCGACGGCTTTCCCCTTTTTCATGGATGTCACGGCTTTAGCGGCAGCTATGCCCAGCACGAATGTGAGACAGGTAGAGACTGCGGCTGTCTTGACGGAGATCCAGAGAGGTGACCAGTCCATATTCATCCCTCTGAGGCGGCAGAGAAGCCGTATTTCTCGAATACCGCCATAGCCTCATCAGTTCCGAGAAATGCCGCAAATCCCTCCGCCGCCTGCTTATGCTCACTCCTGCCGACGATGCCCACGGGATAGATGACCTTCCTGCATGAACCTTCGGGAGCTTCGGTCACTATCTTCACCTTATCCGTGCTGTACGCATCCGTGGCATACACCACACCGCAGTCCACTTCGCCTGCTTCCACCCATGAAAGCACCGTCCTTACATCGGTGCCGTAGTTTGCCTTCGCCTTTACAGCATCAAGTATGCCGAGATATGAAAATACCTCCTCCGCATACTGACCCGCAGGCACGCTCTCGGGTTCGCCGAGCCCTATCATTTTTACCTTGTCTGCGGCGGCATCCTCAAATGACGTGATGTCCTTATCGCTTTGTGCAGGCACTATGAGCACTATCCTGTTCTCGAGCAGCGCCTTTACGCTGTCTCCGTCCATCAGTCCCTTTTCATCAAGGGCATCCATCTGCTTTTGGGAAGCGGAGAAGAAAATGTCGGCAGGCGCTCCCTCCTCTATCTGAGCCTGGAGCGCACCCGATGAGCCGAAGGAAAAAATTAACTCGGTATCAGGCGACTTTTCAGAATATAAAGCCTGAAGTTCTCCGCAGACATCCGTAAGCGAAGCAGCCGCAAAGACAGTCAGCTCCTCTGACTTGTCGGGCTGTCGGGTGCCGGCGGATGAAGCGGACGAGCACGCACTGAACCCTGCTGTAAGCATGGCAAGAAACGTGCTCATTATCCGTTTCTTCATTATTCGTTTCTTCATTGTTTTTCCCTTTCATAATGTCCGGACTTCCCGCCCTCCTTTTCGAGAAGGCAGATGTCCGAAACAGTCATGGTCTTGTCTATCGCCTTACACATATCATATATGGTGAGCAGTGCTACAGATACACCTGTCAGTGCTTCCATCTCTGCTCCTGTCCTGCCGCTCAGCCTGACGGTACATTCGCATCTCACGCAGGAATTCTCCCTGTCAGCGTAAAGGTCTATACTTACCGATGTCAGCAGAAGCGTGTGACAGAGGGGTATCAGTTCGGGAGTTTTCTTGGCAGCCATTATGCCTGCTATGCGTGCGGCTGCGAACACATCCCCCTTCTTTACCGTGCCGCCTGTCACCTCATCGAGTGCGGCGGCACTCATGAAGATACGGCCGCCTGCCCTTGCGGTGCGGCAGGTGGTATCCTTTTCGGTAACGTCCACCATTACCGCATTTCCCATTTCATCTATATGTGTAAGCATCGTCTTTCCTCTTGTTAAGTATCATTTGCCGAATCCGCAGTTCGGGAAGGTACAGACTTCACACCCAAGGCAAAGCCCGCCCTCTCCGTATGCCGCTATCTGCATCTGTATCAGTTCTTCCCCCGCAAGGACACGGGGAAGCACAAGGTCGAATATCGTTCTCTTTGCGTACATGACGCATCCGGGCAGACCCATGACAGGGATATTTTTCCCGTCGTGCTCCAGATAGGCGAGCAGGAACATTGCTCCGGGAAGCACAGGCGCACCGTAGGAAACGATCTTCGCTCCTGTCTCCTTTATGGCTCCGGGAGTGCGGTCGTCGGGATCCACGCTCATGCCGCCGCTGACGAGCACAGTCTCCGCCCCGTCCGATACAAGTTCGAGTATGGCATTTTTTATGCTTTCACTGTCATCGGGAGTAAAGATCTGTTTTGTCACTTCTGCGCCGTATTCCGCCAGCTTGGTTTTAAGAACGGGGCCGAAGGCATCCCTGATAAGACCTTTGAACACCTCATTTCCCGTGGTGACTATGCCCGCCTTTTTGATACGAAATGGCATTATCTCAAGTATCGGTCCGCCGTGGGCAGCCTTTTTGGCCCTGTCCATTTTTTCCTTTTCGATCACAAGAGGGATGATGCGTGTGGCAGCCACCTTTTCTCCTGCCCTGACGGGTCTGTTGCCGTGAATGGTGGCTATCATCATTTCGCCGAGATAGTTCAGATCAAAAAGAGCATCCCTGTTTATTTTCAGGAGCCCGTCTGATGCAGCCCTTATCTCTATCTTGCCCTCCGAAGGCTCCGAGGCTGTAAAGTCCTCCGCCCCGCCCGTACATATATCACGAAGGATCGCCGCAGCTTCATTTTCGTGCAGCATATCTTCCCTCTGCTCCCACACATACAGATTTTCCTTGCCGCAGGAGAGAAGAACGGGGATATCCTCCTCACGGACGATATGACCTTTCCTGAAAACAGGGCCCTTCTCCTTCCCGGGTATTATCCGTGTTATGTCGTGGCACAGCACATGGCCGACGGCATCAGTCGTTTTGATAAGTTTCATGTCATTCCAAAATGATCCTTTATGCACAAATAGATTTTTTTCACATCACTGAGCCCGTACACAGGGCACGGAAGCTCATCGGGGCGTATACAGTCGGATGCGGCGCAGATGAGAGTATCTCTGTCGCACACGCTTTCCTCACAGACGCTCTTTCGTATTATCTCCACCTTGGGAAACGGCGATGCCTTCAACCCTTCGATGATAAGCACATCGGGAGTATCTTCCCTGTCCCTCAGCATCTGCACATATCCCTCGGGGTCAAGCCTTCCGGTGAAGCTGATGCTGTACCTTGTATCGGAAAACACAGCCGCCGCCATTGCCCCTGCCCGTCTCAGGATATCCGTATCGCTGCCGGGCATATCGGAGAATACATCGTGACCGTCATGCTTTAATACCGCCGCACTGTATCCCTCACTGATGAATTCGTTTATAAGCATACTGACAAGCCATGTCTTGCCGCTGTCAGAATATCCGCATACGCAGAAAACAAGCGGTCTGACCGCCTTTGTGTATTCTTCTCTTGTATTGATATTGCGCACTGCTTTCCTGTCACAGCAGGAAAGTCCTATGGGTATGAACTTTGTCGGGCAGAGCGCAAATATCTCTCTCAGGCGGTAATTCCCCTCACCTATCAGTTTCTCAATAACGGGAAGCACCCGTTTTGAATACACGGCACAAAGGGGATGTATATGCTCATCATCCGTTATCACATAGCAGTCATAGTCCGAACAGATGAACTGCACGAGATACCTCAGGATATCCCTTGATATAAAAGGCATATCTGCCGCACATATAAACACATAGTCATTCTGTGCGGCAGACAGCACTCTGCGAATGCCCTCAACAGGGCCGATATCCGCATTCTCATCATATACCACGGGCACGCCGATAAACTCATACTCCCCGACAGCGGCGGCAGATATGAGCATATCGGGCACATCGGCAAACTCCTTCACCGTCCTCTGTATTACGGTGGTATCCTCGAACTTCAGAAGGGCTTTGTTCTTCCCCATCCTGCTGCTTTTGCCGCCTGCAAGGATGCCCACCGAAACAGGGAGCTCCTTTGTTGTGTTCACAGATATCATATCACATCATTCTTATCCTTACAGTGTCACCGATCTTTACGGCAGTATCCGCATCAAGGTCGATGTAGCAGTTGCAGTAACGGAGATCTCCCAGCACGGACGAATGATGCCCCTTTGTGGGAAGATATACCCTGCCGTTCTCATATTTGGCCCTTATCAGTCGGCGGAGCCTGTTCACCTTATCATATCCCGAGGACAGAACGGCAGTCTTCACCTGTGTCAGATGCCCCTCATATCCCGTCAGCTTCGCCATGATATACGGGAAGTAGTAGTCAAGATTTGCCAGTGCCGCAAAGGGATTTCCGGACAAAGACAGTATGGGCTTGTCATAGAAAGCTCCCATGGTGGGTGTCCCCGGCTGTATATAAGTGCCGTGGAAAAGCACCTTCGCCCCGAGTTTCTCCATTGCCTGCGGCAGAAGATCCTTCTCCCCCACGGAGACTCCGCCCGTGGTGATGATGATATCCACATCCCCGGATATCCCCTGTATGGTGTCGGCTATATCATCCGCATCATCTTCACAGTGGAGCACATACAGCGGCTCTGCTCCCCTGTCACGCAGGGCATGGGATATGGCATGACCGAGCCCGTTGTAGATATGCCCCTTTCGCAAAGCGCCGTGAGGATCGTCAAGTTCGCTGCCCGTGGTGATAACGGCGGCATTCACCCTGCACACCGTCCTTATCCTGCCAATGCCTGCGCTCGCAAGCAAAAACACGGCTATCCTGTCGATCATCTGACCACGTCTCACTATGAGCTCGCCCTTGTCAAATTCTTCACCCACAGGACAGATATTCCTGCCTTTCGGGACAGACCTGAAGACACGGACCTTCTACATGACGAGGTCAGTATCCTCCTGCATCACCACCGCATCGTATCCGTCGGGGATGTAGGAGCCCGTCATGACACGAACTGCTGTATGGGGAGCGCAGACTATATCCGCATAGTCTCCCGCATACAGCACTCCCGTGACCGACAGGAGCGCAGGCGCATCAGCCTCCGCCCCTGCGATATCCTCCGAGCGCACGGCATATCCGTCCATTGCGGATCGTCTGAAAGGGGGGACGGCAGCGGGTGCAAAGACATCCTCTGCACTTATGCACCCATATGCCTCGGAAATGTCACGCCATTCGGCACCTTTCGGGACAATATGCGAAAGCAGAAGATCCCGTGCCGTTTCTATCTGTATCCTATCCATCGATCCTCGCCAGTCTGACCGCACATACCTTGTATTCGGGGATCCGTGCGAATTCATCAAGTGCCGCATTGGTAAGCTGATTTACAGGCGAATCGGGGAAATGGAAGGGCATCCATGTCTCACCCTGAGACACCTTGCGTCCCACATGGGCGACTGCGGTGATCTCACCTCTGCGGCTCATCACCTTTATCTTCTCGTTATTCTTTATCCCGAGGGCATCCGCATCACGGAAATTCACCTCGATGAAGCCCTCGTTCATTATCTCATTCAGCCCGTCGGTGCGGGATGTCATGGCAGCCGCATTGTAGTGGTAAAGGATGCGCCCCGTCGTGAGTATATAGGGATATTCTTCATCAGGAAGCTCCTGAGACTGCCTGTACTCGGCGCAGTAGAGCAGCACCTTTCCTCTGACGGGCTTGCCTGTGTGCATTATGGGAGTACCCTTATGCTGCTTGTCGGGGCAAGGCCATTGAAGCGATTCGCCCCCATCGAGCCTTGCATGGCTGATGCCGCCGAAGGACGGGGTGAGCTCGGCTATCTCGTCCATTATCTGTGAAGCCGTAAGATGCGGCTGGGGATAGCCCATAGCATTCATAAGGTCGGTGATGATATCCGTGTCGAGCCTCATGTTGCCGGGTACCGTCACCGCAGTGCGTATGCGCTGCACACGCCGCTCGGTATTGGTGAATGTGCCCTCCTTCTCCGCATAGCTCCTGCCGGGAAGGATGACATCCGCATACTGTGCGGTCTTAGTCATGAACAGTTCCTGCACCACCAGAAAATCCAGACTTTCAAGGGCTTTCTGTATGTGATGGCTGTCAGGGTCGGTGACTATGGGATCCTCACCGAAGATATACAGCCCCTTTATTTTCCCCTCTATCGCCGCAGGGAAAACCTCGGTAGCCTTGAGCCCCGGCACAGGGTCAAGGGGAACGCCCCACTTGTCCTCAAACTTTTTCCTGACCTCATCGTTGTCCACCTTCTGATAGCCGGGAAGATCCGTGGGCATGGCACCCATGTCGCAGGCCCCCTGGACATTGTTCTGTCCTCTCAGAGGATTGACACCGCAGCCGGGTCTGCCTATCTTTCCGCAGAGCGCCGCCATATCCGACATACACATAACGCCCTCAGTACCTGTGGAGTGTTCGGTAACACCCAGGCAGTAGATGATGGGAGCTTTCTTTGCCGTCGCATACATCCTTGCCGCTTCCACCAGCTTATCAGGGTCGATATGGCATATCTCACCCACATATTCGGGAGTATACTTCTCCACGGTCTTTTTAAGTTCCTCAAAGCTCTCCGTGAAGTTATCCACATAGTCGTGATCGATAAGGTCTTCCTTTATCATAACGTGCATCATACCGTTGGCAAATGCCACATTCGTGCCCGGACGCAGTTTCAGATGAACGTCCGCAAATCGTGTGAGCCCTATATCTCTCGGATCGACTACGATGAGCCTTGTCCCGTTCTGTACTGCCTTTCGTATCTGCATACCCACGACAGGATGCGCTTCCTCGGGATTGGAGCCTATCAGCATGATGCAGTCCACATCATGGGTGATGTCATGGATGGGATTTGTCATGGCACCTGAGCCGAGAGTCCTTGCCAGTCCTGCGACTGTGGCTGAGTGACAGACACGGGCGCAGTTGTCCGTGTTGTTGTTCCCGAAGCAGGTGCGCACCATCTTCTGCACCATGTATATGTCTTCGTTGGCACTGCGGGAGCAGGCAAACCCTGCAAGACTGTCCTTGCCGTACTTTTGCTTTATCTCGGTGAACTTTTCTGCACAAAGGGCTATCGCCTCATCCCATGTTGCCTTTCTGAACTCACCCGTAGCCCTGTCCCTGATAAGGGGATCGGTGAGCCTGTCGGGAGCATGGACGAAATCAAAGCTGCCCGAGCGTCCCTTTACGCAGAGCCTGTGATGATTTGACGGACCGTTGGCAGGCCTGACATTGACTATCCTGTTCCCCTTGACCATCAGATAGAACTGGCATCCCGTCGCACAGTGAGGACAGGTGGTCAGCACCTTCTTCACTTCCCAGTTGCGGTAAGCCGCCTCTTTTTTCAGGGTGAGGGCACCCGTGGGA
The DNA here is from genome assembly GCA_017468865.1 of Oscillospiraceae bacterium. GTDB lineage: Bacteria > Bacillota > Clostridia > Oscillospirales > Ruminococcaceae > Huintestinicola. The sequence continues at coordinate 8,793 of JAFUHM010000001.1, read as the reverse complement.
CAGACGCTCGCACAGTTGCCGCAGCTCTCACACCCTGTCAGCTTGTAGTCCTTCCCGAAGGGAGCATCCACCAGATGGAAGGTCGCACTGCGTCCGCTCTTCAGCGTGCCGTTGCAGGCGATGTTATGACAGACGTTGATACATCTCTGACAATGTATACACTTGGATGGATCGTATGTGATGAACGGATTGTCATCCAGCGGAGGGAGCCTCTTCTTTATCTCCTTGGAAAGCCCCTCATAGGATGAATGTCTGATGTCGAACCTGTTGCACAGATCCTGAAGTTCGCAGCTGCCGTTGGCAGGACATGACATACAATCAAGATAATGCGATGCAAGGATAAGCTCCAGCATCTCACGACGGTAGCTGTTGAGTTCATCGCTCTCCGTGGTGATGACCATGCCCTCAAGCGCCTTGGTGCGGCAGGCAGGAAGGAAGTTGCTGTAGCCCTCCACCTCCACGACGCACAGTCTGCACATACCTATATCCGACACGCCCTCCATAAAGCAAAGGGTGGGTATGTCTATCCCGTTCTCCCTTGCCGCAGTGAGGATCGTGACGCCATCACGGGCAAGTATCTCTTTTCCGTTAACAGTTATCCTGCTCATTCGCCCCTGCCTCCTATCATTGCGCCGCAGCCGTAGAAGTCACACCTCAGACATCTGCCCGACTCTCTGAATGCCTCCTCATCGGTCATGGGAAGCTCTACAAAATCGAAATTCCTTCTTCTCTCGAAGGGATCCTTCTCCTCTATCTCCGCACGCCCCGTGGGTATGCAGGGATTGGGGAGTGCGGGCGGGAGCATGACATCCGACAGCACCTTATGATGATAGCCTAAGTACTCATCTATGTTGAATGCCGCCACCTGACCTGCGGCTATGGCATTTATCGCAGTGGACGGACCTGTAACGCAGTCTCCTCCGCTGAACACGCCCTCCATGTCCTTTACCTCACAGGTAACATCGGCATCTATGCGCCCTCTTACGCAGGGCACGCCCGCCTGCTCAAATGCGGCGACGTCACTTCTCTGGCCTACTCCGAGTATGAGATAGTCACACAGGAAACGGTACGGATAATTACTGGAATGTTCGGTCATGACAAAGCCCATATTGTCATATTCCCCGACTATCTCGGGCTGGAGCCATACCGCACGGACAGCATCATCATCGTCAAGCTCGATATTGAGAAACGAAAGCAGCGTTCTGAAGCGGACTCCCTCCTGCATCGCACCCTCTATCTCGCTCTCAAGGGCTGTATAGTCGTCCCTTTTCCTCGTGAAGACATGTATGGTCTTGGCATGGAGCCTGACTGCTGTCCTTGCGGCATCCATGGCAACATTTCCTCCGCCTATGAGCACAACTCTCTTCCCTGTAAGGTCGGGGGGATTGCCGTTGGCGACAAGCTGGAGAAAGTCTGCGGCAGGGATGACGTTCTTCCCGTTTGCGCCGTCCATCGGCATACGGTTGCCAAGCTGTGCGCCAAGCCCCATATACACCGCATCATGACAGACCCTGATATCCTCAAAGGAAATATCTCTGCCCACTTTGGTGTTATACTTCACATCTATGTCCCCGACCGAGAGAATGGCATTGATATCCTCGTCAAGGCGCTCCTTCGGCAGGCGGTATTCGGGTATGCCGTAGCGGAGCATACCGCCCAGCTTCTCATGCTCCTCATACACATCCACATGATGCCCCATGAGCGAGAGGAAGTATGCCGCAGTAAGTCCCGACGGGCCTCCTCCGATGACTGCGATGCTCTTGCCGGTGCTGACATTCTTTGCAGGGATATCCACATTGTCTGCACTGATCTGATCGACCGCAAATTTCTTCAGTCCTCTTATATTGATGGGGTCGTCTATTATCTTTCTCCTGCACTTGCGTTCGCAGGGATGCTCACAGACCATTGCGCAGGCGGTGGGGAAGGGGTTTTTCTCCCTGATCTTGCTTATGGCGCCCGCATAATCCTTTGAATGAATGAGGGAAACATAACCCGGCACATCCACATGAGCTGGACAAAGGGTGATGCAGGGAACGGTCTGCGTCACGTTCTCTATGCACTTGTGTTCGGTGATATGGCTCTCATACTCATCGGCAAACTCCGTCAGGCTGTTGAGTATCAGATTTGCTGCGACCACACCTACCGCACAGTCGGCGGTGCGGGCTATCATGCGGCACATACTTTCCATCTTGCTTATGGTGTCATGCGTGCCGTCGCCCCTGAGAACAGCGGCAAGGAGCTTATCGACTTCCACGAGTCCGTCACGGCACGGGACGCACTTGCCGCAGGTCTGGTTCATCGAAATTTGCAGAAGTGACCTGTACAGGGCGAGCGGACACATTCCGGGAGGGTATGACGTGAGTCTTGAACTGAACTTTCTTAGCACCACATCGATGCGTTCATTCATGTTTCCTCTTTTGGACAGCTTCTTCATATTATCACCTACAATTTGGTTTTGGCATTATCACCGCAGGCTCTCTCATCATGAGTATTCGGGTGACGGGCAGCCTGCCGACAGATCGCAATTCGGGGAAACCTCTTGACAAAAACTCTTAATATATTATACCATAAAAAAAGCAAACAATCAATAGATATGAAAAAATTTCTAACTGAGTCCGCCAGGTACGATCCGGAACTGATCCGTTGATAAAGTATGCCGAGCCATACTGCATATGTTCAATATGAATGAATGAACGAATCGGGTGCGGGCACTGCCCGCTTATACCATAAAAATATGCCTTTTGCACAAATGCACCTATGTATCAAATACAGAAATACCTGTGCAAGTATCAAGAAAGCATCATAAACGGTATTTTCCTATATTCTATTGACATCAAAAGCGATAAGTGGTAAAATCAGGATACAAAGACTGATATGCTTGTCAAGCTACTGTATCCCGACAAGGAGTAATGTATGAGCTTTTTTGAAAACTACAAGGAAGATAAGTTGAACACAAACCTGAGCTCCGCAGAACTCTATCCTGATGAGTCTGTTGTATATCGGGTCAACAATGTGATCTTACAGGGCAGGGACATCACCGGAGATCTTATCCTCACCATATACAGGATAAGGTTCAAATACTCTGCTCCAAGATTCAGGACCAATAATGAGATCGTTATCGACCATCGGCTCGACAGCGTGAAGCAATACGACGGACACATTAATATTGATTTACAGGCAAAAAAAGAAGTATTCAGATCACCTGCGGATTATCAGTGCGATATGTACATATACTATACAGACGGTGAAGAAGTATATCATTTTCCTGCCCAGCGAAATGCGGTGGAGTTTGCCAATAAGCTCAACCGTCTCGTTTCTCCCGCTAAACAGGATATGTATGATGAGCAAAGCTTCACCATGGCTGTAAAGATAATCAACAATGCTGCCAATGCCGCTGTCGGCTCTGCAAAGGCAATAGGGAAGCTCCTCTCCGGAAAAAGAGCGGCAGTGACCTGTTCAAAATGCGGTGTTACGCAGTATGTTCTCAAACAGCCATTTGTAAAGTGTTCGAGCTGCGGAGAGAAGCTGAAATTCTGAATCGAGCTGGAAAACTGACCATTGGAACAATACGGTACAAAGATATGACCAAAAGAGAAAGCAGTATGAAATATGCAGATATATGAGTACGGTGACAGGGATACCCGAAACATCCTTATACAGCCTGTTGACCGCCGTGAACTTGCATCAGCGGAACACGAAGCCGCTCTAATAAAGGAATTGTCAGGTGCGGATATATGCCTTGCAGCATTTGCGGTGGACAGGTGGAACAGCGAGCTGTCCCCGTGGGATGCGCCTGCCGTGTTCGGCGGTGAGGATTTCGGAAGCGGAGCCGCACAGACTCTTGAGGAGATACTGTCCTATATGAACAGATCGGATAAGAGGTACTTTCTCGGAGGGTACTCACTTGCAGGCCTGTTTGCATTATGGGCGGTGTTCCGTACAGACAGGTTCAGCGGTACAGCCGCTGTGTCTCCGTCGGTCTGGTTCCCGGATTTCACAGACTACATGAGAGAAAATGAGCCGCTGTCGGACTGCATCTATCTCAGCCTTGGGGACAGGGAAGAAAGAACGAAACACCTCATCATGTCACAGGTGGGAAATGCTGTCCGTGAATGCTATGGGATATTGCAGGAAAAGAACAGACGGTGTACTCTTGAATGGAACAGCGGAAATCACTTCAAAGAACCCGAACTGCGAATGGCAAAAGGGTTTGCATGGCTGCTGTCAAACGAGGGCTGAAATGAAGTATGAGAATATAGTCAGGGCAAAGTTTCTTTCCCGTCCCAACAGATTTATCGCCCTTGTCGAACTAAACGGAAATGTCGAAACAGTCCATGTCAAGAATACAGGCAGGTGCAGAGAACTGCTGATAAGCGGCTGTGATGTATGGCTCACAGCTCCCGACACAAAGGGTCGCAAAACAAAATACGATCTGGTGACGGTGAGAAAGTCAAACGGCCTGCTTATCAGCATAGATTCACAAGCCCCTAATAAAGTAATGTCGGAATGGCTGAAAAAACAGGGGCATGACAAGATCATCCCTGAGTACACCTACGGCAGTTCCAGGATAGATTTTTATATTGAACACGGCGATGAACGGATACTGATGGAAGTCAAAGGCTGCACCCTCGAAAGGGACGGCACGGGGTATTTCCCCGATGCGCCTACCGAACGTGGTATAAAGCATATCCGTGAACTGATACGGGCAAAGGAGGAAGGCTTTCGTTCGGTGCTTGCCTTTGTGATACAGATGAACGGCATAAGGGAAGTACGCCCCAATACTCAGACGCACCCCGAATTCGGGACTGCATGGAAAGATGCGCTTGCGGCAGGAGTGGAGATCATTTTCTTCACCTGTAATGTATGGGAAAACGGATGTGAGATCACAGGACAGGTAAACGGATACGGTGAGCTGCAATGTCCGTGTGACAGATAAGATCATGGAGCATTCCTGTCCCTGCGGCATGGGTAAAAGTGTACCTACACCCTTGACAGACAGAGGAGAAAGTGGTACAATCAAAGACAAGGCGGTCGCCCTGAGAGAACAGCATTTCGGGATGAAGGCCATCACCGAAATAAATGCTGTCCGCTGAAAGCAGGTGATGTAGACGGAAACTTTTCTGGCTGTCACGGAGATCATTTTTGCTCTTATCCTTCCGCCTGCCGCCTTTATCTGGTGGAAAAGGCGTGAGGATGTATCATTAAAGCCTGTTGCTGCGGGATACGCCGCATATATATTCATCTCATTTGTGAGAGCCTTTTTCCGTGTTCTTGCTCTTGACGGTGCAACGGGTACAGGTGCTGTTGTCATTTCCGCTGTGCTGTCAGGTGTTCTTGAAGAGATCGGCAGATACTTTGTTATGAAATACCCCTTGAATGACTGCGACAGATGGCAGGATGCGGTATCCTACGGTATAGGTCACGGGGGTGCGGAGCACTTTCTCGGTACAGTGCCTTTGATGATGAACGATCTGCTCACAGGCATTGAGACAGGCAATGTACAAAACAGCAGTTTTGTTTTCTCTGCCATTGATTTGGCAGCAGCTCTACTGCTCCATATCTCATGGTCTGTGATCGTTTATGCTGCGGTGCATTACAGGGACGGAAAAAAATATCTCTTTATTGCGGTAGTCACGCACATCCTTATTGACATTATCTGCGGACTGCTGATGAAATATGAGCCCATACTGATACCGTTCGCATCAGCTGCTGCGGCCGCTGTGATGATACTCATGATACGAAAAGAGATCAAGAGATAGGGGGACATAAATGTACAGATATATAGTTTTTGATGTGGAAACGCCCAACAGGTACAACGACAGGATGAGTGCTATCGGTATAAGCGTTGTGGAGGACGGGAGCATCACGGAGGAATACTTTTCCTATGTGGATCCTGAAGCAAGATTTGACAGCTTCAACACGATGCTGACGGGAATAAGTTCCGTTACCGTAAAGGGCTCCCCCACATTCCCCGTGCTGTGGGAAAATATACAGAGCCTGATGTCGTCGGGGATACTTGTAGCTCACAACGCTGTATTCGATCTGGGCGTGCTGAAAAAATGCCTGAATGACTACGGCATAAGCTGGAAAAGCTCCGTCAAATACTGCTGTACGGTACAGATGGGGAAAAAGCTGCTGCCTGGGATGTCGCACAAGCTGGATGTACTGTGCGGTCACTACGGTATAAGCCTCGAACACCACAAGGCTGACAGCGACAGCCATGCCTGTGCGGAGATACTTCTGAACTATTTCAGGGCAGGGGCAAAGGAAAGTGAGCATATAAGAACATACACATTCTGACAGGCGGTCGGATGATACAAGGGCAGGGAGAGATGTACTCTCCCTGCCGCTTTTTTCGCCCTGTGCCGCCCATGTTCACCTGTAAGCCTGATCGACACCTGCGCCTTTTATATAAGCCAAAACGGTAATGTTACTTTTAAAGTTACATTTTTGTACAATAAGCTGTGAAATGGAACTTTCAAATCATCAAAAAGCCGAAAATCTCATGAAAATGCACCTTTTATATTGACATAAAAATGCAACTGTGATATAATGGGATAATAAGGGAGGTGGTAATTACGGCTGTCTATTTATGTATAGATCTTAAATCTTTCTACGCTTCAGTGGAATGTATAGACCGTGGATATGATCCCTTCAAAGTAAATCTCGTCGTTGCCGACCCCACACGGGGCGACGGTGCTATCACGCTTGCCTCCTCCCCTGCCATCAAATCCCTGGGAGTTAAGAACCGATGCAGGTTATTTGAGATACCAAAGGACATAGAGTATGAGATAGCTATGCCTCGCATGAAGCGGTATATGGAGGTATCCGCACAGATATACAGTATATATCTGGAATATATCTCTCCGGATGACATACACGTCTATTCGGTGGACGAAGTTTTTATAGATGCGACACCATATCTGAAAATGTACGGAATGAAGCCCGCTTCATTTGCAAGGCTCCTGACAGGTGCTGTAAAGCGGCACACCGGTATATGTGCGACGGTAGGGATAGGCACCAATATGTATCTTGCTAAGGTAGCAATGGATATCATCGCAAAGCACACCCCTTCACACATGGGCTATCTTAATGAAGAAATATACCGCAGGCAGCTGTGGCATCACCGCCCTATGACCGATTTCTGGAATGTGGGACACGGTACGGCGGCACGGCTCGAAAAATTCCACGCATATGATATGTATGATGTCACTCAGCTGAAGCGTGAGCTTCTGTTCAAGGAATTCGGAGTAAAGGCGGAATTTCTGATCGACCACGCATGGGGAAACGAACCCTGTACAATGACAGATATACATTCCTACATCGGGAAGAACCGTTCACTGTCAAACTCACAGATACTGTTCAGGGATTACTCGGCTGAAGAAGCGCTGCTGGTGCTGAAGGAAATGTCTGATGAACTCTCTCTCGAAATGATGGAAAATCAGCTGTACGCCAAAGGCATCACACTTTTTATACGGTACTCAAAAAATAAGATACGATCCGACGGCGGACGTAAACGCCTTGACCATGCAACTTGCTCAAGGAAAAAGATCCGTGCTGCATTTGAGGAGCTCTTCTGGGAAAAGATCACCGACAGGACAGGGATCAGACAGATAGGCATATCGCTTATAGACCTGACCTATGCTCCCGAAACGCAGATCTCCTTCTTTGATGCGGCTGACGACGACAGCAGGGAAGAGACGGCGGATATGTCGATAATAGATATACGGCATCGGTTCGGGAAAAATTCAGTCATGAAGGCAATGGATCTCTGTGAAGCGGCAACAGGGATCGAAAGAAATATGATGGTAGGCGGACACAATGGATAGGAATATGAGCACGATCACACAGACAAGTCAGGACAGGGCGATACAATTCATGCCCTTTGCGGCACTGAAAGGCTATTATGAGATGATAAATAAAAAAGAGAGGCTCAAACAGCCCCGCACGATACACAGCGATGAGGAAAATGAGTACATATCATCCGTACTGCTGTCACTTCGGAGCGGCGAAAAAGTTCTTGTCCGCTACTATGAAAAAGACGCATATGTCAACATAAGCGGTATGGTAGGGCAGATGGATCATGTATACAGAAGGCTCACTGTCAATAACACAGTTATCGGATTTGATGATATTTACTCAATAGATGTTATAGAATAAAATCGCCCGTACACAAGGTACGGGCGACAAGGTGTCGGCACAGCCCTATTTTCCCAAGACGTCACCATCTAAGTATCTTCGGCGTGTTTGAGCTTAACTTCTGTGTTCGGAATGGGAACAGGTGGGACCTCAAAGCTATTTGTACCGACTAAAGAGTAACTCATACGAGATAACTCACACATCAGGCGAATATTTCCGATCTAGGAAACATCCATCGACTCACACAAGAACCTGAAACAACACATATCATTTCACAGTTCATCAGAGGACTGAGTCAAGCCTCTCATTGGTGACCCGTAGCAGATTCGAACTGCTGATGCCGCCGTGAGAGGGCGGAGTCTTAACCACTTGACCAACGGGCCTGAAAAGAGGATGGTACACCATCGGGGACTCGAACCCCGGACCCACTGATTAAGAGTCAGTTGCTCTACCAACTGAGCTAATGGTGCTTAAATCGACTCCTCAAAACCGAATAAAGGGAGAAAAATGCGATGGAGTTTGAAGCATAAGCGAAGAGTTGGTCAAGCCCTCGACCAATTAGTACCTGCAGTCTGAACTTGTCACCACGCTTACAGCATAGGCCTATCTACCTCATAGTCTTTTAGTGGTCTTAATCTTTCGATGGGATATCTT
>JAFUHM010000022.1 GCA_017468865.1 Oscillospiraceae bacterium | reverse complement strand
TCCCTGCGTGTACAGTCCGACAGGGTGCGCTATCACGAATATATGAAGAATGTCTGTGAGAAGCAGGAAAACCTGTACATACATCAGGCTGAGGTGGCAGAAGTCACGGTGGAGGATCACTGCGTCACAGGTGTCATCACCGCCCTGGGTGCCAGGTATGAGGCGAAGAAGGTCATAGTCGCCACAGGCACCTATCTCGGCGGTACTATCCATGTGGGGGAGTCTTCCTACGAAAGCGGGCCCGACTCCACCCTCCCTGCAAGGTTCCTGACCAAAAGCCTGATGGATAACGGGGTGGAAGTCAGAAGGTTCAAGACAGGCACTCCCTGCCGTGTCCACAGAAGGAGCGTGGACTTCTCGGTTCTCGAAAGGCAGGACGGGGATGAGGATATCCAGCCTTTTTCCTTCGAGACGGACAGGCACGGGCTTGTAAACAGGGTAAGCTGCTACATGGCATATACCAACGAGGACACACATAAGGTCATCCGTGACAATATCGGATATTCTCCCCTGTATTCGGGCAGGATACACGGCATAGGACCCAGATACTGCCCCTCCATAGAGGATAAGATAATGCGCTTCCCCGACAGGAAGCGTCATCAGCTGTTTATCGAACCTATGGGGCTTTCCACGGATGAGATGTATCTGCAGGGGATGTCGTCATCCTTGCCTGAGTTTGTGCAGCTTGCGTTCCTGCGGACGATAAAGGGGCTTGAAAATGTGGAGATAATGCGCAGCGCATATGCCATCGAATACGACTGCTGCGACCCTCAGCAGATGTATCATACCCTTGAGTTCAAATCCATCCGGGGACTCTACGGCGCAGGTCAGTTCAACGGAACGTCGGGCTATGAGGAGGCAGGGGCGCAGGGTCTTATCGCAGGAATAAACGCCGCTCTGAGCGTAAAGGGCAGAGAACAGATATCCCTGTCAAGGTCATCCTCATATATAGGTACGCTTATTGACGATCTTGTGATAAAGGGAGTGACAGACCCCTACCGCATGATGACCAGCCGCAGCGAGTACAGGCTCATACTCCGACAGGACAATGCGGATCAGAGACTGACGCCTCTGGGTCATGAGATAGGCCTTATCTCCGATGAACGCTATGCACGCTATCTTGAAAAGCAGGAGAGCATAAAGCAGGAAGTGAACAGGCTCAGATCCACCACCATCCGCCCTTCCGAGGAGCTTAACCGTATGCTTACGGAAAAGGGCAGCAGCGGCATAAACGACCCCCTCCGTGAGGCGGAGCTCATAAAGCGACCCCAGATAAGCTATGAGGATCTGATGAAGTTTGACGAAAATGCCCCCGACCTTCCCTATGAAGTAAAGGAGCAGGCGGAGCTCATCATAGAATATGAGGGGTATATCAAGCGCCAGCTTGAGGATATCGAAAGGCTGAAGGCACTGGAGGAGAAGATACTTCCTCCCGATACCGATTACAAGTCCCTCAGGGGGCTTAGTCTGGAAGCTGCCGAGAAACTAAATAAGATACGTCCATCAAATATAGGAGAGGCGAGCCGCATATCGGGAGTATCACCGGCAGATGTCACGGTTCTCGTGATATGGCTCGCAAGTTTGAAATGATAGCAGAAAGAAACGAATTTGACAGGATTATGTCCGGATACGGCATCAGCATATCCGATGAGGAATATGACAGGTTTGAAAAGTATACGGATATGCTCATCGAGAAGAACAAGGTCATGAACCTGACAAGGATAGTGACTCCCGAGGATATAACCGTCAAGCATATCCTTGACAGCCTTCTTGTGTTCAGGTATGCAGACCTTCCCGAGAGCGGCAGGGTTGTGGATGTGGGTACGGGCGCAGGACTGCCGGGCGTGGTGATGAAGATACACCGTCCGCAGCTTGAAATGACCCTTATGGACTCACTTCTCAAAAGGATAAACTTCCTTAAAGAAGTCTCCGACAATGTCATCCCCATGGAATGTGTACATTCCCGTGCGGAGGATGCAGGGAGGGGAAAATACAGGGAAGTCTATGATGCGGCGGTGGCAAGAGCGGTGGCAGCATTTCCCGTCCTCTGCGAATACTGCATCCCTCTGGTAAAGGTGGGGGGAGTGTTCGTCGCCATGAAGGGACTGAATGAGGAGATAGACGGAGCGAAGGCTGCACAGCTTGGGGGAGAGATCGTCAGGGACGAGAGATACGAGCTTCCCGGCGGTGACGGCAGGCGCATCATCACCGTCAGAAAGATACGCCCCACGGATAAAAAATATCCCTCACGGAAGATAAAATCGTAAGGTGTTCAAAAAAGCAATTTTTTTCAGTCATATAATATGAATTTGTGTATTTTACTATTGCAATTTTCGGCTGAAACTGTTATAATAGAATAGTATACTTGTTTAAAGAAAGGGTCAGCGATGAAAACTATTGCAGTGGCAAACCAGAAGGGCGGCGTAGGAAAGTCCACCACCGTGGTCAATCTTGCCGCATCTCTGGGAATCCGTAATAAAAGGATATTATGCGTAGATCTTGATCCGCAGGGCAATACCACCAGCGGATTCGGCATCAAGAAGAAGACTGTGGATCATACCACATATGATGTGCTCATGGGAAAGTGCGACACGCATGATGCTGTCATAGACAGCGGATGTGCGAATGTGTCGGTTATATCGAGCACACTTGGTCTTGCAGGTGCCGAAGTGGAGCTTACGTCCGAGGAAGACAGGGCATACAGGCTCAAAAATGCTCTGGCTGAATTGGCTGACGAGTACGATTATGTGCTTATCGACTGTCCGCCCTCATTGTCACTGCTCACCATAAATGCCCTTTGTGCGGCAGACAGCGTGCTCATACCTCTCCAGTGCGAATTTTATTCCCTGGAGGGACTGACACAGCTTATCGAATCCGTCCGCCGCATCAAGAAGAATTACAATCCGGAGCTTGATATCCAGGGCATAGTGTTCACTATGGCCGATACAAGGCTCAATCTCACAAATCAGGTCATCAGCGAGGTCAAAAAGCACTTTGAAGACAAAGTGTTCAAAGTCATCATCCCCAGGAATGTGCGCATATCCGAATCTCCTTCATTCGGCAGACCCATCATTTACTATGACAGGCTGTCAAAGGGTGCGGATTGTTACGAAAGACTTTCCGAAGAGCTCCTCAAACGCAACGGAGAGAAGAAAGTCAGACCTGACAGGAAACTTTTGAAGAGAGGTAAATGATATGGCATTGGGTAAGGGTTTTGACGACCTTTTCGGAGATAACAACACAGTAGCCGAAGGCGAGACAATAACCACTCTCAGGCTCACCGAGATCGAACCGAACAAGGATCAGCCGAGATCGGAGTTCGATCAGGAGAAGCTGACCGAGCTTGCCGACTCCATCAGGGCGAACGGAGTTATCCAGCCCATAATAGTGCGTCCGCTGGCAAACGGTCTCACCTATCAGATAGTAGCAGGCGAGAGAAGATGGCGTGCCGCAAGGATAGCGGGTCTTACGGAGATACCCGTCATCATCCGTGAAGTCGATGATCTTCAGGTATCAAGGATCGCCCTTATCGAGAATATCCAGCGTGAGGATCTTGACCCCATCGAGGAGGCAAAGGCGTACCGCAAGCTCATCGAGCAGTACGGCATGAAGCATGAGGAGCTGTCCAAGTCGGTCGGAAAGTCACGGCCGTACATCACCAACAGCCTCAGGCTGCTGACCATGCCCGAATTTGTCACAGACCTCATAAGCAGCGGAGATATCTCCGTAGGACACGCAAAGGTGCTCCTTGGACTGGTTGACAAGGACGACTACGGAGAAGCTCTCGACAAGATACAGAGCGGTCATCTCAACGTCCGCCAGACGGAAAAGCTGGTGGAAAAGCTCAATTCCGATGACGGCACGGAGACTATCGTTCCCGAAAACAAATTCTACATAGAGACTGCAATGAGCCTGAAAGAGCAAACAGGCAGAAACGTGAACATCAAGTCAAAGGGCAAGGAAGGCCGTGGTCAGCTCACCATTGATTTCTACAATGATGACGACCTGAAGTACATCGTAAATCTTCTTGCCGGCGGCTTTGATGTGTAATGTTCCACGTGGAACGCTGAGAAATGGTCAAGTTTAACAATTCATGGGATGAGATCATGCAGGGCGAATTTGAACAGCCCTATTACCTGAAGCTGCGTCAGTTCCTGAAGGGTGAGTACGCACACTACACGGTCTATCCCGATATGTACGATATATTCAATGCACAGAAGCACACTCCATATGAGAAGGTCAGAGCCGTCATTATCGGTCAGGACCCTTATCATGAACCAAATCAGGCTCACGGACTGTGCTTTTCTGTCAAGGCAGGCAATCCCATGCCCCCCTCACTCCGCAATATCTTTAAGGAGATACACGACGACATCGGCATATCCAACGAGTCAACGGAGCTTTATCCGTGGGCTGACGGCGGAGTGCTCCTGCTCAACACCGTCCTGACGGTGCGCAGAGGTCAGGCAAACTCTCATAAGGGCAGGGGCTGGGAAATATACACCGACCACGTTATACAAAAGCTCAACGACCGTGAACGCCCCGTCGTATTTCTGCTCTGGGGCGCAAATGCAAGGTCGAAGAAAGCACTTATCACCAATAAACAGCATCTGATACTGGAGGCGGCGCATCCGTCCCCCTTGTCCGCAAACAGCGGATTTTTCGGATGCAGACACTTTTCAAAATGCAACGCATTTCTGGAAAGTATCGGCTCAGAGCCGATAAACTGGAAAACTTAAGGGAGAATAAGAATGGGACTTCTAGACGGATTATTCGGTAATTACAGTAATCGGGAGCATAAAAAGATAGATCCTATCGTAAATAAGGCTGTCGCTTTGCAGGAGGAGTACGGCAAGCTCACCGAGAAAGAGCTCAAGCACAAGACTCCTGAATTCAAGGAAAGACTTGCAAACGGGGAAACCCTTGACGATATACTTCCCGAGGCTCTTGCCACCGTTCGTGAGGCAGCCAAGAGAGTGCTCGGGAAAGAGCCCTATGTGGTTCAGCTCATCGGTGCCATCGTCCTTCATCAGGGACGTATCGCCGAGATGAGAACAGGTGAAGGTAAGACACTCGTTGCGTGCTGCGCATCCTATGTCAACGCACTTGAAGGCAAGGGCGTACACGTTGTCACCGTCAACGATTACCTTGCCAAGACCCAGTCCGAGGAAATGGGCAAGGTCTACCGCTACTTAGGCCTCACCATAGGATGTATCCTCCACGACCTCAATAACGAACAGCGCCGTGCGGCATATAACTGCGACATCACATACGGTACGAACAACGAGTTCGGATTTGACTACCTCCGTGACAACATGGTCATCTACAAGTCCGAGAAGGTGCAGAGGGAATTCAATTTCGCCATCGTCGATGAGGTGGACTCCATTCTCATAGATGAGGCCCGTACACCTCTTATCATTTCCGGCAGAGGCGACCAGTCCACCGAGCTCTACACCCTTGCAGACAGATTTGCCAAGACCCTCAAGCCCTTCGTCATTTCCGAAATGGATACCAAGGTAGATCAGGAAGAGATCGCCGAGGACTGCGACTACATCATTGATGAGAAGGCTAAGACCGCCACCATCACCAGACGTGGCGTAAAGAAGGCTGAAAAGGCATTCAACGTGGTCAACCTTTACGATGCGGAGAACACCACCCTTCTTCACCACATCAATCAGGCTCTTAAAGCCAACGGCGTAATGAAGAAGGATATCGACTACGTTGTAAATGAGGGCGAGATAGTCATCGTCGATGAGTTCACAGGCCGTCTCATGCAGGGACGCCGCTACAATGACGGACTTCATCAGGCGATAGAAGCCAAGGAAGGCGTAAAGGTAGCACATGAGTCCAAGACCCTTGCTTCCATCACATTCCAGAACTTCTTCCGTCTTTACAGCAAGCTCTCCGGTATGACAGGTACAGCCATGACCGAGGAAGCCGAGTTCAGGGAGATCTACAAGCTCGACGTCATCGAGATACCCACCAACAAGCCTGTTATCCGTATCGACCACCCCGATGTGGTGTTCAAGACCGAGAAGGGAAAGTTCAAGGCAGCCATCGAGCAGATCAAGGAGTGCCACGCAAAGGGTCAGCCCGTTCTCGTCGGCACCATCTCCATCGAAAAGTCCGAGATACTTTCCAGGCTCCTTGACCGTGAGGGCATAAAGCACAACGTCCTCAACGCAAAGCAGCACGCAAGAGAAGCAGAGATCGTAGCACAGGCAGGTCAGTACGGTGCAGTCACCATCGCCACCAACATGGCAGGCCGTGGTACGGATATCCTTCTGGGCGGTAATGCGGAGTTCCTTGCCGTTGCCGATCTCAGGCGTGAGGGGATACCCGAGGAGATCATCAATGAAGCGATCTCCTATGCCGACACCGACGATGAGGAGATACTTGCCGCAAGAAAGCATTACCGTGAAGTATACGCAAAGCGTTACGATGAGATAAAGGATCAGGCTGCAAAGGTAAAGGCAGCGGGCGGACTTTTCATTCTGGGAACAGAGCGTCATGAGTCCCGCCGTATAGACAACCAGCTCCGTGGACGTGCAGGCCGTCAGGGTGACGAGGGCGAGAGCCGTTTCTTCCTCTCCCTTGAAGATGACCTTATGCGTCTGTTCGGCGGCGACCGTATGCAGATGATGATGAACTCCCTCAATGTCGAGGAAGATATGCCCATCGAATCCCGTATGCTCACGGGCGTCATAGAATCTTCTCAGAAGAAGGTGGAGGGACGCAACTTCTCCATCAGAAAGAACGTCCTCAACTACGACGACGTAATGTCACAGCAGCGTAAGATAATCTACGACCAGCGTGCAAAGGTGCTTGACGGTGAGGATCTCCGTGAGTACATCCAGAAGATGATAAAGGACTGGGTAACAGACGGCACCAATCTTTACATCGTGGACGGTTCTCTCCAGGAGGACTGGAACCTTGCAGGTCTCCGTGAGCATTTCGCAGGTCTTCTCACCACCGAGGACGACTTCCGCTGGGAGGGTGCGGAGCTTGAAAAGCAGACCAAGGAGAAGATCATCGAAGACCTCTCCGAACGTGCCGCTAAATTCTACGAGAAGCGTGAACAGGATATCGGTTCGGATGTCCTCCGTGAGCTGGAGAGAGTTATCCTCCTCAAGGTAGTCGATACCAAGTGGATGGCTCACATAGACGACATGGAAGAACTGCGCAAGGGCATAGGACTTCGTGGATTCGGTCAGAAGAACCCCGTTGTCGAGTACCGTTATGAAGGCTTCGAGATGTTCGATGCAATGATCGAGTCCATAAGGGATGAGACAGTCCGCCTGCTGTTCACCATCCAGGTCAACAACAACGAAGAGCCTCAGCGTGAGAGAGTTGCCGAGCCTGTCGAAACTCCCGATGACGGTTCCTTTGTAGCATCTCCCCGCCGTGCCAACAAGATAGGCAGAAACGATCCCTGCCCCTGTGGAAGCGGTAAGAAATATAAGAATTGCCATGGTCGAGACGTAAAGTGATCCTGCATATGATATCACAGAACTACCGCAAAGTCAATAGATGTACCATATTATTGGTACATTGTACAAACGAAAGTTACATTGTTTGGAGAAAATACGTCCATCACCGTATGGACGTATTTTGCAAAGAGGAGAATTATGCTTATTTCAGATTGCAAAAAAGAGCTTACGAGCCACATCATCCCCTTCTGGGATGCACTTATCGACAGGGAGCACGGCGGATTTTACGGACAGATGGACAACGACCTCGTCCTTGACAAGAAGGGCGGAAAGGGCGTTATCCTTAATTCCCGCATACTCTGGTTCTATTCGAGTGTATACCTCACTCTCAGGGAGTCCGATCCCGACATTGCCGCAAGAGCCCTTGACAATGCGGCTCATGCCTATGACTTCCTCTCCGCTCACTGCGTAGACAGGGAGTACGGCGGCGTTTACTGGATGATGGCTTACGACGGCAGCCCCCTTGACACCATGAAGCACACCTATAATCAGGCATTTGCCATATATGCCCTCTCCACCTATTTCGAGGCGAGCGGGAACTCCGATGCGCTCGAACTTGCCTTTGACCTCTTCGACACCGTTGAGGAGAAATGCACCGACGACATCGCCTATATGGAAGCCTTCGACCGCACATGGCACCTCATCGAGAACGATGCCCTCAGCGAGAACGGCCTCATGGCGGACAAGACCATGAACACCGTCCTTCACCTTATCGAGGCATACACCGTCCTCTACAAGGTCAGCCACGATGAGCGTGTCAGCGAGAGGCTCCGCTTCCTCCTT
The DNA here is from genome assembly GCA_017468865.1 of Oscillospiraceae bacterium. GTDB lineage: Bacteria > Bacillota > Clostridia > Oscillospirales > Ruminococcaceae > Huintestinicola. Next base: position 15,590 of record JAFUHM010000022.1, on the reverse strand, counting down.
GACATCACCGAGAACAAGATCTTCGACCATGACAACAATAAGCTCCTCGTCTTCTTTGACCGTGAGCTGAACGTCATCGGCGACATCCATTCCTACGGCCACGACATCGAAGCACAGTGGCTCATCGACCGTGCCTGCGATGTTCTGGGAGATGAGGCGCTCCGTGAGAAGTGGGCGGCATACGACCTTCGCATTGCCGAGAACATCTACAACATCGCATATGATCCTGTTTCGGGCTCTCTCAACAACGAGCGTGACAATGACTTCATCAACACCAAGCGCATCTGGTGGGTACAGGCAGAAACGGTAGTCGGCTTTGTCAATGCCTATCAGCACAGCGGCGACAAGAAGTTCCTTACCGCCGCAGTCAAGGTTATGGAGTGGATAAAGAAGTACCAGATCGACCCCCGCAAGGGCAGCGAATGGTGGGCTGAGGTGGATAAGGACGGCAAGCCCCTTCTTGACTTTACTATGGTCAACGAGTGGAAATGCCCCTATCACAACGGCAGGATGTGCATGGAGATAATGGCACGCAAGCCCGAATGATCTTTTTCGTAACAAGGTACACAGCGAAAGGAGTTTATCATGACCAAAGAACTTTTGAACCACATCGAACAGCTTAAAGTAAGCCTCGCAGGAGTAAGCGAAGTTATCAAGGGAATGGATCTCCCCACCATCCCCGAGGAGGACAAGGCGCAGTTTCGGGCAATGGCAGACGGACTTCGTCATGATACCGAGAAGTTCTGCGAAGATGTCAAGACAGGCAAGCTCTGTGAGAATATGGAGCGTGACCTGAAGGAAGCCACCGACGAGATCGAAAAGGGATTTAATGACTTTGCCGATGCCTTGTCCAAGATATTTGAAGAAGATGCACAGAGCGAAAAGACCGGCACAGAGGACGTGACAGCAGAGAATACGGACAAAACCGATAATGTTTGATACCGTACCTGCACTGGGGCTCTCCCCCTATGAGATGATGATGCTGTTCGTCATATGGTCGTTCCTCGGCTGGGCAATGGAAGTCTGCGTCCACACTCTGAAAATGGGCGAGTATTCGGACAGGGGCTTCCTTGCGATGCCCCTGTGTCCGATCTACGGTTTTGGTGCAAACATCATCACCGTCCTTCTCCGGGATGTGCTTGACGATCCCCTGCCCCTGTTTGTGGTCTCCGCACTCATATGCACCGCCTTTGAACTTATGGTAGGGCTTCTTCTGAAGAAGGTCTTCCATAATCAGTGGTGGGATTATTCCGATGAGCCCTTCAACTTCCACGGCTACATCTGCCTGAAAGTTACTCTTGAATGGGGCTTTGTGTGCCTTATCGGTGAGACGTTCATCATCCCCCCCATACTCAAGGCAGTAAACCTTATCCCTCATCCCGTGGGCATCATCTTCCTGTGTATTGCGGCAGTGCTTATCCTTATAGATACGGCAGTCTCCTTTGCCGCCGCAAAGAGGCTCACCCTGCATATCAGGCAGTTTGCCGAGCTCAACTCAAAGATGTACGACAGCGCAGAAAAGCTGGGTTCCGCACTGGGGACTGCTGCCCTTGACACATCGGCTGCCGTCCATGAGAACATGGCTGCCGCACAGGTGCAGGCAGATAACCTGTCCGCCGACATAAAGGAGAGCGTATCGGATGCAAAGCGTCTTATCGGCATGAGGTACGATGCGTATATGGCATTTACCGCAGACAAGGCGGAGCGCCGTCTCCTGCGTGCCTTCCCTCATATGCACCCGGATAAGGAGATACTTCCCGAGAGCGGCACAGACCTGATCGCAGAGCTGAGGGAAATGCTCAGGGGCAACTGGATAAATCCCCTTATGGAGGGCATCCGTGAAAAGCTGGACATGAACATAAACGAACTTATCGAGAAGAAATGACCGGCATGATCTGTCGGTCATATGTGTGAATTATGGAAACATTTGACCTTTCCCGTGCCGTTGTGGAGAAAGCCGCCTATCATGAGGGTCTGGAGCTTTCCGTAAATGACCTTATCCTGCCGGGGCGCTCACCCTTAAACAGATCATCTTCCCCCGTCAGGGCAAGTGCAAGGCTCCTGCTCCCCGCTCCCCTCAGAGTCACCACCCGTCAGCGGCTGCTCATGGATACCGAAAAGAATATCCATACCAAAAAGTCACGCACCATATACAAGAGCGAGTACCCCGGGCTGTGGAGCGCCCTCTCCGACTGCGAATGGATAGAGTTCAGGGACAATACGCTGACAGTCCACTGTGAGCCGACTCAGGAAATATATGACATCACCTTTACCGGGGAGATGCAGGTGGATATGCTCTCCGCAGAAAAGATGCCCCTCTCCCTTAAAGAGAGGGCGGCAGATGTCCTCAGTGAGATACCCGTCCTTTTCAAGGCGCTGTCCCATAAGGAAACGCCCCTCACCGCCAAGATATTCGCATGGCTTGCGGTGGCATATGCCCTGTCCCCCATCGACCTCATCCCCGACTTTGTGCCGGTGCTGGGCTACTTTGACGATATCCTCATCCTTCCGCCCCTAATAGGGCTCGCCATATCCGCCATCCCCGAGGACGTAATGGACAAATGCCGTGAGGAAGCGGAGAATGACCGCAACACGGGAAAGAAGAAGAGCATCTACGCACTCCCCACCCTCGTTATCTGGTTCATCATCCTCATGATAATCATAGGAATACTCATCCGCATATGATAGCAGGCGGTGCCTGCACCCGATCTGAGCTTAACCACATCAGCTCCGTTTTATTTTTTTCATCCATCTACTGATCTTCCCCACATATCATGATAAAAGCAGGCAGTGGCAGGCGGTGCCTGCACCCGTCTATTGATCTTTCCCACATATGATAAAAGGGCTGCTTTCCCGAAAGCAGCCCTTTTCGTCAGTTCTTCGGTTTGTTCATGGTGTCGTATCCGCAGGAAAGGCACTTTATGCGGGAACTGCGGTTGGGATATTCGCAGAGGGGGCATACCCATCCGTAGGGGTCATTGCGCCCAAGTTCCATTTCTGCGATAGTATCCGCATCGGCGAACGCACCCTCACGGGCAGGCTCATGCATAGCATCACGGAGCCATCTCTTGACGGTGTTGGCATTGTCCACCGCACGCCGTCCCAGTACGCTGTCATGCAGCGTCCGCTGGAAGATGAAGGGTATATCCAGCGAAGCACGGTTCTCCAGTGAGAGCATGATGTAGATGTAGAATTCGGTAAGGTAGATATCCTCACGGCCGTAGCTGTCCGATTCCTCGCTGGTGACCACGGCAGTCTTCTGCACCGCCTCCACATCCAGTATGTCACGGTAATGCAGATACTGCACCGTACCGCCCGTATTTGGAGTGAAGCGGAACATCTGATGAACGGTGTCGTCCTCGAACAGACCCGTGAGCATCTCGCAGCTGCGGGACGCTTCGAATACGGTGAACTTCGCCAGCGGCCTGCCCATGTTCCTGTCGATGATACTTCCCTGCTCCTTGAGCACCTGCGCCCTTGATACGCCGCAGTTCATGCACATGGAGCGCATACCCAGATTGATGTATGAGCATTTCGGACAGGTCCACACCAGAGCATCCTTCTGCTGCACCTGCTCTTCCTCCGCACGCAGTTCCTCTTCCGATGCGTAAGCCGTGTCGAGTATCTGTTCCTTCATTGCGCCTCTCACCCAACGCTTGAGCACATAGCTGTCCTCGATGGCACGCTTTCCGAGCACGGAGTCAGCCAGTGTCTTCTGGAAAATGAAGGGTATGCGCACGTTCCCCCTGTCGGGGTCGTTGAGCATGACATAGAGGTAGAATTCGGCGATATAGGGTTCCTCGCCCTCCTTTGCCTGTTCCTCCGGGGAGGGAGTGAGGGAAGCATAGGCGGACATCTTCATTACCGTATCCGCATCCATGATGTCCCTGTAATGCAGATAGATGGTGTCCATTCCCGATGAGGGTATGAACCGCATCATCTGATGAAAGCCGTCCATCTGGAAATTTCCTGTCAGTGTCTCATATGACATCGTAGGCTTAAAGACCGCAAATGACGCAAGTCGTTTCTCAGCCATCGTAACACCTCCGTTTTAGGTGAGGGATCGTGAGAAAGGTGAGATCAGTCTATCCTGCCTGTGACAGGCTCGCACTCTATCCTTATCTCAGGGAGCTTCTCCATAGTATAGTAATAGTCGGTCGCCCAGGACTCGCCCTGTGACGGGTCATTCTCTCCTGCTGCGGGAGGGGCGAATATCTTGATATCCATATCAGCCGCACCGTCAAGGGGACACTCATAGAATGCCTCCATAAGGTCTATCACCTTTGCGGAAGGCGACTTGTAGAACCATCTGCCGTTTATCTCAATGATGTAGTTGCCCTCATCTTCAAAGTACAGCTCGCAGAAATGGGGCTGTGAGTCAAAGTGGACGGGAATGGATATGCCGTCGGAATCCTCCGCACCGCCCCAGCGGAGCTTCACGGGGAGCTCCAGGGCATCGCCTGTCTCCATAGCGGGCTTGAAGGGCTCGGAATGTATTATCTGCTTGTAGGTCTTGAGCACGGGCTGCTCTATGCCGCAGTCGGGGTAATTGGGGTCTTCGATCTCAAGCCCCAGCCTTCCCCTGTCACGGAACTGATAGAAGGTGAAGCCGGAGAACCAGTCCGCATTTTCGTTCACAAGGATGTCGCAGAACTCCTTTACCATAGCCGCCTGATCGTAGGGTCCGGTAACGTCGCCGTCCGCATTGAACTCAGCCATGGTCATGGGCTTGCCTTCGCCGCCGTTGAGGAACCTGAACCTCTCGTATGAAGCCTTTGTCTTTTCATAGGTGGTGCGGACGCTGTATCTTGCGAAGGAGTTGCCCCCCTTCTTTGCCACGTCATAGGGCCAGCCCCAGTGCAGAGCCATATACTTGTCCACCGACCAGATGTCGGCAGCAGGGATGGTAGCCTTGAACTCCTCTTCCATCTCCATCTCGGTCTTGTTCAGATCCTCTATGCCGCCTATGCAGACAACGGTTTTCACATTGGGGGCATATTCATGGATGATGTCGGTGAAGTGAACGAAGAAGTCGCCCACTTCCTTGTAGGATGCACGCTTGGTGAAGCTGAACCAGCTGCCCGTTGCCTCATGGTTGATGCGGAGCATCATCCTTCCGAAGGGGCGCAGATCCTTTGCGATGGCGATGAGCTGTTCATCCGTGCAGTTGGGGTCAAGGGTAAGGGTGAGGTTGACGTCCTGACCGTGGCGGCGGATGTCTCTCATCTGCCCGAAGGGCTCACCGTCGGTATTTCCGCCGATGCCTCCCTTGTATGTGAAGTAGTCGTCGTAGGGGTAATCCCACTGGAAGGAGACTTTGGCATCCTTCATCACTTCCGATATCCTGCCGGGGAACTCCTTGTCAAAGGGGTAGTAGCAGTACATGAGCGATACCGCACGGTGAGGCCTGCCCAGCTTGTGCAGGATATAGTCCTGATTTACATATTCGCCTCTCTCCGAGCCGTCGCCCAGGTCAACAGCAAAACGGGCTTTGCCCATATGAATTTTTCTTATCTCCATAAGATCTCTGTCTCCTTGTCACATCTTTGTCTCGATAACTGCCTTTGCCTGCTTCACAGCGTCGATAGACTGCATTATCTGCTGGAGATTTGCGGTAAGTATCTCCTCAGTGCGGGTCAGGTTCTTGATGATGTAGTCATCGGTCGCCTTCCTTACAGCCTTTGCCTGCTCCTTCGCCTGCTTCTCGATCTCCTCTGCCTTAGCCTTTGCAGCCTTGGTTATGGTATCGTTGGAAGTGAGATCTCTTGCACGCTGCTCCGCACGGGTGATTATCTCCTCGGCATTGCGGTTGCCGTCCTCGATGATGCTCTTGCGGTCGGCTACGATCTGCTCCGCCTGCTTCATTTCAGCGGGCAGGTTCATCATTGCCTTGTCGATAAGATCCTGCATCACCTCGCCGTCGATCTGCTTCTTGCCCGTAATGGGTGCGGTCTTAGCCGTCATGAGCAGATCCGTCATCTGCTCAAGCAGAGATCTTACAAGTTCCTGTGCCATAGTGTCCTCCCATATCATCAATATAGTTTTGATCGTGGGGCTGATGCCCTGTGCTGTCTGCCGTTCTCCTTCAAGAAGATATACAGTCTGTATATTAAAGTAAAATCATACGCAAAGTTTAGAAGTAAGTCTGTTCTTTATGTCCTCATGCACCTCAGCAGGCACGAATGCGGATATATCGCCGCCGTAGTATGCCACCTGCTTTACTGCGGAGGAGGACAGATACATATGCTCGGCGCTTGCCGTCATGAACACTGTCTCCACTCCCCCGGATATGCTGCGGTTGATAAGGGACATCTGGAATTCATATTCAAAGTCTGTCATAGCACGCAGTCCCTTGACTACAACGCCTGCGTCGGCACGCTTCACATAGTCCACGATAAGGCCTTCCGTCATGTCCACCGCCACGTTGTCAAGTCCCCTGATGCAGCGCCTTATCAGCTCCATCCTCTCCATAGGGGTAAAGGATGAGGTCTTCTGTGGATTTACCGCCACCACGACGATCACCTTGTCAAATATGGCTGCTGCACGTTTGATTATATCAAGATGCCCGACGGTGATGGGATCGAAGCTGCCGGGACAAACTGCTATCTTCAATTTTTACTCCTCCGTAACAGATCTTATTCTTCCGGTCTGCGGTACACGGTAAGACCTATCTTGCCGTAGCGGTATGTCTTCTTCTTTATCATGCCGCCCACCTCATCGGGAAGTGAGAGTTCCTTCTCATGTTCACAGACGATGATCCCCCTCTCCGACATATGGGGAGCCAGCAGAGGGAGAGCCTCGCCGATAAGCCCCTTGTTGTAGGGCGGGTCGAGAAGTGCTATGTCAAAAGTAAGTCTTGCCTGTCTCAGGAAATCGACGGCATTTGCCTGGGTGACGGTCGCCTTCCCGTTGAAGCCGCACAGTGCGATGTTCTCACGGTTGACTTTCAGGGACTCCGATGACTGATCCACGAAGCGACATTCCTTAGCCCCTCTTGAGATCGCTTCTATCCCGAGCTGACCCGTGCCGCTGAACAGGTCGAGCACCATCGCTCCGTCGATGTCGAACTGGATTATGGAGAATATGGCTTCCTTGACCATATCCGAAGTGGGGCGGACGCTGTCCCCTTCAAGGGCGGTGAGCTTTCTTCCCCTTGCAGTACCGGTTATAACTCGCATATATCACCTCAGAGGGCGGAGAGCGGGATCCCGTTCCCATGCCCTGAAACATAAATTACAAAATAGTTACACATACTAATTATAACTTAAAAATCCGCTTTTGTCTATATCAAAAGCGGATTTTTGTTATCGTGATTATTCACAAATTATATGGGCATTATTTGTCGGTTTTTCTCCCGTTCGGGAGAAGCGTCAGCCTATGATCTCCTTGCCGCCCATGTACTTGCGGAGAGGTTCGGGGATGCGGATGGTCATGTCCTCATTGAGGTTGTTCTCTATGAGGGCGATGAGCATTCTCGGAGGAGCGGCAACGGTGTTGTTGAGGGTGTGGGCGAAGTACTTGCGGTCGCCCTTCACACGGATGCCCAGTCTGCGTGCCTGTGCGTCGCCAAGGTTGGAGCAGCTGCCGACTTCAAAGTACTTCTTCTGACGGGGGCTCCATGCCTCAACGTCTATGGACTTCACCTTCAGGTCGGCAAGGTCGCCCGAGCAGCATTCAAGGGTGCGCACGGGTATATCCATCGAGCGGAACAGCTCAACGGTGTATGCCCACATCTTGTTGAACCACTCCATGCTCTCCTCGGGGCGGCAGACAACGATCATTTCCTGCTTCTCGAACTGATGTATGCGGTAAACGCCTCTCTCCTCTATGCCGTGTGCGCCCTTCTCCTTGCGGAAGCAGGGGGAATAGGATGTGAGGGTCAGAGGGAGCTTGTCCTCCTCAAGGATGGTGTCGATAAATCTGCCTATCATGGAATGTTCGGATGTGCCGATAAGGTAGAGATCCTCGCCCTCTATCTTGTACATCATGGCATCCATCTCCGCAAAGCTCATGACGCCCGTCACCACGTTCGAGCGTATCATGAAGGGCGGGATGCAGTAGGTGAAGCCCTTGTCTATCATGAAGTCCCTTGCGTAGGCGGTCACAGCCGAATGGAGCCTTGCGATGTCGCCTATAAGGTAATAGAATCCGTTGCCTGCTACCTTTGCGGCGCTTTCAAGGTCGATGCCGCCGTGCTTTTCCATTATGGCGGTGTGATAGGGTATCTCGAAATCGGGTACGAAGGGATCGCCGTAGCGGGTGATCTCCACGTTCTCGCTGTCGTCTTTGCCGATGGGGACGGAAGGATCGATGATATTGGGGATGGTCATCATGATCTTCTTTATGCGGGCGGAGAGGTCGGCTTCGAGCTGTTCGAGCTCTTCGAGCCTGCCCGAGAACTCCGTCACCTGCTTCTTTGCCTCCTCAGCCTCGTCCTTCCTGCCCTGCGCCATAAATCCGCCTATCATCTTGGAGATGCGGTTGCGGTCGGCACGGAGCTTGTCAGCCTCCTGCTGGGCAGCCCTTGCCTTTGCATCAAGGTCTATGACCTCATCGACAAGGGGGAGCTTGTCGTCCTGGAATTTCTTCTTTATGTTTTCTTTTACGATATCGGGGTTTTCCCTTACAAAGCGAATGTCGAGCATAATAGCCTCCGAAACAGATATGATAGACTAATTATAGCACACTCTTTCCGAAAATACAAGAGATATGGGAAATTTTTCTCAAAACGGGCGGTGAGCGGAAGACCGCAAGGGGCTGCGGCATATGTCCTCATCAAGATACACGAAATCCCCCGCCTGTAAAGGCGGGGGACAAGATCCCGGATTATGCTCTCTGCTTTGCTGCGAAGCAGTCGCTGCAAAGGATGGGCTGACCCTCTCTCGGAGTGAAAGGCACCTTAGCCTCGCCTCCGCATTCAGCACAGACACCTACGAACATCTCTCTCTGAGCTCTGCTGTTCTTGCGAGCCTGACGGCAGTTGCGGCATCTCTGGGGCTCGTTCTCGAAGCCCTTCTCAGCGTAGAACTGCTGTTCACCGGCGGTGAAAATGAATTCCTCTCCGCAGTCTTTGCAGACAAGCGTTTTGTCCTCAAACATGATCTTTACCTCTCTTAAAAAATAATGGACTTGGAACTATGATCACACCCTGTAAACAACTTTAGATGCTTTGCATAGTACTTAGGTCTGTATACAGCCCTATCGGGCGTATATCCTTAATTTGCGCTGCGCCCTTGCGGCAGCGTTCTCTGCGGCCTTGCGTGACACGCTGAGCCTGTCGCCCGTCTCCTCGAAGGAATAGCCTGCGTACTTCATCAGCAGTACCTTTGCCTCAAGGGGGGAAAGGAGTGACAATGCGTCATCTATCATCTCACGCACCACCACGCTCATCTCGGGTGACACCTGCGTGACGCTGCCGACCTCATCGCTGTCCGCATCCACAGGGTCGCTCTTTCGCCTGAGCCAGTCGGTCATACGGTTGCGGACACAGGACCACATGAAGGGGAAAAATCTCTTCCCTCTCTCCGGGTCAAAGCAGTCCACCGCCTGAATGAAGCCTCTCATTCCCTCGTGCAGAAGATCCTCGTAATCCGAGGGCGTGCCGCACATACGGGATGCCATATCCTTCATAAAGGCTATATACCGTGAAAAAAGCTCCGTCAGGACTGCGGTGCGCCTGTGCCCTTCGGCAGGGCTCTTGAGCAGGGCGGCGAGTTCCTCATCGGATGCTTCAGAATAGAAACTTACATTCATATCGTTCTCCGTATCCTTTATGATTTTACTCCTTTTTTTTTCGTTTGTCAAGGGCAATTACATAAAAAATTAAAAAACAAACTGATTTTTGTTATAAAAGATGTTATTTAACGGAAAAAATTGTGGAATTTAACTAAATGGCATCGCCCCCGGTAAGGCAGGGCTGTGCGGCGGATATGCAATTCGGGCTGTCATCGGCTTCATATCGGGATCTTTACCGCCTTTGACAGGGGCTTCGGGGACTCAAATCTACAAATTGTAATTTGTCATTTTAAATAAACGTGAAGTAGAAAAAGCGGCTTCAATAATGACATATAACCAACTTTTGGGTCAAAAATTATCAAAACAACACAAAAATTAAGTGAAAAGATTGTGAAAAGTCATAATTGTATATTTGTTGATATAGTGATATAATTTGAATATAAATGCGTAGTCTGAGAAATTATCGCATATGGAGGAGTTCAAAATGAAGAAGGTTTTTGCAGGTATCGCTGCATTGGCTGTCATGGCTGTTCTCGGCTCATCTGTAAGTGCCGCAGACTGGTCCAAAGCTACTTATGCTGACGAGAATCCTGACACTTGCAACATCCTGAGCTTTGATGCGAACGGCATCACCGTCGAGGAAGTCAATGACGGTGAGATCACCAAGGTCGCTATCAATCTCTCGGAAGTGCTTGCAGATCCCGCAGATATTTCCAAGGTCTATGAAGGCTCATGGAAGATCACTTACACAGGTCTTTCCTCATTCACCGGCACTGAGGTAGGATGGCTCGGCGGCGGCTGCTATGCTGCAACGGGCAATTCCGCAGGCTTCAGCCTTTCCCCCGATGAATATGATGAGAATGGTGCCCCCATATGGAACGATACCCAGACTGTGGAGGACAGCTTCAAGTGGTTGCTCCCCTCTTCCGTTCCCGCATCGGCTGAGGAAGGTACGTTCGTATTCATGGACTGGTCAAGCCAGCCTCTCAAGTCAAACGGCGTTACCATCACATTCTCCGACCTCGTACTCAAGGACAAGGACGGCAATGAGATAGCTCAGAAGACAGCCGACACTGCATCCGCACCTGTCGAGGAGGCTCCCGCCGAGGAAGTTGCGGAAGAAGCTCCTGCTGCCGAGGCTCCCGCTGAGGAAGCACCTGCTGTTGTCGAGGCTGCTCCCGCAGTCGTAGAGACTACTGCTAACACCCCCACAGGCAACGCACCTGTTCTTGCGATCGCCGCTGTTATGGCTCTTGCAGGCACAGCTGCCGCTCTGACAAGAAGGAAGTAAACCACAAGTTTACATAAACGGAGGATAAAGAAAATGAATTTTAAGAAGATCACTGCTGCGGTCGCAGCTGCTGCTCTCACAGCTTCCATGTGTGCTGTAAGCGCTGCTGCGGAGACAGTCACTCTCGGTACTGCTGAAGAGTATCCCGGTGACTGGTCGAACATGGGCTTCGGTATCACCAAGGAACAGCTCAAGGCTGTCGGCGGCGATGTCAAGATCACCATGCACGTTGAGATCTACGACAAGTTCGGTCTTGCCGATCAGTATCTCATCAACCCTGTTGACTACGACAACGGCTGGATATCTCAGTCGTCCGAGGAGTTCAACTACCTCCACCCCGGCACATTCACTGCCGATGATCTGACGGTAAAGTCCGACGGATGGATCTGCGTGAACAAGGATGACACAGAGCTCACATTCGTATATGCTGCTGACGCTATCGATGCGCTCGGCGACACAGGTCTGTGCTTCTCCCTCAAGTCCTGCATGGTAACAAGCGTTGACTTTGAGAAGGCTGATGCTAAGATGGCTGACATCGCATACACCACCGATGCTCTCGGCAAGGAATACTGCTTTGCTGACAAGGAAGCTGCACCTGCTGAGGAGGCACCCGCAGAGGAAGTTGTTGAAGAAGCTCCCGCTGAAGAGGCTGCTCCTGCTGTCGAGGAAGCACCCGCTGAGGAGGCTCCTGCAGTTGTAGAGGCTGCTCCCGCTGTCGTTGAAGCTACCGCAAACACACCGACAGGCAACACTTCTACCGTAGCTGTTCTTGCTGTTATGGCTGCTGCTGCCGTTGTTGGCGCAGTTTCCAGAAAAAAGTAAAATAATCCCCGAAAAGTATTGCATTTTGAGAATTAGTGTGATATAATGGGGTTATCAAGAAAAAGTCTCACAGGAGGAGATAATTATGAAGATGAAGAAGACACTTGCACTCGTTGCTTCCATGGCAATGGCTGCATCCGCAATGAGCGTATTTTCCGCAGGCGCATCCGCAATTTCCGAGGGTGCTACCAAGATCGACTTTGAGGACGGCGACTGCTCTTTCGTTTACCTCAACACCGATGCTGCTGACTGCGTATCCAGCGGTCTTGAAGTAGTTGATTTCAACGGTTCCAAGGCACTCCACCTCTATATCCCCAAGGACAAGATGCCCAAGATCTGGTTTGACCTTGACAGCATCTGCGCAAGAGATGTTGCTACACAGATAGGTTCCATCTCCCTCGACATCACAGCTGCTCCCGAGGATGACAGCTCTGTAGTAGGATGGAAGGGCGGCACAATGGGTTCTGCAGGCGGCTTTGACAGAGAGAAGATGCAGGGCGGTGCAGCTCAGACCGATCCTGAGTGGAGCCAGGGCGGCGACTTTGAGATCTCCGCTTACAATGTAAATGAGAACTCTCCCACAGTTACTGTTGAGAAGAAGTTCCTTCTCCCCTCTTCCAAGTACACTGCTACCGGCACAAACCCCTTCTTCGGTGTAATGGTATGGAAGTCTGACGCTAACAAGGCTACCGTAAACAAGAAGACCGACGATGACGGCAACGAGACTGAGGAAGTTGTACTCGGTGCTACCTGCGGTTACAACCTCTATATCGACAATATAGTTCTCAAGGACAAGGACGGCAATGCACTCAGCCTTGGCGCTGTAGCTGCTGCAGCTCCCGCTGCTGAGGAGACTACCGTAGCTGAGACCGAAGCTGCTCCCGAGGCTCCCGCTGAGACCGAGGCTGTAGTTGAGGATGTCGTTGAAGAAGACGAGATCGTTGTTGAGGAAGTTGTAGAAGAGGCTCCCGTTGAGGAAGCTGTTGTAGAAGAAGCTCCTGCTGTTGCAGAAGAGGCTCCCGCTGTTGAAGCAGCTCCCGCAGTTGTAGAGGCAGCTCCCGCTGTTCCCGCAGCTACCACCAACACCAACACCGGTAACGCATCCGCTGCTGCTGTTGCAGGCGTAATGGTACTCGCTGCTGCTGCAATGGTCATCAGCAAGAGAAAGTAAGAGATCTCTGCTGATAGCTTGATATGCTTATCCGATCCCCTCTCATTTGAGAGGGGATCTTTTTCGGCGGATACCTGCCGTCAGTGTGGCAATTAATAACAGTTTACAAGAATATATCGCAAAAATTGGGCAGAATTATGTAAATAAATGCTTGCAATTGGAAAAAAGATATGCTATAATAACAATATCCATAAGTATTCCTATAGGAGGGGATCATATGAAAAAGATATTTGCCGGTGTAGCAGCACTGGCTATGGCCGCAACTGCTGTTTCTGCAATGTCCGCAAGCACTTCTGCAATAGGTGCTGACAAGATCGACTTCGAGGACGGCGATTATTCCTTCGCTTACCTCGCAACCGACGGCGCTACCTGCGTTAAGGACGGTCTGACTGTCACCGATCATGACGGCTCCAAGCAGCTCACACTGCCTGTGGCACAGGGCGAGTGGGCTAAGATCTGGTTCGACCTCGACAGCATCATGCCCAGAGAGTCCGCTACCCAGATCATGAGCGTTACCATGGATATCCATGCAGCTCCCACAGATGCTGACGCTACCGTCAACTGGAAGGGCGGCGCACTTGGTGCGGCAGGCGGTTTCGACAGAGAGAACATGACAGGTGAGGGATTCCAGAAGAACCCCGACTGGTCACAGGGCAATCAGTTCGACATCGGCGCTTATGAGCCCGGTCAGGAATCCGAAGTTGCCAAGGCTGAGATCAAGTTCCTTCTTCCCAAGTCCAGATTTACCATGGAAGGCACCAATCCTTTCATCGCACTCCAGGTATGGGAAGCAAGCGACAACGGTTACATCCTTTATGTAGATAACATCGAGTTCCTCGATGCTGACGGCAATCCTATCGCACTCGGCGTTGACGGCGCTGCTGCAGCTGAGGTCGCAGAGGAAGCTCCCGCTGAAGAGGCCGCTGTTGAGGAGGCTCCCGCTGAAGAAGCTGTTGTTGAAGAGGCTGTAGTTGAAGAAGCTGCTCCTGCCGCAGAAGAGGCTCCCGCAGTTGTTGAGGCTGCTCCCGCTGTTGTTGAGGCTACCACAAGCACCAACACCGGCAACGCATCCGCTGCTGCTGTTGTAGGTGTAATGGCTCTCGCTGCTGCTGCTATGGCAGTTTCCAAGAGAAAGTAATGTATATGTGCGGGCCGCATCCGATGCGGTCCGCATGAGATAAATAAAGTAAGGAGAATTACTATGAACTTCAAGAAGATTCTTGCAGGTGCTGCTGCTGTTGCCGCTCTTTCCTTCGTTGCAGGCACTTCCGTAAGCGCTAAGATCAATGATGACGATGCTGTTATGATCAAGGACTACGCTCTCGAAGATGAGTGGGGCGCACACATGAACATGAGAGATATGTACGGTGATACCGTGAATGTCAAGACCTGCGACGTTACTGTCAAGGACGACTCATTCAACGGCGCTGTTATTATCCAGAAGGCTTCCGATAACTGGGGCTGGACTCAGTACGATCAGGCTGTTGACAACGGCGACGGAACCTGGACAGTTTCCGTTCCCTGCGATTTCCAGGCAACCGATGATTTCATCAAGATCAACGTTCGTGACTGGGACGGCGCTGTTAAGAGCGAAGTTGTAAAGGTAACACTCGAGGATGCAGACGGCAATGTTCTTGCTGAAGTTGGCGACACCGCTGCTGCTCCCGCTGAGGAGGCTGTTGAGGAGACAGTAGTTGAGGAAACAGTTGAGGAAGAGGTTGTTGAAGAGATCGCTCTTGAAGAGCCCGAGTTCGAGCCTGCTACCGAAGAGGCTCCTGCTGCTGAGGAAGCTCCCGCAGTTGTAGAGGCTGCTCCCGCTGTTGTTGCTACTACTACCAGCACCAACACCGGCAACGCTTCCGCTGCTGTTGCTGTAACTGCTATGGCTCTCGCTGCTGCTGCTATGGTAGCATCCAAGAGAAAGTAAGCTAAAGCTCAAAACAAAAATGACCCGATTTCTCGGGTCATTTTTTATGGCCCGATAAGAACGGTACGCATAAAGAAGTTTTACGCCATAGTATTTCTGATGTAAGGTCAGAAGTACTATGGCGTTTCTATTGACAATACAGAGATGATGTGCTATAATTGTTACTGACAAAAATCGGAATTTATAAATGGTGAGATGCATGAAAGATAAGGTAGTTATTAAAACGTTTTCAGGTAATATTCAGTTAAGCTGTAACGAATATAATATGAATGAATATTATGATATGGATTTATCGGAAATAGATGATAGTGATTATTTTTTAGAGCATAGAATTGATCGGGTTGAACAGCATTTCTATTTAAATACAGAACATATACTTCGTATCAATTATTATAATTCACAAGGGTCACCCTATAGATTTGATGAAATAAAAAATGGTGTTTGTACGACAGAAGAACTATAAATTCTGATTTAGCTTAGCAACATAAATATGTACAATGCCCCTGAGTGCTTTGATATAATCCCCTTAGAGTAGACACACGAAAAAACAAAAGCGTGTGAAAGCTGTAAGGGGGTTATTATATGTCAAGAGGAAGTAAGCTAACAGATGAAGAACGCATAGCGGCAGTGCAAGAATACCTTGA
>JAFUHM010000021.1 GCA_017468865.1 Oscillospiraceae bacterium | reverse complement strand
CTCGGATTCCTTACCAGACTGTGTGATGATCGGCTTTGCTAAATCGACATTGAGAAGTAACCACTTGCCGTCCTTCGACCACTTGCCGTCCTTGTATGCCTTGAAATAGATGCACGCAGCCCACCATGACATGGGCTTGTCGAAGAATACCGTCGTACCTGCCGGTACATGGTCGCTTTCAAGGGTGATGTTGGAGGAGCTTGTCTGATAGTAGATCTCTGCATCGGGATCGGAGCAGTTGAACTGTACCGTCTTGCCGCCGAATGCGGTCTTTATGACTACTGTGGGCTTTTCGGGAGCTGCATTTGCTGCCGTGAGGTAGCCGGGGTTCGATGCTCCGCCGTCTATGTGTGCGTATGTCACATCGTTTCTCAACTCTACATTATTGACATCATATACCGTGCCTGCGCCGCCTTTGAGGTTCGTACAGCCTGTGAATACACCGCCTCTCAAAAGCGCAGCAGCGAAGGTGTTTGACATATCCACGGATGCTGTTGACCATTTGTCAGATACCTTTATCGTGGTGAGGGAAGTGCAGTATGAGAACATTAATGCAACGCCCTTAACTTTTGATGTGTCGAATGATTGAAGGTCAAGTTCTGTCAGGCCGCTGCATCCGCTGAACATCAATGTCATAGAGGTGACACTTGATGTGTTGAAGTTTTTAAGGTCGATCTCTGTCAGACTTTCGCAATTCTGGAACAAACTTGCCATGGTTGTGACATTTGATGTGTCAAAGGATGATACATCCAACGAGGACAGAGCATTACAGCCCGAGAACATACCGGTCATATCCGTGCAGGCACTTGTGTCAAGGTTGTTGAGTCCCTGTATGTCCGTGAGATTGACAAAGTTGTAGAACATATAATATGCGCTGGTGCCTGTCTTTGTACCGGGTGTCACGAACACTCGCTTCACGGCGGATGGGTCTATTCCTGCGATCTTGGCAAGGCTGTTGCTGCTGGAGGTATCGGGCAGCTGATTCTGGAGTATCAGCGTGCCTGATGATGCGGTCCACTCGAACCAGTCGGGAACAACTGCGGATGTGAAGTAGCCGGGGCTCGATGTGCCGCCGTCTATGCGTGCATATTCCTTGTCTTTGTGGGAGCTGCTGTAGAGAGTGCCCTTTTCGCCTGTGAGGAATGAGCAGTTTCTGAACATATCTTCTGATGAGACCACACCGTCAGTCGTCCACTTATCCGATACGGTGACAGTTTCAAGAGAACTACAATAATAGAACATTTCTGTCATATTTGTAACGTTTGACGTATCAAAGGATGACAGATCAAGTTTTGTCAGACTTGAACAGAAACCGAACATAAATTTCATATTATGACACCGGATAGTATCAAGGTTATCCAGTCCCTGTATCTCCGTAAGGTTTTCCAACCCATAGAACATATAGGATGCACCTAATATCTTTGTGCCGGGTTCTACAACTATCTTTTTTATTCGAGACATTTCAACGCCTGCATAATACGCAACACCATGAGCTTGTCCGTAGATAGAATCCCAAGACGTCTCCGGCATCTGCCCTTTGAGGGTCAGTGTGCCTGTTGATGCATCCCATGAGTACCAGTCATCTGCGTACTGCACATTTTCGGCTGTTTCCAGCATAGGTTCGGTGTCGGTCACTTCGCTCTCGGCAGGGAACTCGCTCTGTGTGTCCTCTTCCCCGGCGGAAGCTTCATCCGTATCCACTGATTCGGATGTCTCCTCAGTCACTTCGGCAGCCTCCCCGATGATGACAGTCTCCGCAGATATTTCTGCGGTGTCCTCGGCAAAAGCTGGAACTGCGCTCATTGACAAAACTGCCAGCGCAGCCGCAAATGAGAGTATTCTTTTTTTGCCCATAATAATCCTCCTTATCCCGTGCATAGCACTATATTGTCATAAGTATATCATATTTCCTTAACTTTTACAATCATAATACAGTAAAAAATGGTTGTTTTTTTTTTTTTTTTTTGTGCAATATGCCGAAATTTGCGAAAGGCTATTGACTTTAGGGGAATTTGTGATATACTGAATATTAATTCAATGAATTGAAATTCAATAAATCCACAGGGAGATGATGCAGTGACACGCAAGGAACAAAAGGAGATGCGGCAGAAGCAGATCATGCTCAAAGCGCTTGAGCTGTTCGTGTCCAAGGGGTTCAGCGAGACGAAGATCTCCGATATAGCCGATGCGCTGGGGATAAGCGTGGGACTTCTGTTTCATTACTATGAGTCAAAGGAAGCACTGTACAAGTCCCTGGTGGCGATGGGGGCAGAGTTCAGCAAGCGCCCCGAGATGATAGAGTTTGACGATCCCCTCGATTATTTTGCAAAGACCATAGACGGGCTGTTCGGTGCGGCTGCGGAACAGCCGTGGGTGTTTCAGATGTTCGTGCTTATGTCACAGGCAAGGAGACCCGGCATACCCGAGGAGATAAGGCAGCTTGCCTTCTCGGTGGATCAGGTGAGCTACTCCGCAGGGATAATACGGCAGGGTCAGGAGCAGGGCGTGATAAGAGAAGGGAATGCGGATGCTCTGGCATATACGTTCTGGTGCAGTGTGCAGGGGATAATGGAACAGCACATCATCACGCCCGATATGCCCCTTCCACCCACGGAATGGGTAACGGCGATACTTAAGAAATAAGGGATACGGAAAGGAATACTGAGATGAAAAAGATAGTGATAATAGGCGGCGGCATAGGAGGCCTCTCGGCAGGCATATACGCACTCAAGGCAGGGTACAAGGCTGCCATATACGAGAAGAACCATGTGGCAGGCGGCGAATGTATGGGCTGGAACAGAAAGGGCTGCCATATCGACAACTGCATCCACTGGCTCACGGGTACGGACAGCAGCACCTCCGTATGGCAGGTGTGGAACACGATGGGTGCCATAGACAAGAACACGCCCTACGCCGATACGGACAAGTTCTATTCGAGCCGCCTTGACGGAAAGGAAGCCACCCTCTGGAAGGATCTTGACAGGACGGAGCGTGAGCTTATCGCCCTGTCTCCCGAGGATGCGGATGAGATACGCAAGTTCATACAGCACGTCAGGTATGCGGAGAGCTGCACCATCCCCGGTGAGAAGCCCATGGACATGATGGGCTTCGGCGACTACATCAAAATGGGGAAGAGCATGGCAAATATGCCCAAGGTCATGAAGGAATACGGCAGCATCGACCTTAACGGCCTTGCGGAGAGATTTCGTTCGCCGCTCCTGAAAAAGCTGATGACCGACTATCTCCCTGCCAACTACACGGCATATTCCTTCCTTGTGTCCTATGCCACCATGACCAGCGGCAACGGCAATATCCCCATCGGCGGCTCCCTTGCCATGACAAACAGGATCATAGAGAAGTTCAGGTCCATGGGCGGAGAACTTCACACGGATGCGCCTGTCAAGCGCATCATCACCGAAAAGGGCAGTGCTAAGGGGATAGAGCTTGAAAGCGGCGAGAAGGTCTTGGCTGATGAGGTGATCTCTGCGGTGGATCCGAGCTTTCTCTTCGGCAGGCTCCTCGACAAGTCCTATATGCCAAAGGAGTTTGAGGCGGCTTACGGCAGCGGCAAGGCATATCCCACCACCAGCGGATTTCAGATCGCCTATAAGATAGACGATGATTTCAGCGGTGAGGACACGATCTTCTTCGGATGTGAGCCCATCGGCATCGGCGGCAGGAAGTTTGACCGCATCTATATAAAGAACTACGGCTACGACAAGACCTTCGCTCCCGAAGGGAAGGCAGTGCTTCAGACGAACATCCCCCAGACTGATGAGGACTTCGCTTACTGGAAGAGCCTCTCCAAAGAGGAGTACAAGGCAAAGAAGCAGGAGCTTATCAAGGAAGTGACCGACCGCATAGAAAAGGAGTTCCCCGAGCTTGAGGGAAGGCTTGAGTTCCTTGACTGCTGGACGCCCGTGACCTACGAGAGATACTGCAATGCCTACCATGGCGCATACATGGCGTTCGTCACCACCGTCGGAGCAAAGCAGCTCAGGGTGAAGGGCGTACTGAAAGGCCTTGACCACTTCTACATGGCAGGACAGTGGATAATGAGTCCCGGCGGACTTCCTATCGCTGCCATATCAGGAAAGTTTGCGGTACAGCGCATACTGAAGAAGGAGAAAAGGGATATCGATATATGACGTCGGCAGTGCCGACAGCCGATTCGTTCATTTATTTACATCAGGCGGTATTAATCTGGCACGACCGCTTAACGATGGAGGGAACAGCGGGCTGAGCCTGCACCCGTGGGCGGTGCCCACACCCGTTTCGTATATTTATTATGCCGAGCCTTTTCTGACGGGCTCGGCATATCTCATCATTGGGTTCGCTTGTGGTCGTACCCGGCAGGCGGTGCCCACACCCGTTTCGTATATTTATTCTGCCGGGCCTTTTCTGACAGGCTCGGCATATTTTATATGGATCCGCTCTACCCGACTTAATTTTTTCATAACTATTGCAATTTCGGTAATTATGTGGTATAATATATTATTGGGGTCGTATGCGCAGCATTGATGCGTATGGCTGAACAATGAACGAAGGAGGAATACGGATGACGGTAGACACATGGGAAGTCGTGACACCTGCGGCGTTCATGATAGGTGTGAAAGAAGAAGTCATAAATGAGTATCTTGACAGTGAAATGCTTGCAAGGCTGAAGGAAAACAAAGATGCCTGTACGATAAGGTATCTGAACAAGCTGCGCACGACCATGTTCCTTAAATTCAAAAAGACCGACGATGAGATGCGGTTCAATCTGCGAAACATCAATTCCATCGAATGGTACGACCATGATGAGATCAGAAAACTGGAAAAATGGGGATATCAGATCATAAAGGCAAATACCAGATCTGAGCAGTATCAGCTTGAATTTACAAAACTTATAACGGAAAATATAGACAAATGCAGGGATCTATTCCCTGAATGGGTAAACTGGGAGTATATAAAGGAACTCTTTGCCATTCCGCACTATAACAAGAAAGGCGTGATGAAGAAGGAATTTGACAAATTCATGGCAAATCTGAATTATTATCCGTTCCAGATGTATATATACTGGGAACCGAAGGAAAGCGGCAATATCCTCTTTTCCGACAAGAAATTCCTGACCACCGTATATGAGATGCACGATGACTATATAGCGGACAAATCCCGCTATCGTGATGCACATGAAGATACAAAGGTGAGCATATACAACTTCATCGAGGACTCGGATAAGATAGCCATTGTCGTGGACTGCGAAAATTCCGATGCGTACAAGCTGTACAACGTGCTGAAAAATCTTGATGCGGATATGCTGTCAAAGATATCAAAGGTCGTCCTCTATGACGACTATCATACGGGCACGGGATGGGATCATCTGGAGAAGTTCATCCGCATCCCCGTGGAGCATGAAGAAGTGGAGAGGGTCACAGATCAGAAATCTCTCGTGGATATCAAGATGACGGCGGGAGTCTGTCGGGACTTCTACCGGGACGGCATCACGTCGTTTATCCTGCTGTCCTCCGACTCGGACTACTGGGGACTTATCTCGTCCCTTCCCGATGCGGATTTCCTTGTGATGTACGAGGATACCAAATGCGGCGCTGCCATAAAGGAAGCACTGGCGGCAAGGGAGATATACTACTGTTCGATAGACGATTTCTGTTCGGGCAATACGGAGGAATTCAAGCGGTTCGTGCTGCTTTCCGCCTTAGAGGAAAGACTTCCCGGCATCATCGGCATGGATTCGCAGGAACTGCTGGAGCAGCTCTATACTCAGACGAGGATATATGCCAGCGAGAGCGAAAAGCAGATATTCTACAAGCGGTATATCAAGACACTGAAGCTGAAGATAGACAGTGACGGCAAGTTCATTGCCGTGATAGACAGATAGGAGGAAACATGGCTGATAACAGACGTCCCACGGGACGAAAGATACGCACTACGGGCAATTCGTCAGGGGTACATCTTCGGGGCGACGGCTTAGGCTCGGGGCCTGTCGGTTCATCAAACGGATACAGCGGACGCAGGAAGGGCTCGTCGGGCACGCAGCGTGCGGCGCTCGGAGGCGGTTCGCTGACGGTGATAATCATAATCCTTATGCTGGTGTTCGGCAGGGGCGGAGGGAATACCGATACGGGAACTTCCACCTTTGACAGCAGTTCCTATCAGCAGCCGAGCGTTACACAGAGCCTTCCCCAGGTGACGCCGCAGAACGTGGATACATCCGTGGCGAGCGGTTCGAGGGCGAAGCGCACGAAGATCCTCGGCAACGGCGAGGATGTCATCACTCTTATGGTGTATATGTGCGGCACCGACCTTGAATCGAAGTACGGCATGGCGACCAACGACCTTCGGGAGATGGCATCGGCTGACTACGGGGATAACGTGAATATCATTGTCTATACGGGCGGATGCAATGCGTGGAAGACCAACGGCATATCATCTTCCGTCAACCAGATCTACCGTGTGAAGAGAGGCGGCATCGAAAATCTGGTCAAGGATGACGGGGCAAAGCCTATGACCGACCCCGAGACGCTTTCATCCTTCATCAAATACTGTGCGAAAAATTATCCTGCAAACCGCTATGAGCTCATCATGTGGGATCACGGCGGAGGCTCGGTCAGCGGCTACGGCTACGACGAGAAGTACAAGTCGGCGGGCTCCATGAGGCTCGGCGAAATAGACAAGGCGCTCAGAAGCGGCGGAGTCACCTTTGACTTCATCGGATTTGATGCGTGCCTGATGGCGACTGCCGAGACTGCACTTATGCTGGATAACTACGCTGATTACATGATAGCGTCAGAGGAAACGGAACCCGGCATCGGCTGGTACTACACCAACTGGCTCACAAAGCTGGGCTCCGACCCCTCCATGTCCACCATAAAGATAGGTCAGAACATAATCGACGACTTTACCGCAGCCTGCGCCCAGCAGTGCAGGGGTCAGAAGACCACGCTTTCCATCACCGACCTTGCGGAATTCAAGAACACCGTTCCCGACAAGCTGGCTGCTTTCTCAAATTCCCTGAGCGACATGATCTCCGACAAGAACTACAAGCAGGTATCGGATGCGAGATATGTGACGAGGGAGTTTGCCCAGTCATCAAGGATAGATCAGGTGGATCTGGCGGACTTTGCGACAAATGTGGGCAATTCCCAGGGACGTGAGCTTGCCGATGCCATAAAGTCCGCAGTCAAGTACAACAGGACGTCGGGCATCTCCAATGCACACGGCATATCGGTATACTTCCCGCTCCAGAGAAAATCCTATGTGGATACCGCCTGCTCGGAATACAGTGAGATAGGCATGGATGATTCCTATGCCAATGCGATCCGTGCCTTCGCAAGCCTTCAGACCACAGGTCAGGCGGTGTCGGGCGGCTCCGCAGCCGCATCCCCTCTGGGCTCCCTTTTCGGAGGCGGAAGCTCGGCAACGGGTGCGGATATGGTTGGCTCCCTGCTGGGTGCCTTCCTCGGCGGCGATTACAGCAGCATATCCGATCTCGGAAGTGCGGACTTCCTTTCCGACAGAGCCATGCCGGATGAGGAGCTGGAGGAATACCTGACGCTCAACCACTTCGACGCATCCTCGCTCTTCTGGAGCGATAATGGCGGAGAATACCGCATGACACTTTCGGACAGTCAGTGGGATCTCGTTCACGGCATAGACATGAATATGTTCTACGACACGGGAACAGGCTATGCTGATCTGGGTCTTGACAACCTGTTCGAGACACAGGGCAATGACATCATAGCGGACACAAGCGGTCTCTGGCTCGCAGTTGACGGACATATCTGCGCATACTACCATACGGATACATCGGAAGTTGACGGGGCTGAGGTCATTTCGGGATACATACCCGCATATGTCAACGATGAGCGTGTGAAGATGCTGGTGGTATTCGATGAGGAGTCACCCTACGGGCGCATCACAGGCACTGTCAGCGACTATCACGACGGTCAGACGGATACTGTGGCAAAGACTGTGTCGGAGCTTCAGAGCGGCGATAAGATAGAGCTTATCTGTGACTTCTACGACTATGACGGCAACTACTTCGACACCTATTACCTGGGGGATGCGTTTACGGTAACGGATGAGCCCTATCTCTCAAATGAGGATGTGGGAGGAAAGATTGTGATCACATACTGCTTTACGGATATCTACGAGCAGGAATACTGGTCACCCTCGATAAACAAATAATAAGCTTTCAGCTTATGAATATGATAAGGAGAATTGCAATGACTGAGAAAACTATGGACAAGATCGTTGCCCTGTGCAAGGGCAGAGGATATGTATATCCCGGAAGTGAGATCTACGGCGGACTGGCTAACACATGGGACTTCGGCCCTCTCGGCGTGGAGCTCAAGAACAACATCAAGAACGCATGGAGAAAGAGATTTGTTCAGGAATCTCCCTACAATGTGGGACTGGATTCTGCGATACTGATGAACAACCAGACATGGGTGGCATCCGGACACGTCGGTAACTTCTCCGACCCCCTCATGGACTGCAAGGAGTGCAAGTCCCGTCACCGTGCGGACAAGCTGATCGAGGACTTCACAGGAGATACGGTCGCAGGCTGGTCTAATGAGAAGATGATGGAATTCATCGAGGAGAACAACATCAAGTGTCCTGTCTGCGGAAAGCACAACTTTACCCCCATCAGACAGTTCAACCTCATGTTCAAGACATTCCAGGGCGTGACCGAGGATACCAAGTCGGAGCTTTATCTACGTCCCGAGACTGCACAGGGCATATTCGTGAACTTCAACAATATCCAGCGCACCACAAGAAGGAAGGTGCCCTTCGGCGTAGGTCAGGTGGGCAAGTCCTTCAGAAACGAGATCACCCCCGGCAACTTCATATTCCGTGTGCGTGAGTTCGAGCAGATGGAGCTGGAGTTCTTCTGCAAGCCCGGCACAGACCTTGAATGGTTCGATTACTGGCGTACACAGTGCCATAACTTCCTGAAGGACATCGGACTTTCCGAGGAGCATCTGAGGCTCAGGGATCATCTTCCCGAGGAGCTTTCACACTATTCCAAGGCTACTACGGACTTTGAGTTCCTCTTCCCCTTCGGATGGGGCGAACTCTGGGGCATTGCGGACAGGACGGACTTCGACCTTACACAGCATATGAATGTCAGCGGCAAGTCCCTTGAATACTTTGACCCCGAGACAAACGAGAAGTACATCCCTTATGTTATCGAGCCTTCACTGGGCGTAGAGCGTCTGTTCCTTGCTGTTGTATGCGAGGCATATGATGAAGAGGAGATAGGCGAGGGCGACAAGAAGGACGTGCGCACGGTGATGCACCTGCATCCTGCTCTGGCACCTGTCAAGGCGGCTGTGCTCCCTCTGACAAAGAAGCTCAGAGACCAGTCCACCGAGCTTTATCAGACACTTGCAAAGCATTTTGCGGTCGAGTATGATGAGGCAGGTCAGATAGGCAAGCGTTACCGCAGACAGGATGAGATAGGCACACCTCTGTGCATCACATACGACTTTGACACGCTGGAGGACGGCTGCGTGACGGTGCGTGACCGTGATACGATGCAGCAGGAGCGTGTAAAGCTCGACGATCTTGTAAACTACATAAACGAGAAGATATTCTTCTGACTTTTATCATAAGGGCGGGGGCTTGCCCTCACCCTTATGCTCTTGTCGGGGGATGAAACGGGTGGGACTGTATGAGAGTAGGCATAGACCTTGGCACTACAAACACGGTAGCAAGCTATATTGATGAGAACGGCATATGGAACTGCCTTGAATTCAGGCAGGGCAGGGAGGACGAAAAGCGGTTCCTTCCCTCTGTGGTGGCGGCAGAGAACGGACGCATATGTGTCGGGGCTGCCGCCCTTGACGCTGCCATGCGCTCTCCGGGTGATGTGATATATGATGCGAAGGCAAATATGCCCACACCCGGGAAGGAGTACTTCATAGGCGGAATTTCGATCACCGCACAGGAAGCATCCACGCAGATACTGCGTGAGGTGTACAGGGAACTCAAGGACCGTTTCCCGTCGGAGAAGTCCTTCAATGCGTTCGTCACCGTCCCTACGGGATTTATGACCGAGGCGAGGATAGCCACGAAGACCGCACTGAGGAATGCGGGCTTTGAGACGAATGAGGACTGCCTGACGGACGAACCCATCGCTGCGGCGGTGTCATACAGCACCAGACTTGACGGAGACAGGCTGGTGCTTGTGGTGGATATGGGAGGCGGCACATTCGACCTGTCACTTCTCAAGACATCCATCATCGGTGCATCTGTGGGAGCAGACCGCCTTGAACCCGTAGGTCACGGACGTGATATGCACCTTGGGGGGAATGATGTGGATGATCTGCTCGTCCATGCGATGTCCCTCAAATTCATCGAGGACGGGGGCACGGATCTCGATCTTCCTCTGTCGGCGGTGTATCATGACAGGGAACTGGCGGCGGCTGTAAGGCGGATGAGGGAGCTGACCCTTGACATAAAAAAGCAGCTTTACAGCGGTGATCGTGCATTCGTGTTCGTAAGGGATCTCTACGGCGGTGCAGACCTTGATTTCAGCATCACACAGGCGGAGTATGCAATGCTCATGACAGACCTTGCCGCAAGGTACAAGAGGTGCATTGACAATACTTTTGTGGGGATAGGATACACTGTATCGGACGTGGATCATGTCATAATGGCGGGAGGGATGGCACATGAGACGGTGCTTCTCGGTCTGCTCTCCTCCATGTTTGGCAGGGACCGCATAATCATCCCCGATGATGCGATGTACATGGTGTCAAAGGGAGCGGCTATCTGCAACAGCGACATCAGGCTGCGGGTAGAGAACAGGTCATACACCACCATAGGCCTCCTGCGTGACAGCGGCAGAGGCGTGGAGGTGCTCATCAGAGAGGGCGAGATCATCCGCACGGGTCAGATACTCACGGCGGAGATAACTCCCGCATCAAAGGATGCTACTGCGATAAACATACAGATAGCGGAGTTCACGGGTGAGTTTGACCCGTCCCGTTATACGGTGATACTTTCGGGGAATGTGCCTGTGATGCACAGAAAGATATCACTGCCGTTCATGGGGAAGCATCCGATAATACTAAAGGCACGGTTTTCGGAGGACAAGATCTTGTCCGTCACGGTGATACAGGGCAAGAGGAAGGACAGACTTGACGTTCGGCTCGGAGGGAAATGATGACACTCAGAGAATGGCTCGATATACGCTCGGATGCAAATGATGAAGTCATAGACATATTTGCGCAGATGTGCATGGCTGAAGGCATCATACATCCGGATGATTTTTCTGTCACGGACGGGGAACTTGTGAGGAATTTCCGTTCGGACGGCTATGATGAGGTGTACCGTCCCTTTGATGATGACAATGCCTTCGTTCTGGGAATGATGCTCTTTCATAAGCTGACAGGGGATGTGCCCGATATAGCATCGGCGGAGCTTCTGATGCTTGCGGCGGAGACAGACAGGGATATCTCCCTCTGTGAGTGCCGTTCCTCCCTTGGGGACACGGTGAAGGGTCTTACACGCATCGCCCGTGACAACAGGCTCACGGCGGAGGCGGCTCTCGGTATGATAGCTGACAGATATCCCTCAAAGGCTGCCGTACTCTACACCGACAGGAACAAAACGGTGATGTACAGGGATGAAGTGCCTTTGACGGGGGCTGTGACGGTCTACCGCACGAAAGTGACGGGGAGCCTTCCCAGGTGCGCCTATCCGTGTACGGATGAGATACGGATACCTTACAGGAGGAAGACCGCAGAAGTGATCTGTCCTGCATCTTCACGCAGATTTGAGGAGCCTGTGAGCAGACCTTCGGCAAACTCGGGTGAAGTGCTGGGCATATACAGGGGAGAAGAGCATTTCACGGCTGCTCTGTATAGGGACGGGGTGCTGTCGGATGCGGAGTATGAGGGAGAAAAGCTGATCCCGAACGATAAATATGAAAACTTCATACACTGTCGTGCTTCCCGCATATCCACTGTTACAGACCCTGCCCGGGCACTTGCTGCATATGCTTTCGGGGAACAGGATGCTCTGTCGCTGTACTTCGGGCATAAGGCGCACATCTTTGTGAGAGGGGAGAAGCAGTCATCTGTGACGGCACCCTGCGGTGATGCCATGACCGACCTTCTGTATAAGGATATGCTCAGACAGCTGAAAGTCATGTATCATATCGACCTTTCGGACGCTGTACTGTACAGTGCAAAGCTGGATGAAGTAAGGAATGCGGCGGAGAGGATCAAATGCGGTCTGTCCTATGATGACCGTGTGAGTGTGACCGTATCCCTCGATATACATGAAGATGTCACACTGGAGTATGACAGGGTCACATTTGAGAACCTTGTGTCGGATGTGCTCAGAGAGATAAGGAGCGGCATAAATGAGGCACTGTCAGGGGCAAGGATGAGCCGCAGCGATCTGAGGAACATCTGCGTGAGCGGCGATGCGATGGTGATGCCCTGTCTGGAGACAGTGACGGATATGCCGAATGTGAAGTATTATGCGTCGTATGCGGAGGCAAGAGGTGCGGCACTGCTTGTGAAGGATACTTCGGATGATGTGGGCAGTGATGCGATAGGATACGATATCGGCACTATGTCCGTGTCGATGGGGAAGATGCCCGTGTTCGAGGCCTCGGCCCTTGCGGGGACACCGTACAGCAAGGTGGATATACGCATATCCTCCGAGGGGCTCATCCATGAGGACGGCATGATAACACTGAAACTGTACAGCCGTGACAGAGGGATGGAACACGTCCGTTCGACCTTTGACCCTGACGGGGGTGCGATACATTTTCTCGGACGGGCGACCGCAGAATACAAGGAGAATACGAGAGTCATATTCAGGATAACTGCGGACGGCGACGGTATCCATGTGAGCGGTATGCGTCAGAAGAGGAAATTCTCCCTGTTCTCAAAAGGGGAATGGACAGATGAGGGTGAAGTCAGGGTGGAGCTTTCATGAAGATACGGGTATCCTGGTATACGGTGACGAACGATCTCGGACCCGGCAGGCGGTTTGCACTGTGGGTGCAGGGCTGTCATAAACGATGCAGGGGATGTATCTCCCCTTCCTTCCGTGATATGGACGGGGGGAAGGAATACGAGACGGATGATATCCTCCGCATGATACTCGATGCGGATGTAAGCCATGTCACGATAAGCGGCGGTGAGCCGTTCCTTCAGTCCGAGGCTCTTGCGGACATACTCACAAGGCTCAGACAGCAGCGGGATGTGGGCGTGATATGCTACACGGGATATAAGTATGAGGAGATAGCTTCCGATCCGCTGGCAGGCCTTGTGGATCTGCTCATAGACGGGGAGTATGTGGAGGAACTCGATGACGGCCTTCCGATGAGGGGGTCATCCAATCAGCGGCTGATATACCTCACCGACAGGTATACATCCGATGATCTTCCGAAGCACAGGACATCCACGGCGTTCTTTGAGGATGAGAATATGATCCTTGTGGGGATACCGTCGAAAGGGGCAAAGGAATTTCTTGATATGGTAAGGAGCGATACCGATGATTGATGTATTTATCCTGAAGGGCAGAACTGCCGAGATACAGATAGAAAAGGACGGCAGCCGGTACTGCGTTGATACGGTGCAGCCTGCACAGATAGAGGATATGGTCATCACCGTGAGGGGCGATGTGATGTGCATAGGGGCAAAGTCAGGAGTGAACGGATTTACGGTGATGATACCCGGTGACGTGACGGGGCTTGAATGGGGGCTTTGTGACCCGGTCTCCGCCGTGAAGGGGAACTATGACCTTGAGCCGCTCTGCTCGGACAGGATCAGGCTCACACGAAATGAGAACGGCTTTGAGGCGCAGATGATGGTGTCCGAGGCACCCATGGGGGAGAGTACGGAGGAGTATACCGATGAGGACTTCATCGGTGACAGGGAGGCGGATATTGCCATGCTGTCCTCATACGGTGCGGTAAGTCTCAGCGAAAGCATCAGACAGGCGGCTTCACGGGAGGAACTGGTGCAGCTGGAGGCGCAGATGTGGGAAGTGATAGGCAGAGCCTACGGTGACGTTATCCGTCACAGGAGCGAATGATATGTCTGTACAGGATATACAGCGGCGGCAGAGAGATCTGCTGGAGACGGTGGAGATACTTCAGATGAAGCTGTCGTATGAACGCCGCAGCATTGCAAATGAGAACAAGCAGAAGCTCCGTGAGATGTCTCAGGAATTCGAGTCACGACTGACGGAACATGACAGGCAGACTGATGAGGCTTACCGCAGGATACTGGGGAAGTTCACATCCGCTAAGCAGACAGAGATCGCCGATGAGATAGGCAGGCTCCGCCGTGAATATGATGACCTTGAAACGCAGATGAATCGTGAACTTGCGGCCGAGCAGCAGAAGAATGAAGAGATGCTCCTGCGCTCCCGCAGATTTGAGGAGGCATACAATGCCCGCCGTGATTTTGCGAAGGCGAGAGCCGAACAGTCGGTGGAGAAGCTGATGAAGAGGTTTTCCGAGGTGACGGAAAATGTGCCGACAGAGTTCTTCCTTCACGGGCATCAGCAGCTGTACCGCAGGCGCATACAGGATGTGGACAGCCTTATGCGGATGGGGCTTTACGAGAGCGTTATCGGTATATGCGACGATATGCTGATGCAGCTCGAATTTGACGTGATAGAGACTGAGGACAGGTTTGACAAGTGGTTCCATTACTTTACGGTGCTAAGGCAGCTTATCGCAGATGAGGAGAACAGATTTAAAAAGGTGCATCATCTTCCCGATGAACTCGAACTCCTGGGGAGATCTCTCCGTTCGGAGAACGGATACATAAGCGATGAACAGCTTGACAGATGGTCGGATGACGGATATTCAAGGCTGCACCGTGAGTATGACAGCATCGCCCTGTCATCGGTCACGGAACTTCCGACAGACAGGGACATGATACGTTCACGGATGATAGAGCATCCGGATATGGCATCGGAGATATCGGATATATATCTGTATGACAGGATACAGGCAGGACTTTCCCGCAGGGGCGAACAGAATAAGGTGTTCGATCTGATGTACAGCAGGATGTCAGCATGGGTGGAGAGAGTGAAGCTTTACATCGAACTTCGCCCCGCAATGAAGGAAGAGGGTTATTCATGCACCCTTTCCGACGAGGGAGAGGATCATGTGGTGACTTTCACCGATGACATGAGCGTGCATAAGTTTGAACTTATACTTATCCCCGTTAGGCGCAGATCAGATGACAGATATGTGAATACGGCGGTCTGCTTTTCGCCGATGGGGATAGATGCTTCAAGAAGGGACGAGATAGTCTCTATGGTGGCAGGGGTGCTTGTGACGCAGGGGATAGACGTGGAGCACAGGCAGATGTCACCCGATCAGACTACCGGTATGCGTGTGCGAGAGGCCAACGCAGACAAGATACTTCAGATCAACGGCAGAATGAACTGATACAGAAAGGATACGAACATGAGTGCTTCAGGACTTATATTTGTGGGGGCAGGACTGCTGGCGAGCCTGCTGCTGAAAAACACTATCGGAAATACCGCATCCGCTTTTCTGGATGAACACGCCTATGCGCCCCTTGAACTCGACAGGGTATCGGACAGGATACTGAACTCGGTCTCACTTCTTGATAAGAGAAGACTTGACCGCATGAACGGCGAACTTGGGGATGCCCTTGATGCTGTTGCCGGCATCGACCGTGAAATGAGCGCCGACCTGGATAAGTGCCGTGCCGAATGTGCAGGTGAATATGCGGCTGCCGCAGAAAGACTGAGGAGGCAGCTCGACAGCGACGGCGATGCGGATGTATTCGCAAAGGGATGCGCCGAGATCTCCGATAAGTTCGACAGGCAGTTCTCTGCGGCGCACAGTGAGCTTGATGTGCGCTATCGGAACAAGATCGCTCAAACTATGGATACAGCCATCGAAAAGATGCACATGGGACGCAGGGAGACAGAGCGTGCCCTTGAACAGATAGAGGACGCCGAGGAGAGAAAGGCACAGTATGCCAAAGTGACCAAGGAGAGGATAGAGAGCCTCAGTGCTCAGATAGACAAGCTGAGCGCAAGGTTTGACGGGAAGAAGGCGGCAGAGGCTGTCAGGATACTTACCGAGCAGTTGGCTCAGGCAAGGGCAAACCTTGAAGGAGGTCTTACAGAGGCTGCACTTATAGACGTCTTCT
>JAFUHM010000002.1 GCA_017468865.1 Oscillospiraceae bacterium | reverse complement strand
TGCGATGAGAACACACAGTTTATCGTAGTCGGCACAGGCGACGGACAGTATGAGAACCTGTTCAGGGAATACGCATGGAGGATGCCCGACAGAGTATCCGCAAATATCCTGTTCAACGAGTCCTTTGCTCACAGGGTATATGCAGGCTCTGATGCGGTGCTCGTTCCCTCCCTGTTTGAACCCTGCGGACTTACCCAGCTTATAGGTCTGCGCTACGGCACGGTGCCCATCGTCCGTGAGACAGGCGGCCTCAAAGATACGGTCGTGCCCTACAACGAATACGACGGAACAGGCATAGGATTTTCCTTCGCAAACTATAACGGTGATGAACTTCTCAACATCATCAACTATGCAAAGCACATCTACTTCGATGAGCGCAAGGACTGGGATCAGATGGTATCCCGCGGCATGAAGACCGATTATTCATGGATAAACTCCGCAAAGAGATACGCTGAACTCTATGACAGGGTGATCGGCGGATGACCCGTACCTATCGCTTTGCAGACAAGCTCATCCGCATACGTTCCATATATCCCGACGTTCATGCCTTGTGCCGCAGCTATGCCGCACAAGGCATACCTGTAACGGATGTGGTGACCACCGAGGAAGACATAGACTATGAGATGCGGCACATGGCGGATGTGTCACGGGGATATGCGGAGACTCTTGCGGTATACAGACAGATAAGCGAATACCTTGTCTCTTTCGATACCTTCCTCTTCCACGGATCTGCCCTTGCAGTGGACGGAGAATGCTATATATTCACCGCACCCAGCGGCACGGGAAAGTCTACCCATGCCCGCCTGTGGCGTGAGCTCCTCGGAGACAAGGTCATCATGGTCAACGATGACAAGCCCCTTATCCGTGTGACAAAGGAAAGATCCTTTGCTTACGGCACGCCCTACGACGGAAAACACAGGCTGTCCACCGACATATGTATGCCCATCAGAGCCATATGCCACATCACAAGGTCGGAGGATAACTTCATCACTCCCCTTTCTCCAAAGCAGATGCTTCCCACGCTGCTTTCCCAGTGCTATCATCCGAGGAATGCCGCAGGCATGGCAAAGACACTCGATCTTTTAGGCTGTCTTTCGGCAAACACCGCATTTTACAGGCTGGGCGCCAATATGGATATATCAGCCGCCAAACTCAGTTATGAGACTATGAGGAAAAAAGATGAAACTTAAAAAAGACTTTATCGTACACCGCACGGAAGACGAATGCCTTATCGTTCCCCTTGGGGGAGCATCATTCTCGGGCATGGTCAGAGGGAATGAGTCCTCAGGCGTGATATTTGACTGTCTGAAAAATGATACGACCATCGACGCCATAGTAAAGGAACTCATGGATCGCTACGAAGCACCCGAGGAGACAGTGCGAAACGATGTAAACAACGTAATAAACAAGCTCAAGAAGATCGGCGCACTGGAGATGTAAAAGGAGAGCCGCTATGACAGAAGCCGAAAAGCAGGCGCTTACTCAAAAGCTCATCGAGGCAGCCAAAAAAGAGATAAGGCTCGGCTATCACAGATCAGATGACAGGCTTGACATGACTGCCTCGAAGATAGGCGGACGGCCTGCTGTGCCTGTGGGCTTTGAATGGCCTACTTACACAGGCACTGTCTGCGGAGACAGTGACAGGGAAAAGAAGACAAGACCCCTTTCATTTCTGGCGCAGATCCGTCTGAAAGATGTGAAGTGTCATGATGAGGAAGATCTGCTGCCCGAAAGCGGGATAATCAGCTTCTTCTATGATCTGGAGACCATGACATGGGGATTTGACCCCGAAGACAAAAGCAGCGCACGGGTATACTATTTCCCCGAGGACACCGACCTGACATACGGGGATATACCCGAAGCCCTTGACGAAGAGTATATCATACCCGAACTGGCGGTAACTTTCACTCCGCATACCAGTCTGCCCGGCTACGGGGATAAGGATGACGAACCGGGGATCTCACGAAATGCGGATCTTGACTGGGATGAGTACATGGAATGTCGGGAAAGTGCAGGCGGTGACGACATTGAGGATCTTACCAAACTGCTGGGCTACCCGAATGTGATACAAAATCCAACCATGGAAGAAGAATGTGAAGCGTGTTCAAGGGGATTCAGACAGGGAAATGAGCAGGACTTTGCAGCCGTCTCCGCCGAAGATAAGGAAGATATCGCACGAAAGGCCAAGGACTGGATGCTGCTGTTCCAGATGAGCACGGTCGAAACAGATGACTTTGAACTGATGTTCGGAGACTGCGGCTCTATCTATTTCTGGATCCGAAAGGGCGACCTGAAAGAACGCCGGTTTGACAAGGTGTGGCTCGTATTGCAGTGTTTCTGAGGTATTGAAGCCACGAATAACGCTCTTATCCGATCTCTGACCGCTAAAGCCGTAATACAGATAAGCAGAATATGTGCATATTGTACACATATCCTGCTTATTCCGCGCTCATAATACACATAATTTATAAATTTGTTAAAACCCCTTGACAAACTGCCTGTACTATGGTATAATAAACAAGTTGTTGAACGACAATAACAAATATCGCGGAGTGGAGCAGTTCGGTAGCTCGTCGGGCTCATAACCCGAAGGTCGTAGGTTCAAATCCTGCCTCCGCAACCAGTATAAACCGTCATTTCGTAAGATTTGACGGTTTTTTTCATGCTTTTT
>JAFUHM010000020.1 GCA_017468865.1 Oscillospiraceae bacterium | reverse complement strand
GGGGGTAAATGTGGTATCATACTTTCATAACGTGTCTGCAAAGACATACATGAAAGGAAGTATTAA
Organism: Oscillospiraceae bacterium; assembly: GCA_017468865.1. GTDB lineage: Bacteria > Bacillota > Clostridia > Oscillospirales > Ruminococcaceae > Huintestinicola. The sequence continues at coordinate 62,114 of JAFUHM010000020.1, read as the reverse complement.
AATGAAGCTGAAAAGAATGGCGGCTGCATTTGCGGCTGCGCTCATGACACTGCTCTGCATCTGCACTCCCGTAGGAGCAAATGAGTTTGAGGAACACGCAACAGAGTTTCCGGCTGGAAAGACATTGAGTTTCAATGTGAAAGACGGACATCAAAAGGTGTTCAAGATTCAGTTGACTGAATCGGGTACACTTGAGTTCACTATGAAAATGGGTTCTGATTACGGGTATTTAAATATCTATGATCAGGACGGCGAGAAGATCGAAAAGCATAGTGATTCTGGGAATGATGCAAATGTTGTCAAGCTGTCGGGCAAGGTGGAACTGAAAAAGGGGACATATTATGTTTCCTGTGTCAGAACGACTATATTTGGAACGCTTGGAGGAGCAACAAAAGGTACAGGAAAGACAACTTTGACATTGAAATTCCCCTCATCGGCTAAGGCAACTGCATCCAAGTCCTCGTATCCTGCGGTGTACCTTTCCGCAGGGGAGAGCGTAAGGCTGGGCATGATCGCAGGAGGAAAGGCGGCTGACAGCGTGACACTCTCCTCCTCAAAGGCGAGCGTTGCCAAGGTCGATTCCGACGGCATCGTCACCGCAAAGGCAAAGGGTACGACGGTAGTTACCGTAAAGAGCGGCTCCGCTTCCGTCAAGGTGGCAGTCATAGTTGAATAAGAAGACAGCTCACACGAAAGTGTGAGCTGCTTTTGTCAGAATGTGGTGTCGTAGGTGATGAAATATTCCTGCTCGGCGGTGATGTCTGTGATGTCGGGCGGGAATGTGACTGGCGGTACGGTCGTGACCGCCTGTTCGGTCGGGACAGTCTGTGCGGGGAGAGAATAAGTGGGGACGCTTATCAGCCTGTATGTGATATATACCTTGCCGTGTTCGTCCTCGGTCTCGTAGGTAACGGTGTCGATGCCCACATAGATATGCTGCGGTTTGCCGCCGATGTCGGCGGTCACGGTGTAGACGGTGTTCTCGGGGGCGGTGCGGCTCACGCCCGTCATCTCCGATGCACCTGTGAGGGTGCCGAGAAGTGAATCGGCATAGTCTCCCGTGTAGCTGTCGTTGCGGCCGTGGCCGTCGGTGATGGTGATGTCATGCCCTGCAAATGCGGAATACACCTTGCTCGGAGAGAAAACGGAAGCAGGCTTTTCGGTGCTTGCAGCATCATTCGCAGGGTCTTCGGCTTCCTCTTCTGTCTGTTCTTCACGAACGTCCATGTCGAGGCCGTTCTCGGGGGCGATGACTTTAGCTTCGCCGCTCGGTGAGAGCGCACCTGCGGCATCGCTGTTCTGTACGGGGGCATCGTAGCGTGCGGCTTGTGTGACCTGCACTTTCTGTACGGCTTCGGTGGTCACAACGGTGACGGAAGTCTGTATCTGCACCGTTTCGGGTGCGGTCTCCTGCACGGCTGCGGATGTCTCGGAAACGGCTTCGGTCTCGGCAGGAGAGGTGACGGTCTCTTCGACCTCTTCTTCATGTTCGGCGGCATCTGCGGCGGAGCCCGTAATTAAGCCGTAGGTGCTGCTGATATCGTTTACAATTGTGTCGGCACCGAGGACTTCTTCCTTGGAAGCCTCGGCTTCGGGTGCGTATTCTGCTGTCTCGTCAAAATGGTCAACTTGCTCTGCGGTCTGTGTCCTCGGAGTGCTGTCGCTTGCTATGTCCTGTCCGCCCATGTGCCCCAGGGATACAGCAAGGACTGCGCAGGCTGCGGCAGCTGCCATATAGGGCAGGAAGCGGACGGCTTTGGGCTTCTTGACGAGGGAGACTTCGCCCTGATCCCGTATCTGACGCATATGCTGTTCGGTGCGTGCAATGAACTCGTCGGAAGTCTTTATCTCATCCATGAATTCCCTGTACGCTTTGAGCTCGTTAAGATCACGGTCGGACATTATCTCACCTCCAGTTTCTTCTTTAATAGTGACCGTCCCCGTGCGAGCTGGGTGCCCACGGTGGCGATGGTGGTCTTTCGTATACGGGCTATCTCCTGAAGGGACAGCCCCTCGTAGTAGTACAGATGTATGACTGTGCGGTATTTCTCGGGCAGTTCAAGGACTGCCTCCCGCACATCGCCTCCCTCGCCGGGCGGCGGTACGGTATCCCCCTGATCGTATTCTTCAAGCGGTACGGTGAGCCTTACTCTTGCGGATTTGAGATGATTCTTGCATTTATTTACAGCCACACGCAGCAGCCATGCCTTCTCATGCTCCGCACTTTCAAGTGCGGGACGGGAGCGGATGAGTTCGCAGAAAACGTCCTCCGCTATATCCTGTGCATCGTGGCGGTTCCTCACATAGGTGTAACACAGTCTGATGACGGTGTCAGAGTAGGTCTCAAGAACGTATCGGATGTATTTGTCGTCAAAGGGGTCGTGCTCCTTTGAATACATGACGGTCTCCTCTCCTCTAAAACTTACTCTGTATATTATACAATATAAACCGATGATTTTATTCATTTTATCCGAAAAAAGTTGCACAAAATTTTCACGCAAAAAATGTAAAAATTTGTCGTGCGGCATTTTGGCATCCCCCTTGACAGACGGGGGAGAATGTGGTATAATACCACTTGTGTTTTGTACACACGCTATCGATATTCTAAAGACAGCAGGATAATGATGCCCTTACCCATGGTGCGTTCATCATTGATGCCCTTACCTATGGTGCGTTCATCATTGTAATACCTGCCGAGGAAGATCAGGTATAACGACGATCTCACCTTGTCTTTGGAAGAAGACAAGGTTTTTTGGATTGATAGCTATCCTATCATCACGGAGGTGAAAATCATGCCCAGTGCTAAGGCTCTTGAAAGCAAGCAGGCCAAGGTCGCACAGCTGACCGATATGCTCAACGGCTCTCTTTCAGGCGTACTCGTTGACTACAAGGGTATCACTGTTGAGGAGGACACCAAGCTCCGCAAGGAGCTCAGAGAAGCAGGTGTGAAGTACTTCGTAGAGAAGAACACCATGCTCCGCAGAGCATTTGCTGAGGTAGGTCTTGAAGGACTTTCCGACGTGCTCGAAGGCACCACCGCTATCGCCCTGAGCGAGAACGATGAGACTGCTCCCGCACGCATACTCGGCAAGTTCGCTGAAGATCACGAGAACAAGTTTGATCTCAAGGCAGGCTTCATCGGCAAGGAAATCTATGACAAGGCAGGCGTTACCGCCCTCTCCAAGATCCCTTCCAAGGAAGTGCTTCTCGCACAGCTCGTTGGTACTCTCCAGGGTCCCATCCAGAAGCTGGCTGCAACTCTTCTCTCCCTCAAGGAGAAGAAGGAAGGCGAGGCAGCATAAGCTGCACCGCATCGGCTGCGTGAATGCAGCTTAGCCCCGCCCGATACGGGTATAATAATGAAAAGGAGTTAATTATCATGGCATCTGAAAAGGTTACTAAGTTCCTTGAAGAACTTGACACTTATTCTGTACTCGAGCTCGCAGAGCTCATCGAAGCAATCCAGGAGAAGTACGGCGTTACAGCAGCAGTAGCAGTAGCAGGCCCCGCAGCAGGCGGTGCAGCAGCTGAGGCTGAGAAGACCGAGTTCGACGTAGTTCTCGCTTCCTTCGGCGACGCTAAGATGAACGTTATCAAGGCTGTCAAGGACGCTTGCGGTCTTTCCCTCAAGGAAGCTAAGGAAGCTGTTGAGGCTGCTCCCAAGGCTCTTAAGGAAGGCGTTTCCAAGGCTGAGGCTGAGGAACTCAAGGCTAAGCTTGAGGCAGCAGGCGCTACCATCGAGCTCAAGTAAGTTAGTCGTTTGCACTATCAAGCCCTGTGCCACTGACCGTTCAATGGTAGGCACGGGGCTTTTTTAGGGAAAGGAAGTTTTTGACATGGCACAGAGCGGCGGCTGGCGCGCCAACAAGTGGGTGCGTGCGGCAATACCTGCATTGCTGCTTCACTGCAGTATAGGTACTGTATATTGTTGGTCGATCTTTTCACAGGAAATAGCCGATCACATCGGCTTCTCAAAGGGTGCTACGGAGTGGGCGTTCTCATTTGCGATATTCTTCCTCGGTATGTCTGCGGCATTTCTGGGCAACGTGGTGGAGAAGGATATACACAAGTCCTCGCTTATCGCTACCATCTGCTTTGCGGCAGGCATGGCAGGCACGGGATTTTTCATCTGGTGGGGCGGCAATCACCCGGGCAACGTCCTCTCACTCATAGGCATATACATATGCTACGGCTTTATAATGGGCATAGGCCTTGGTACGGGGTATCTCTCTCCTGTCAAGACACTGATGCTGTGGTTCTCTGACAGGAAGGGACTTGCCACCGGCCTTGCGGTCGCAGGATTCGGCGCAGCGAAGGCTATCGCATCGCCTATCATGCAGAAGATACTCGGCACCAATCAGAACGGCGAGATCTACAAGATGTTCTGGATCCTTGCCTGTGTATACTTTGTCATGATGTTCGTGGGACATCTGCTCCTTGCCAAGCCAGCTGACTGGCATGAGCCGCAGAACAGTGCGGACAAGCCCAAGATCATGGATGTGCTGAAGACCAAGCCCATCACAAACTACATTGGCATATGGGTAATGTTCTACATCAACATCACCTGCGGTCTGGCTCTTATCTCCCAGGAGAAGATGATAGTCAAGTGCGTGGGCCTTGCTGCATTTGCAGGCATCATATCCACTATATCCGCTATATTCAACGCAGGCGGCAGACTCGGCTTCTCTGCATGGGCTGACACCATGAAGGACAGAAACACGGTATACAAGATGATTTTCATCCTCTCCATCGTGTTCACAGGCCTTGTTATGCTGACACAGGGCATAAAGAACGGTGAGGGCAACGGCCTTCTCATCTTCCTTGTGCTGGCACTCATCTTCATAGTAAATGCGGGCTACGGCGGCGGATTCTCAAATGTCCCCACCCTTCTTTCCGACCATTACGGCATGGGCTCCATCTCAGCCATCCACGGCATCACCCTCTCTGCATGGGCATTTGCGGGGCTTACGGGCAATCAGGTGGCTACATATATCGTAAATCACACAGGCGAGTTCATCACCAAGGTGGATGCGTCAGGCCATGAGATCTCGGTAAATCCCACGGGATACCAGAATGTGCTCTACTTCACCATCGCCCTCTATATCGTGGCACTGGTGCTGTGCATGGTGCTTGTTAAGCCCACACAGAAGAAGGCGTGACGATTTTTGGAAAAAATTTCCCGCAACTACTTGCATTTGACATTAATTTGTGATATTATAAAGATATGAAAACTATATTGGAGGTCAATATATGATAACAGCCGGCGATTTCAGAAATGGCGTGACTTTTGAAGAGGACGGAAACGTTCTCCAGATCGTTGAGTTCCAGCACGTTAAGCCCGGTAAGGGTGCTGCATTCGTTCGTACCAAGGTAAAGAACGTGATCACGGGATCTGTTGTAGAAAAGAGCTACAATCCTTCCGCCAAGTTCCCCACCGCATTCGTTGAGAGAAGGGATATGGAGTACTCCTACACCGACGGTGAGCTGTACTACTTCATGGATCCTGAGACATATGAGCAGGTGCCCATCAGCTCCGCTGAGCTTTCCGACAACTTCAAGTTCGTCAAGGAGCAGATGATCTGCAAGGTATGTTCCTATAAGGGCAAGGTATTCGCTGTTGAGCCTCCCAACTTCGTGGAGCTCCAGGTAACTCAGACCGATCCCGGTTTCAAGGGCGATACCGCTACCAACGCTACCAAGCCTGCTACGCTTGAGACAGGTGCAGAGATAAAGGTACCCCTCTTCATCGACGAGGGCGACATGATCCGCATCGATACACGCACAGGCGAGTACATGGAGAGAGCATAAGTCTTATAGATGACTAAACAGGGGGTGCTGTAATGGAATTTTCTTCGCTCAGTGAGAAGGCTGCTTATCTGCTGGGGCTCATCAAGGGCAAGGCGATCGATGATGAGGTGACTTGTCTTGCGGCAGATCTTCTGCATGACATCGCTCTGTCGGTGGATGCTATGGGCAGGGATATAGACGATCTCTCTGACAAGACGGACGATCTGGAGCAGGAACTTTATTTCCTTGCCGAGGACTCCGATGAGGAAGAGGAGGAGTATCCCGAAGAAGAGATCTACAGTATGGCGTGCCCTAACTGCGGTGAGCAGATAGAATTTGAGGAGTCCGCACTGGATGACGGCATCATCAACTGCCAGTACTGCGGTACTCCCATCGAAGTAGGATTTTCCGACGAGGAAGTATCCGAATAAACAAGTCAATAAGCAATTTGTTTCGGGGCGAGGTGAAATGTGTACGCACATCATTCCTCACCGGCAGTATAGTCTGCGAGCGATGCGTGCATCGCATGAATCGGTGCGATTCCGATACCGACGGTATAGTCCGGATGGAAGAAACAGCAAACACTTGCGAGCGTTTGTCGTCCCCGTGTATGCGGGGACGTTTTTGCACATGAGGCAGATTGCTTAATATTTTTAAAAGGAGCGATCTGCTATGAAAAAAGAAGTATCAAATGCACGGTGGTTGACCGTGACTGCCCTCATGGGTGCGCTGGCGGCGGTGCTGGAGGCGCTCAATTTCCCTGTTCCCGTGATGCCGGGCTTTATCAAGTTCGACTTTTCGGAGATGCCCGCACTTATCTCATCCTTTGCGCTGGGGCCTCTGTCGGGAGTGTGCGTGTGCCTTATCAAGAATCTGGTGAAGTTCGTGCTGGGTTCCTCCACGGCAGGAGTGGGTGAGCTTTCAAACTTTATCCTGGGATGCGCATTCGTGGTGCCCGCAGGCCTTATCTACAAGGCAAAGAAGACAAGGGTGACTGCCCTCATAGGCTCTGCTGTCGGTGCGGTGAGCATGGGACTTCTGAGCATAGTGTCAAACTACTTCATCATATACCCCATCTATGCAAAGGGATTCGGGGGGATGGAGGCGATCATCGGTGCCTACAAGGTGCTTGACCCGTCTGTGGAGACGCTCATGGACTGCCTTGTAAAGTTCAATCTCCCCTTCACCGTGGTAAAGGGACTTGCGGCTGCGGCGGTGACTGCCGTGGTGTACAAGCACATCTCACCCGTGATAAAGAAGATGGATCCCCGTTCAAAGCGTGCCGTCACCGAATGACAAGGAGGCGATATGTCAATGAAAGAGCCGAACCGATATACGGCTGCCATTGTCCTGCTGCTTGCGGCATATCTGGCAGTGATCGTCGGCGGACATATTGCCAGGCGTAGCGACACACCCGTGACGGTGGAGGTGGTGAGCGAGACGGCTTCACAGACATCATCCGCTGTCAGCGAGACATCCGCATTCATAGACCTGACCGTAGACGAGAGCGTGACGGAAGTCATCGTTCCCGACAGATCCTTTCAGGAGACAGAGCCTGAGACACAGGCTCCGCCGCCCGTGAGGTCATCCTCCCTTATCAACATCAACACAGCTACCCGTGAGGAGCTTATGACCCTTGACGGGGTGGGCGAAAAGACGGCGGATGCCATAATCGCATACCGTGAGATAGCCCCCTTTGAGAGCGTGGAGGAACTGATGGAGGTAAAGGGGATAGGGGAAAAGAAGTTTGCGGCCGTTAAGGACGACATATGTGTGTGATACAAAAACAGGCTTCCGCCGTGCGGGAGCCTGTTTTGTTCAATGTCAGGGGCTGTATGGTCATGCGTTTCCGGCGATAAGGCTGCCGAAGGAAGTCTTGCGGAGAGCCTTCTCGAGTGCAAAGTAGAGGGGGACTGCGATGAGTACCGCAAGGACGGCGTTGATCGAGGATGTCAGCAGATTTACCGATGCGAGCTTGGCTGCGACGGCAACGGGCTCACCCAGGAGGAGCTGGCTGACGAAGGTCTTGCCCAGGTAGAGGATGATGTATACAGCCTGTCCGAGAACGGCAGCAAGGATAACGTTTGCCTTGGCATTTCCCTTCCTGCGGAGGATGCCTGCCGTAAAGCCCATCATGAACTTGGAGAAGAAGGTGTAGGGAGCGGATGTGATGTATACGGGGTCGAACAGGTCGTAGAGCGCCGCACCTATCCCCGAGGAAAGGCCGCCCCGTATGTGTCCGAAGAGAAGACCTGCCAGAAGGCACATGGAGTTGCCCAGGTGGATACGGGTCACAAGTGTGCCGTTGGGTATCTTTATCTGCATGAAGTTGCCCACATAGACAAGGGCGGACATAAGGCCGACTGTGACTATGTGCATGAGTATTTCATGATTTTTGTTTTTCATAACATCGTCTCCTTTATTTGGTGCTGTATATATGATAGCGCATTTTCCGAAGAATTGCAAATCGGCACGGGAGCGGGAAACACTAAGGTGATTTGTGGAATATGCACATTTTGTGGGGGAGACGCTTCGGCAAAATTGTCACAAATCAACAATGGCTGACGGGGCTTGAGAGGGCGGTATTTCGGGGTATGTGAAAGTGCATATCCGGGAGGGGGAGCAAGGGTCACGATTTGTGAGATGTGTAGAACTTTCGGGGCGGCTGTCCACGGGAAAGATCCCTTCGGTAAAATATATCGGGGGCATATGAAAGGGCGGTCATTGTGAAAGGGATGGGCTTTGTAAAGCGGCTGAAAAGTGTCTATAATTAAGTTTACGGTATGTTTCATAACTATGCAAATTACCAAAATATGATGACATTTCAGAAAACTACTTGAAAATAAAGCATTGATGATATATAATATAAATGTATAAGTATCGGTTTTCGGAGAGGGGACGGGAAATGAACGGGAAAAGGAAGCCGGATAAGACAGAGAAGGTCGTCAGATCGTCTCCGTCCGCAAAGAAGAACCGGCATAAAAAAGATGTTACAGACCCCAATACTCCCATGGCACGGTTCCTTCTGCTGCCAAGCCTCGTGGGAGTCCTGGTGTTCTATGTGGTGCCTTCGTTCATAGTGGCATACTACTCGATAGTTGATAATCCCATATCAAAGAAGTTCGTAGGCATCGAGAATTTCAAGACTCTTTTCAGTGCGTGGGCGTTCACGCAGGCGGCAAAGAACACTCTTCTTCTGTCGTTCACTGCGGTGCCTGCCGCTGTTATACTTTCGCTGATACTGGCAAATGTCCTCAATTCCAAGATCCCCGGGAAGAGTATGTTCCGCACATTCTTCCTCTCGCCCATGATGGTGCCCGTTGCGTCGGTAGTGCTCATCTGGCAGGTGATGTTCCATCACACGGGTTCGGTGAATGCTCTGCTGACATGGTTCCAGGGCACGCATCTGGTGGGATTTATAGATCATGTCATCCTGAGTCTGGGAGGGACGGTCAACCACACGGACTGGTCGGCGGTGGACTGGCTCAAATCCGATAAGGCGATGGTGGTCGTGGTGCTCCTGTTCCAGTGGAAGAACATGGGATACAACATGATACTGTTCCTTGCCGCACTCAATTCCATACCCAAGGATCTGGTGGAAGTCGCCGAGCTCGAAGGGGCATCGCCCATGTGGAGAATGATCCACATCAAGTTCCGCTACCTTTCCCCCACATTCCTGTTCGTGACGATAATGTCGCTTATCAATTCGTTCAAGCTGTTCCGTGAGGTGTATCTGCTGACGGGCGATTACCCTCATGAGAAGCTGTACCTGCTCCAGCACTTCATGAACAACACCTTCCGCACACTTGACTATCAGAAGCTCTCATCGGCTGCCATAGTCATGGCGGCGTTCATGGTGGTAATAATCGGCGTGCTGTTCACTGTGGAGAGCATATTCGGAAAGGATGTTGAGGAATGAACGATACATTTGATCCGAAGCCTGCACAGACGGCGGATATTCCGCCCCAAAATGCCGCTCCGATGCCTGTAAGGCGCAGGAGAAAGCGCAAGGGTACGCTCTCGCAGCGGATAAACCTCATGCTGATGACATTGTTTGCGGCAGCTGCGGCGTTTGCCTTCCTGATGCCCACGGTGCTCACCATAACAAATTCGTTCATGTCCCAGTCGGAGATCTCGGCAAACTACGGCGTTATCTTCTCTGCTGCCACCGACGGCAAGACATTCATATCCAAGGATGTGAACCTGAAATTCATACCCGACATCGTATCCGCATCCCAGTACATCACGGTGCTGTTCAAGAGCCCCGATTATCTGCTGAAATTCTGGAATGCGATGATACTTACCGTACCCATCGTGGTGTTCCAGATAGTGGTGGCGCTGGGTGCGAGCTACTCCTTTGCACGGCTCACGGGCAGGCTGAAGGAGATAGTGTTCTTCATCTACATCATCGTGATGCTCATGCCCTATCAGGTAACGCTCGTGCCCAACTACCTGGTGTCCGACAAGCTGGGACTTCTCAATACACGGCTTGCGGTCATACTTCCCGGTGTGTTCTCTCCCTTTGCGGTGTATCTGCTGACAAAGGCGATGCGAAGGATACCGAAGGTGTACTACGAGGCGGCGATGCTTGACGGCGCAGGCGAGTTCACCATATTCACCACCATTTCTCTCCCCATGGTCAGAAGTTCGCTTTTCTCCGTGGTGATACTTATTTTCATCGACTACTGGAACATGGTGGAACAGCCGCTGATACTTCTTGCGGACGAGACGCTCCATCCGCTGTCGGTGTTCCTCTCAAAGATAAATACGCAGGAAACGGGACTTGCCTTTGCGGTGGCAGTTATCTACATGATGCCGTCGCTGCTGCTGTTCCTCTACGGGGAGGATGCACTGGTGGAAGGCATAGCGAGCTCCGCAACTCTGAAATAATAATCTGAAATGAAGGAAAGGGAAGGCATATGAACGAACAAACTCCGAACAAACGCAAGGACATAATAAAGAACATTGCGATAGTGTTCCTGTCGGTGCTTCTTTTGCTGACGTTCTTTTCAAACACTATCATGAACTACTCCCTCCCTCAGGTGTCCTATGTTTACCCTGCACAGGCATCTGTTTCCGAACAGATCAAGGGGAGCGGCACCATAGAGCCTGCGGAGACATACGAGGTGAAGTCTCAGTCTACCCGTGAGATCAAGGCTGTCATGGTGAGTCAGGGGGATCAGGTCAAGGCGGGTGACGTCATATTCGAACTTGAGAGCAGTGAGCCTACGGAACTGACGGATGCGGAGAAGGAACTGGAAAATCTCCAGTTTGCGTACCGCAAGGCACTCGTGACAAGCACCACCAACTACGACAAGGACATTGCCGCCATCGACAAGGCGGAGGGCGAACTGAGGATACTCAAGAACGAACTTTCCGACCTTCAGGCACAGTACGAAAGTGCGCACACCAAGACGGATGCGCTTTCCATTGCATCTGCCGATGTGAAGGAGCTCAAAGCGGAGGGCGACCGCCTTGCCCGTGAGAAGGAGGATCTGAAGAACAGGCTCGCTTCCGTGGATACGGATGATATGCTCGATCTGACAGGCACCGACTATGACAGGCTCTTTGCTGCCAAGCAGGCGGTAAAGGATGCGGAGAAGGCGCAGACCGAGGCGGACAATGCGTATACGAAGAAGTCCACCGAGCTTTCGGGCAAGACCGACAAGTCATCGGAGATACTTTCAAAGCAGAATGAGGTATATTCACTTCAGAACAAGAACAATCAGCTTTACAATGCCATCGGAGAGGCAGGTCCCGATGATGATGTGACTTCCTACCGCAACAGCATCGCAGACAACAATACCACAATTTCCAACCTCTCCCGTGAGATAGCTGAACTCTACAACAACAACATCGAGTCCAAGCAGGCACAGAACACTCTGAAGCAGTACGAGAAGAAGAAGGACGATGCTGCAAAGAAGGTGACTGCCGCAAAGGAAGCCCTTGCGGATCTTACCCGTGAGATAAAGCTCTCTCTCAAAAAGCAGATAAACGACATAGATGAGAAGATCCGTGCAAATACCGAAGCGCAGGATAAAGCTACGGAAAAGAAGACCGATGCGGAGGCTTCCGGACTTCAGACCGAGTCCAAGCTCAAGGAGCTGATAAGGGACAAGGAGAAGGAGATAACCACCAAGGAATCCTCCATCAACGACCTGCGCATAGACCTTGCCTCAAAGCAGAAGACCGATGCGTCCACCGCACAGACAAATCAGATAGACCTCGAATCAAAGCAGCGTGAGATCGAAAGACAGCAGGCGAAGATCGAGAAGATAAAGAAGGACAACGAGGGCGAACAGGTCATCCGCTCCAAGGTGAACGGCACGGTCGATTCCCTTAACATCACCGTCGGTCAGAAGATAGAGGCAGGCTCCACCCTTGCAAGGATCAATGTTACGGAGATGGGCTACAAGCTCCAGTTCTCAGTCAAGGCAGATCAGGCAAGAAAGGTGAGAGTCGGCGACAAGGCGGAGATAACGGGCTGGTACTTCGGCGGCGATGACGTGGAGATCACCCTGAAGGAGATAAAGAGCGACTCCGGCTCGCAGGGTCAGAAGCTGCTGGTGTTCTCCGTAACGGGATCGAACATCACCAGCGGTGATACTCTCTCGGTAGGCCTCGGCTCAAAGGGTCAGACCTATCCCCAGGTGCTCCCCAACAATGCGGTGCGCCACGATGAGAACGGCGACTATGTCCTTGTCATGGAGGCAAAGAGCTCTCCTCTGGGCAACCGCTATGTGGCTGTCCGCTATGATATACAGAAGATAGTCAGCAACGATACCAAGACCGCTGTTTCGGGGCTTACGGGAAGCGAGTATGTCATCACCACCGCAAGCAAGCCCATAAGGATAGGTCAGAACGTCCGTCCTTCGGAAACATCGTGATAAGGAGAATGTATGAAGACATGGGTCAAACTCCTTATTGCGGTCAATGCGCTGCTGCTGCTCATGGCAGGCGGAGTTCTCATCTACGTCAGGGTGATGTCGCAGAAGTACCGTCCGAATGCACCTATCGTGTGGAGCAGTGAGGGCAGGGAATATGCGCAGGTATCCTGCTACTTCCCGTCGGTGCTGGCGTTCGACATAAACGGCGTATACACATACAGGGGTCAGATACAGAATGCCCTGAAGACTGCGAGCCTGGTGGACAAGGATTCAAAGGTGATGCAGTGGACGGACTGTGCATACGGCGAACGCACGTCGGAGATACAGAGCGAGGACCGTTCGATAAATGAGGTGGTGGTCACGGGGACGATAGGCGACTTCTTTGTGTTCCATCCCCTTGAACTCCTGTCGGGAGTATACTACAACGACAGCGACATAAATCTTGACTGCATGGTGATAGACGATCTGACCGCCTGGCAGCTTTTCGGAGGCATGGACGTTGCGGGCATGAGCATAAAGATGGGCGACAAGATCTACACTATATCGGGCGTGGTGGCTTCTCCCGACAGAGGGTCGGACAAGCTCGCCTACGGGGATCTTCCTCATGTGTATGTGCCGTATATGTCCCTTCCCTCGACGGCTTCCCTGACGGTGTATGAGATGTGCATACCGGAGGCGGTGGAGGGCTATGCTGCTAATCTCGCCAAGGATAATGTGCAGAATGCGGTGCTGGTGGATCAGACGGACCGCTTTGACATAATAAAGCTGATACAGGGATTCAAGGATCTTGATGACAGCGTGATGATACGCACGGGTTTTGCGTATCCCTGGTTCGAGAACTCTCTGCGTGCCGCCGAACTCAAGGGAAGGGTGTTCGCCCTGCCTATGGCGGTGCTGATGGTGATACCTGCGATAACGCTTGTGTATCTCATGTTCGTGACGGCAAAGCTCATTGCGAGGTTTGTAAAATACATCCGTGACAGGATCGAGGACAGGCGTCAGATAAGGCTGAAGAAGCTCTACGCCAAGACGCATCCCCAAGATACATCTGCCACATAAAGAGAAAGGAAACAACAGTGAAAAATACTCTCAGAAAGACACTTTGTCTTATAACAGCGGTGACTATGGCATCCGCCGCATTTGCAGGATGCCGGTCGGATCAGGCACAGAACACTCAGTCCCAGACTGCGGCGGATGTCGAGGAACTCAAGGCATCCCTGGCGTTTGAGCCTGTTACTGTGAATGCGCCCGAGGGATATTCGATCGGGTACAACGTCAGTTACAAGGACGGCATCTATTATTCCACCTACACCGACTACAAGGATGACGGCGGCATCGATAACAAGATAATCGCATTCGATGCTTCCGGACTCAAGCAGGTGTATGATGTGGGCAGCGTGGGTGCCGAGGAATGGGGCTCCATGCAGGGCGGCATGAAGGTGGACAAGGAAGGCAACGTCATCTGCATCTTCAATAAAGCGACATACTCCGATGAAGGGGCGGAAAACACCTATACCATGTATAAGTTCGCTCCCACGGGTGAACTCAAGGAGCAGACTGACCTTACTGCCGCATTCAACTCCGAGATGGGCGAAAATGCCTATATGCAGGGGTTCCTGATAGATGATGACGGCAATCTTATCATAAACTTCTCCTCTGCTGTATGCGTATTCGACAAGACAGGCACCAAGCTGTTCGACATCAAGAACAATAACGAGAATGCCTATATCTCCCAGCTCCTGTTCACAAATGCGGGCGTGCCTGCGTATCTGTACGGTGAGTATTCCGCACAGTCGAGCAAGTCGCTCCTTGTCGAGATAGATATGGCTGCCAAGGCAAAGGGCAGGGAATACGACATATCGGACACAGGTGTCTACTCCCTCTTCTCCGGAAGCGGCGACTATCTGTTCTATTCACGGTCGGATACGGGTCTTGTGGGCGTTAAGCCCGATATGACCAAGGAGAATGTCCTCAACCTCCTCAACATCGGTGTGGACAACTCCTCTACGGACAGCTTCAGTGCGATAGAGGACGGCTCCTTCGTTATGACTCAGTGGAACGATGCTGCATCCGGCAATGCGATACTTCATGTAAAGCCCGTTGCTGCCGATCAGGTCAAGGAAAAGAAGATGCTCACCCTCGGGTGCTTCAACGTGCCCTACTATATGCGTGCGGGTCTTGCGGACTTCAATAAGACCAACAGTGATTATGTCATCACCGTAAATTCCTATTCCGAACAGAACAGCGTAGGGGATTATGATGCGGCTCTCACCAAGTTCAACAATGAGCTGCTTGCGGGAAATGTACCCGATATCCTGATAGTTGACACGGGTATGCCCTATGACAGCTACATCAGCAAGGGACTGCTCACCGATATGTATCCCCTTATGGATGCAGACGACCAGGTAAAGCGTGAGGACATCCTTCCCAATGTGCTGCGTGCATATGAGAACGACGGCAAGATGATGATAATGCCCTGTACCTTCTATGTGAGGACTTGTGCTGCATCCGCAGGCGACGTGGATGCAAACGGATATTTCTCCCTTTCCGCTGCACAGAGCCGTGTGGGATCGGACGGCGTGACCCTGGCTGACGGCATGACAAGAGAGGACTTCCTTCAGACGGGCATCTTCTTCTCCGATTTCTTCGATCTCAAGAACGGCAAGTGCGACTTCGACAACCCTGCTTTCAAGACACTCCTTGAGGAGTCGAAGAATCATCCTGCGGAGAATGCGGAGGAATGGACAAACGACCAGGATACTGCAATGGATCGTGAACAGGCGTTCATGAAGGGCAAGGAGCTCGTTTACGGCCTCAACATCATGGACTTTGACTTCTACTATGACAAGGCTCATCTTACCAAGGACTATGTGTTCACCAACTTCCCGACGGATGCTCCCAAGGCAAAGTCCATCATACTTTCCGATGTCCTCGTTGCTGTCTCGGAAAACTGCCGGAACAAGGATGTGGCATGGGATTTCATATCATATGTGATGCAGCATATGGTGGAGAAGCATGACTATCAGTACTGGGATGATGAGGGCAACAGCCACACCGTAGAGGGCGACAGCTACTATGATGCGTGGAACGGCTTCCCCGTGCTCAAGAAGGATTTTGAGGAACTCAAGGCTCACGCAACTGTGCCCAACCACTACTACGACAGCACCGGCAAGGCGGTATATGAGCAGAGGACAGTATGGCTCGGCGATGCCGATGTCAAGGTGGATGACCTGACCGAGGAAGAGGTAAACAGGCTTGCAGACATGATAACATCCACCGATACAGCCGTTCCGTCCATGCAGGACATCTACAATACCATCATCAAGGATGAGGTGCAGAGCTTCTGGGCAGGCACCAATAACGCCGATCAGACCGCTTCCATGATACAGTCGAGAGTTTCACTCTACCTGAGCGAACACTATTGATGACATAAGAGAGGGGAAAAGCTATGACATTCAAGAAAACTATTAGCCTCATAGCTGCCGCAGCAGTCCTTGCCGCTTCCATGGCGGGATGCTCCGGCAGCACGGGCGGCAATACAGGCAGCAGCACCGCAGTCGCAGATCAGGAGACTATGGCAAAGGAGCTGGCATATACCGTCAAGGAGATAGTGCCTCCCGAGGGACTGTCAGTTTCCGGAATCACATACAAGAATGACCTGTACTATGCCTCCGCAAGGGAAGTGACGGACAAAGGCGCAGTGAACAAGGTGGTCGCATTCGATGCGAACGGCACTGTTCAGAAAGAGATGATCGTCAGCACTGAGAGCGGCGAGGCTATGCCTGCTTCGAGCGGTGCGCCCGTAGTCGATGACGAGGGCAATGTCTCCGTAGTATATGCGGAGATGATATACAAGAGCGACACGGATTATTCTGTTTCGGCAAGTATCATCACCCTCAATGCGGCAGGCGAGCAGACAGGCTCCACTGATATCACTGAAGCGCTTACGGGAGCTTCTGCAACGTATATTTCGGGATACAAGGCGGACAGCAAGGGCAACTTCATCATCAACGAAGGAACCGCCGTGGTCGTTGTCGATGCTCAGGGAAAGCTGGTAGGAAGCATCCCCGTCGAATCGAACAGTGAGTTCGTTTCATCCCTCGTCATCACCAATACGGGAGAGCCTGCGTACATAGCCATGAATTACGGCAATATGTCTTCAAAGCTGACTGTCATCAACACCGACAATGCCACAAAGGGGAAGGAATACTCCCTTGATTCCCTGGGCGGTTCCATATATGCCTCCGACGGAGCAGGGGATAACGTCTTCTACGTTGTATCGGATACGGGCATATGCGGAGTGAAGGAAGACCTTTCCCGTGAGAACCTGGTCAACCTCCTCAACCTGGGTGTGGATAACTCGAGCATCGAGTCCATATACACATTTGACGACGGCTCATTCGTTACCGTGGGCTGGAGCGAGGATGCGGGCGGAAATGTGATAAACCACATAAGACCCGCCGATCCTTCCGAGATAAAGGAAAAGACCATCGTTACCCTCGGCTGCTTCAAGGTCAGCTATATGGTGCGTCAGGCCATCGCAAAGTTCAATAAGACCAATCCCGACTACACCATTTTCGTTAATTCCTATGCAGACACCAACGACCTTTCCAATGAGAGTGCGGCACTGACCAAGTTCAACAACGAGCTCCTTGCGGGTACCATACCCGACATCCTCGTAGTCGATCCTGCCATGCCCTATGACAGCTATGTGAAGAAGGGGCTGTTCACAGACCTCTATCCCCTTATGGATTCAGGTGCGGGCGTGAGCCGTGATGACATAATACCCAATATCCTCACCGCATTCGAGACAGACGGGAAGCTGATGTCCATCTGTCCCATGTTCACTGTGGATACTGTCGTATCATCCGCATCCTATACCGACGATAACGGTATGCTGACCCTCACCAAGGCAAGGGAGATCGCTGATGCCAAGGGCGGGCTCCAGATATCCATGGCAAGCTCCGCAGACGAATTCCTCATGAAGGGTGTTTATTTCTCGGATTTTGTTGACTTCAAGAACGGCAAGTGCGACTTTGACAACGATGCGTTCAGGAAGCTGCTCGAGGAGTCCAAGAAGCATCCCCTGCAGGTGGATGAGAACGAATGGCTCAATGATGAAGAGGCATACACTGAAAAGCAGACTGCCTTCAAGGACGGCAAGGATGTGCTTTACGAAACGACCCTGAGCGACTTTGACGTGACTTATGTGACTGCGTATGCTGTGGATGACTTCGTATTCACCAACTTCCCCACCGACAGACCTACGGACAAGTCTCTGATATCTACCCGTGTCATCTATGCCATCTCCGACAAGTCCGACAAGAAGGATGCTGCATGGCAGTTCATATCCACCAGCATAAAGTCCTCCCTCAGCAAGAGACCCTATCAGTGGTATGATGAGCAGGGTGTCCGCCACCTCGTAGAGGACGATATACAGTATCAGTCATGGCTGGGATACCCCGTATACAAGCCCGACTTTGAACTTCAGCTGGCTCATGCCCTCGATCCCTATCACTACTACAACGAGAAGGGCGAGGCTGTTTATGAAGACCGCTCCGTTTATCTGGGCGGCACTATGGTAAAGGTTCCTGAGCCTACCCAGGAGCAGCTCGACAGAATGTCGGCAGCCGTGACGGGCACAGTCACACGAAGACCTGCGCTTGACGAGATATACAACACCATCATCAAGGATGAGGCGCAGAATTACTGGTCAGGTTCAAGCACCCCCGAACAGGTGGCATCTGCTGTCCAGTCGAGAGTATCTCTCTACATGAGCGAACATTATTGATACGGAGCGCTCACCCCACTGCGGTGAGCGCTTTTTGCCCATGGGAATTATCCGTACAGGGGGCGTGGTACGGATAATAAAATTGCACTTGATTTTTTCCGTGAAATGTAGTATAATCTAAACAGCATATCGGCATACTTGCCGCTTTCCTGAAAGCAGCGATTTGGATAAAATGATGGATATACTGGGGGATATATATTGACGGCTGAGAATATTTTTGACCGTTACGGAGTGAAGTACGGGAAGGAAAGGATGTCGCAGCATACGACATTCGGAGTGGGCGGCAATGCCCTGATGGCGGAGCTCGGTGCAGAGAATGCCGCACAGGTGCTCATTGCCCTTGAAAACGAGAACATCGCCTTCACCCTTATCGGGAAAGGTTCAAATATGCTTGTGGCAGACGGAGAACTTGACAGGGTGTTCGTACACATGGGCAGGGAGATCTCCGATATACAGGTGACGGGCAGCAGCATCATCTGCGGTGCAGGTGCGCCTTTGTCGGCTGTATGCGTCAAGGCAAGGGATATGTCCCTGACGGGGCTGGAATTTGCCTACGGCATACCTGCATCGGTGGGCGGTGCGGTGTACATGAACGCAGGAGCATACGGCGGCGAGATAAAGGATGTGCTTGCCTCGGTGACGGCAGTCTGCGGCGGAGAGATACGGAAGTTTTCGGCGGATGAGCTTGATCTCGGCTACCGTCACAGCAGGCTCATGGATGAGCGGATATTCTGCCTTTCGGCGGAGTTTGCCCTTGCTCCCGGGAATTCGGATGAGATCACCGCACGCATGGATGAACTCATGGGGAAACGGCGTGACAAGCAGCCCCTTGAATACAGGTCGGCAGGCTCTACCTTCAAGCGGCCCCGGGGAGCCTATGCTGCCGCTCTCATCGAGCAGTGCGGGCTCAAGGGCTATACCGCAGGCGGAGCGCAGGTCAGCCGTAAACATTCGGGATTTGTCATCAATACGGGGGACGCTACCTTTGATGATGTGATGGCGGTCATAGACCATGTGAGACGGACAGTAAAGCAGCAGACAGGCTATGACCTTGAGGTGGAGCCTGAGATAGTTTCGTGAGGCAGGATATGAATTTTCTGATAGTGACAGGGCTTTCGGGAGCGGGCAAGTCTACCGCCGCAAATGCCCTTGAGGACATAGGATTTTATGTCATAGACAACATACCTCCGCAGCTGATACCCAAATTTGCGGACATATGTATGCAGTCGAGCGGTCAGATGAACAATGTGGCTGTGGTGACGGATATCAGGGGAAGTGCCGCAGATGACAGGTCGGACATTTTCAGTGAGCTCCACGGCGGCCTTGAATATCTGAAGAATTCGGGGCTCGAAGTCCGCATACTCTTCCTTGATGCTCCCGACAGCGTGCTGATAAACAGGTACAAGGAGACAAGGCGTGTCCATCCCCTTGAAAAGAGCAGGGGGCTGACCCTTACCTCCGCGCTTGCCGAGGAAAGGGCTATGCTGGCACGGCTGCGTGAGTCGGCGGACTATTATGTGGATACGTCGGGGCTTTCGCTGGCAAAGCTGCGTGACAGGATCTCCGATATGTTCATCGAGGATCCGTCGGAGAAGATGAGGGTGAAGGTGGTATCCTTCGGCTTCAAGTACGGGGCGTGCCTTGATGCGGATCTCGTGTTCGACGTGAGGTGTCTTCCCAATCCCTTCTACATAGAGGAGCTAAAGCGGCTCACGGGGCTTGACGCTCCCGTGCGTGACTATGTGATGAGCTTTCCTCAGTCTGTGGAACTGGAAAACAAGCTCCGTGACCTGCTGGATTTCCTGATACCTCTCTACCGCAATGAGGGCAAGTCCTCACTGGTGGTGGCGTTCGGCTGTACGGGCGGCAAGCACCGCAGCATCACATTTGCGGAGCGCACCTGTGAATACCTGTCCGCACAGGGGCTCAAAGTCAAGGTAGACCACAGGGATATCGAGATAGGCAAGATAAAGTAATATATGGAGTATTTGAATATCGGCAGTGTCCGTATAGAAAAGACGGCGGCACTCGCTCCCATGGCAAGCGTGGCAGACAGGGCATACCGCATGATATGCCGTGAGCATGGAGCGGCGTATGCGGTGTCGGAAATGATATCCGCCAAGGGACTGTGCTTCTCCGACCGAAAGACGGAAGAACTCTGCACTGTGGATGAGCGTGAGCATCCCTATGCGCTCCAGCTTTTCGGCGATGACCCGTATTATTGTGCGGAGGCGGCGAAGAGACTTGCGGACTTCGGCCCCGACATCATAGATATAAACATGGGATGCCCCGTGCCGAAGATCGCAGGCAACGGCAGCGGCTCCGCCCTTATGCGTGACGTGCCCCGTGCGGCACAGATCGCATCGGCAGTGGTAAAGGCTGTTGATCTCCCCGTCACCTGCAAGATAAGGGCAGGCTGGGATGCGGACAGCATCAACGCTCCCGAAATGGCGCACGTCCTTGAAGATGCGGGCATAGCCGCAGTAGCGGTGCATGGGCGCACACGGATGCAGATGTATCACGGGATTGCGGACCCGGATGTGATACGCCGTGTGAAAGAGGCGGTAAAGATACCCGTCATAGGAAACGGCGATGTGACTTCCCCTGCCGGAGCAAAGCGGATGTATGATGTCACGGGCTGTGATCTGGTCATGATAGGAAGAGGGAGCTACGGCGACCCGTGGATATTCGAGAGGGTAAGGCATTTCCTTGCCACGGGCGAGGAGCTGGCACCTCCCTCCATAGATGAGCGTCTTTCGGAAATGATACGGCAGACTGAAATGGCAGTCTCCTTCAAGGGCGAGCGCCTTGCCATGGCGGAGGCACGCAGGCTCTGCTCCTTCTACATCAGAGGGATAAAGAATGCTGCGAAGTACAGGGGAAGATGCGGTATGCTGAAGACCCTTGACGACGTAAGGACGCTGGCGGATGAGATAAGAAATGATACGCAGATTTGACATAGCGGACGCACCGTCCGTGTACGAGACAGAGAAGTTGTGCTTTCCCGACCCGTGGAGCGAGAACGGGATAAGGGCTGAGGCGGACAATGCCCTCGGCGTGTCCCTTGTGTGCGAGGAGGACGGCATCATCGGATACATATTCGGCGACTGCGACGGGGCAAGCTCATACATATCACGCATAGCCGTACATCCCGCCCACCGCAGGAAAGGGACAGCGGCAGAGCTGATGCGCATATTCATGCAGCTCACCTCCGGGGATATCTCCCTTGAAGTGAGGCAGGCGAATACGGGGGCGGCAGCCTTCTACGAGAAGATGGGCTTCGAGCGCATCGCCCTTCGGAAAGGATTTTACTCGGACCCGCCCGATGATGCGGCGGTCATGATACTCAGGAGATAATATGTCGGTATATATATTGGGGATAGAGTCCTCGTGCGATGAAACGGCGGCATCGGTGTCGGCGGACGGCAGGACGATACTTTCGGATGTGGTAGCTTCACAGGCGGACGAACACCGCAAATTCGGCGGAGTGGTGCCCGAACTTGCATCACGGCGGCACTGTGAGAATATCCTGCATACGGTGGACAGCGCCCTGTCACGGGCAGGAGTGACCCTTGCGGATATAGATGCGGTGGCAGTCACCTATGCTCCGGGACTTATCGGTGCGCTCCTGGTGGGGACATCCTTCGCCAAGGGGCTCGCCATGGCGGCAGACAAGCCTCTTGTCCCCGTGCATCACATCGCAGGTCATATAGCATCTAACTACATCGCCCATCCCGACCTTGAGCCGCCATATCTCTGCCTTGTGGCGAGCGGCGGACATACCATGCTGGTGCGTGTCATGGGCTACACCGAGTATGAGGTCATAGGCAGGACACATGACGATGCGGCGGGTGAAGCCTTCGACAAGTGCGCAAGGGTGCTGGGATTTCCCTATCCGGGCGGCGTGCATATCGACAGGGCGGCACGCAGGGGAGACAGACACGCATACAAGCTCCCCATCCCCCACACGGAGAACGAACTGGACTTCTCCTTTTCGGGGCTGAAGACGGCGGTCATCAATCTTGCGCACAATGCCGAGCAGAAGGGCGAGGAGATAGACAAGGACGGCCTTGCAGCTTCCTTTGAGCATACCGCCGCAAAGATACTTACGGACAAGACCATGGCGGCGGCAAAAATGTACGGGTACAAGACAGTCGCAGTCGCAGGAGGAGTGTCGGCAAATACTGGCGTGCGTCAGGCGCTCGAGAAGGCCTGTGAGAGGAACGGTTACAGGTTCTGTATGCCGCCTCTGTCGCTGTGCGGCGACAACGGCTCGATGATAGCCTGTCAAGGGTATTACGACTTCCTTGCGGGGAAGCGTGCGGATGAAAGCCTTAATGCAGTGGCGACTCTGAGCCTGTAGAACTGATCGGAGGTGAACGGATATGACAAAGCTGGAGCGGACGGTGAGCCTTATCGTGTCATGCATAGTGGCGCTGAGCCTTGCAATATCCGTTGCCTTCTCCATAGCCTTCGGTTCGGCGCAGAACGATGATACTTTCGAGAAAGTCGTTGACATCGGCATGAACGTGTTTGATTCTCAGATGAATGACGCTATCACCATGCTTCACATGAAGTCGGATCTGATGAGCTCGGACTCACGTACTGCCTCTGCCGTGAAGGAGGGCAATACGAATGTCCTCAGGGAGATATTTCTCGATGCGGATATAGATGGCGGTGCCTATTGCCTGTTCATCTCCGAAGACGGCATACCGCTGTGGATGTCGGCAGACTATTCACTTGCAAAGTATGATGTTTCTGCCGCTCTGGATGAAGATAAGACCTTGTCGGGATTCTATGCCGATGAGAAGGTGCCGCTGAGTGCGGTGTATATCGTGCCCGTGCATGACAAGGCGGACGGCAGCAGGATAGTGGGAGCAATGCTCCTGGGATATGAGCTCAGTGATGTATCCTCACTTGAGAAGTTAAAGGAGTCCACGGGATGCGACTTTGCCTTTTACAGTATCAGCGGCGGCAGGTCAAAGGCGGCAGTATCCACCATCGATACGGGCGGTGAGCCTGATGAGATGCCGCAGAAAGTGACGGAAGCCGTTACACAGCGTGACAGCATCAATGAGGATGTCACTGTTGCAGGGCAGAAGTACATGGCGCAGTACGAAGCTGTCACCGACATATACGGACGTGTGATAGGTGCGGTATTTGCGGGGATGTCATCTGCGCCCAAGGAGAACGCAAAGACATTCATGGTGACCTGCTCGGTGGGAGTCGCCGCACTCATTATCCCTCTTGCCTTCTGCCTTGTGATGCTCATGCTCCGCAAGATAGCCATTGATCCCATCGTTGAAGCAGGGATGCAGGTGCAGGGCATGAACAAGGGCGACCTCTCCGTTCCCGACGTGGACAGCAGCAGGCTCCCGAAGAACGAGATAGGCGACTTCACCCGCCGCCTACAGGAGACAAAGCATACCCTTTCCGCATACATACAGGACATAAGCCGTGTGCTCGATGGCATGGCGGACGGTGACTTCACCCGGTCTGCGGATCTCAGGTACATGGGGGACTTTACCCGTATACAGGAGTCCTTTGAGCGCATCAGGGACAGGCTGTCGGGCATAGTCAGCGAGATCGACCGCTCCTCCGAGGCGGTGTACATAGGTTCGGAGCAGATGGCGGCAGGTTCGCAGGTGCTGGCGGACGGCACGGTGACACAGGCTGCCGCTATGGAGGAGCTTTCGGGAAAGATCTCCTCCGTGCTTGAAAAGACAAAGCAGAATGCCGGAAACGCATTCCGTGCCAGCGAGCTTTCAAGATCCGTGGAGGAAAGCTCCTCCCGCCAGAATGAGGCGATGAAGCAGCTCACCGAAGCGATGGAGGACATTGCACGCCGCTCGGCGGACATCGCAGGCATAATCGAGACGATAGACAACATCGCATTCCAGACCAATATCCTTGCCCTCAATGCGGCAGTCGAGGCTGCAAGGGCAGGTGCGGCAGGCAAGGGCTTTGCGGTGGTCGCCGACGAAGTGCGCAACCTTGCGTCCAAGTCTGCGGATGCGGCGAAGGAGACAAATGAACTGATAACCGCCACGACCGAGGCTGTATCGGCAGGCTGTGACCTTGTGGAAAGCGTGACTTCCTCCATGGGAGAGATCACCCGCCGTGCGGAGGAGACCAGCCGCCTTGTCAATGCCATATCCAACGATTCGGCAAACCAGGCATCCGACATAGATATGATAAATGATGCCCTCGGGCGCATCTCCGATGTCATCTCACAGAACAGCGCCACTGCACAGGAATCGGCGGCATCCTGCCAGCAGCTTGCCACCAGGTCAAGGACGCTCAAGGATCAGGTCAAGGTGCTCAAAGCATGACGGGAGGACAGAGAATGAGCAGTAAAAGAGCCGCCGACCCGGGCAGGGAGCCGTCGGCATCCCCTATAAAGGGCTATTTCAAGTCGGTCTTCGACATATCCGATGACATGATGAGCTATGAAGAGATCGACACCATGATGCTCGAGAACACGGTCATCCACGGCCCGAATATGTGGATACTGATGATGGCTACGTTCATCGCATCCATCGGGCTGAATGTCAATTCCACCGCTGTGATAATAGGTGCGATGCTCGTATCGCCCCTCATGAGCGGCATCATGACGATGGGCTATTCCCTTGCGGTGAGGGATCTGTCGCTTTTGCGGAAGGCATTCACCCGATTTGCCACACAGGTCATGATAAGCCTCACCACGTCGTCGCTGTATTTCTTCATATCACCGCTGTCCGAGGCTTCATCGGAGATGATCGCAAGGATAAGCCCCACAATATGGGATGTGCTGATCGCCACCTTCGGCGGCATCGCAGGCATGATAGGCAGCACCAGGCGGAAGAAGGGCAATGTCATCCCCGGAGTGGCGATAGCTACGGCGCTGATGCCGCCCCTCTGCACCGCAGGCTACGGCATAGGCACGGGGCAGTTGAAGTTCTTTCTGGGAGGTTTCTACCTTTTCCTGATAAATACGCTGTTTATCGCCCTTGCCACGATGGTGATAACCATGATACTCGGCGTCCCCTATCACAAGAGCCTGACTGTAGCAAAGCAGCGTGTCATCAACCGTGTCATATTCCTCATCGTCATCATAGTGGCGGCGCCCTCTGTGTATATCGGAGCCACCACTGTCTATGATTCGGTGCAGAGTGCCAATGTCAAGAGGTTTATTTCCGACGAGTTCCGTTTCAGCGACACGCAGGTGGTCATGTCCTCATATGACAGCAAGGCAAAGGAGATATCCGTATCACTTGTGGGTGCGACTCTCACCGATGATGTGATAGAAGCTGTCCGCTCCACCCTTCCCGATCACGGGCTGGGAGACTATCAGCTCAAAGTCACCCAGACCCTCACATCAAAGGGGATAACCGAGGAAGAGTTCTACGCCCTCTTCGGCGAAGCGGAACAGTCCTCCAATGAGCGAATAACATCCTATATCCGTGAGGAAGCCATAAACGACCTCAACAGGATAGTTGAGGAGAAGGATGAGGAGATAGAGAGCCTTCGTGAGAAGATAGATGAGTATGAGGCGGAGAAAGCCGCCCGTACAGATCACAAAGCCCTTGCTCAGAAGGCGCAGTCCGTCTTTGCCTATCTCACCGACATCAGGTGCGGCACCATGACCGATGCACAGGGCGAGATAACCGTCCTTGTGGCAAATTCCGAGCATGAGCTGACCGCCGAACAGCAGCAGACCCTTGAGAACTGGCTCAGAGCCGAGACGGGCGCATCCCGTGCGGAGGTGTTCGTGGCATCGGAGGAGCTGATAGGACAGGACGATATCGAGGAGATCCCCGTCACGGAGATGTCCGGGGACGAAGAAACAGCCGATACGGAGGAGACATCCGCCGAATGAGCACGGGATGTCCGCCCTGCACATATCGATCTCCGGCACTGCCGGTCAAATAAAGGAGGATCCATATGGAAAACACCGTACTTTGCAACTGCATGAACGTGACCTACAATGATGTGGAGAACGCTGTCCACACCAGCGAGACATTTACAGATCTTGAGCGTGAGTTCGAGGAAGTCCAGCAGATGACAGGATGTTCCACGGGCTGCGGAGGATGTCATGACAAGATAATGGATGCCATATCCGAGATCATGAGTACCTGACGCATCGGAGACGGGGGCGAGCCTCCGTCTCTTTTTGTGTGAATTGTAATTATTTTGTAATATATTTGGGTAAAATGACTATTGATTTATATCATCATATGTGATACAATGATATTTGTATAAGGGGAATTCTATGGGGACCCCTCACATATAATGAAAGGATGACTACTATGAAGAAAAAGAGAATAGCGGCTCTTGCTGCTGCTGTTATTGCACTGCAGACCATGTCTGCGGTAGTTTCTGCGGTACCCTACGGTACTTATTACTATGTCAACGGCGTTTATTTTACCGATCCCTTTGATGCACAGGCTGCCGGCCACGGCTATATGTATACCAGCACTACCAACGTTCCTTCCAATGTGGTCGCTGTATACTATTCTTCCAACACAGGCAAGTACTACAACTCCGAGTCCGCAGCAGTTGCTGACGGCGGTTCCGACTATACAGTTGCATACCGTGCTCCCGATGCCAATATCGCAGTCGTAGGCACCACATATTACAACTGGTCCAATGCGTATTCTTCCGCATATCCCTATTACAGCACCTATACAGGCAGATACTATCCCACCTATCAGGAAGCATATGCTGCATCCCTCTTCAACAGCTCCTATGTTGTAAGCGGCAGCAACACCACAAACGGATGGTACAACTCCTACACCAACAGATACTACAACACATATGATGCTGCTGTCGCTGCAGGCGGCGGAAGTGCATATGTTTACTGGAGAGGCACGACTGTTGCCACTACTCCCACAAATGTAAGATCCGGTCTTTACTATGTTACCAGCACCGAGACTTACTTCCCCAACTATGCAAGCGCATATGCAGCTGCCAACGGCGATACTTCCAAGATGCAGTATGTAGGATACATCGCTGATGAGACAGCAAGGGCAGTCGGCACTTATTACAGCTCCAAGACAAAGAAGTATTATCCCAACTTTGCTTCCGCTCTCTATGCTTCCGACTATGACAAGGATGCAGTAGTTCCCGTGGGCGGCAATACCACCACTCCCGCTAACCAGGGCTATTACTACTACAACGGCAAGTGGTACTACAACGGCGTGGCTTCCACCAACAATGTTCTCCAGGATCCTTATCTTTCCTATCAGAACACCATAACCAACAGGAACAAGACCACCACTACCACTTCTTCCACCGCTGCAGAGCCTCAGGCAGGCACTCCCTACATCAACGGCGGCAAGTCCTATCAGGGTACCAACGGCATCCTCAGATACCTCCAGCGTTACGCTAAGATAGGCGACACCATCTATGTCAAGATGAACGGTGCTACGACTGTTGACGCTGAGATCCTCAAGTGGATCAAGGGCTACGACCTCAACCTCGTATTCGTTCTCGGCAACGGCGCAAGATGGACCATCAACGGCAACGATGTCAAGGGTCAGCCCAAGAGCATGAGCATAGTTACCGAGTACAACATCAAGTATATCCCTGCTGATGTTTCCAAGTCCGTGAAGGCTGCCGCAGTAAGCACAGCACAGGTAGGTCTGGGCAACACATTCGGTGCTCTCCAGGTACCTGCCGATGTTTCCCTCAAGCTGTCCAAGAAGAGAGCCGGCTATTCTGCTACCCTCTACTACTACAACAAGGACACAGGCGCACTCAACGCAGTAGGCACGACCACCATCAACAGCAGCGGTTATGCTACATTCAGCATCATCGAAGGCGGCGCTTATCTGGTAGCCATCAACTGATATCAGCATACGCCGGTATCATCATGAAATGAACATCATCCCTTGTCCGTCGGGCAGCTTGTCCATTGGACAAGGGATATTTTTTAGAGTTTTGAAGGGAGGGAAGCGGATAGTGGATCTTTCCTATACCGTCCTTCTGGGCAATACCTCAGCGACAACATACATCCTCATAGGCGTGATCGCAGGAGTAGTGGTGATAGCCACCCTTGTTGCCGGATTGTTCACCAAGAAGAAAAAATAATTAAAACAGGATTAAAATCTTTTGTTCGTTATTGATTTTTCTCTGTATATATGTTAAGATATATACGGGCGTTCAGCTCACCTGATATGTGATATTTACATAAGGAGGATATTATTATGGGTCTTATTCAAGCTGCTGTATCAAGTGTTTCGGGCACACTCAAGGATTCCTGGAAGGAAGTCATCGAACCTGCCGATATGACGGATACCACGCTTCTTGTCAAGGGCGTTGCCGCAAGAAAGGGCGGCTCCAACACCAAGGGTACAGCCGACTACGTTACCAACGGCTCTGTCATCCATGTTTATCCCAATACCCTCATGCTCCTCATAGACGGCGGCAAGATCGTCGATTACTGCGCAGAAGAGGGGTATTATGAAGTAAATACATCCACTGCACCCTCCCTCTTCAACGGTGACCTCAAGGAGACTATCAAGGACACATGGAAGAGATTTCAGTTCGGCGGCGTTGCTTCCCAGAAGCAGCTTGTATACTATGTCAATACCGCCGAGATAAAGGGCATCAAGTTCGGCACACGCAATCCCGTGCAGTATTTTGACAATTTCTATAATGCCGAGCTCTTTCTCAGGGCGCACGGCACATATTCTCTCAGGATCACCGATCCTCTGAAGTTCTATGCTGAATTTGCACCCAAGGGCACCGACAGGATAGATGCAAAGAATCTGTCCGATCAGCTCTTCTCCGAATTCATGGATGCGCTCCAGTCCGCTATCAACCAGATGT
Organism: Oscillospiraceae bacterium; assembly: GCA_017468865.1. GTDB lineage: Bacteria > Bacillota > Clostridia > Oscillospirales > Ruminococcaceae > Huintestinicola. The sequence goes on along the minus strand of JAFUHM010000020.1, from coordinate 32,837 downwards.
CGGTAGACGGCGTGCGCATTTCCCAGATAACATCCAAGTCAAGAGAGCTCTCCAAGTATATGGCTGACACCCTTGATGAGGACTGGAGCGACCTGAGAGGCATCGAAGTATGCTCCGTGGGCATCGCTTCCATCTCCTATGACGATGAGTCCAAGGAGCTTATCAATATGCGCAACAAGGGCGCAATGATGGGCGACCCCAATATCCGTGAGGGCTTTGTGCAGGCGTCCGTTGCACAGGGCATCCAGGCAGCAGGCTCCAACACAGCAGGCGCAGGCACGGCATTCATGGGCGTGGGCATGGGCATGAACGCAGCAGGCGGCTTTATGCAGTCGGCTTCCCAGACCAACGCATTCCAGATGCAGCAGCAGGCGCAGGCGGCTCAGGCTCAGGCAGCCCAGAGCGGCTGGACTTGTTCCTGCGGCACGGTGAACCAGGGCAATTTCTGCGGCGGATGCGGCAAGCCCAAGCCTGCTCCCGCAGGAAGCTGGACCTGTTCCTGCGGCACGGTCAACCAGGGCAACTTCTGCGGCGGATGCGGCAAGCCCAAGCCTGCTTCGGATGAGTGGACCTGCTCCTGCGGCACAGTGAACAAGGGCAATTTCTGCGGCGGATGCGGTAAGCCCAGAGCGTGATCGGAATCCGTTCCTCATCGGACTTTGGTCCGGTGAGGAACATGATGTACAGGGGGAAATATGAGAGCAGTTATTTGGACGGTGCTTGCCGTCATAATTCTCGTTGTTGTTATCATGGCGATAGTTACGCAGACCAGGTTCAGGAAAAAGGGCGTTAAGGTCATGGCACATATCGTGGGGTACATGGCGCAGAACGGTCAGCAGTTTGCACAGTATTACTTTGAATACGGCGGACAGAACTACACCATCACCGACTATTTTTCGGATGACTCACCCATGCCCGATTCGGACAGGGAGATACTCTTCCTGCCGGGCTATACCAAATATGTCATGCGTGAGGAAAGCACCAAAATAAAGGCATGGCAGATAGCGGGCATTATAGCAGCGGCAGCACTGCTCGCCGTGGAAGTGCTGAAACTGATGGGCATAGACTGATCTTTTACATCCGGGAGAAACGAAATGGAAATGACCACTCATTCATATAAATGTCCCAATTGCTCGGGTGAACTCAAATGGTCGCCCGATGACCAGAAGTACAGCTGCGAATGGTGCGGTTCACTTTTTACCAATGAGGAACTGGGCGAGAACAAGCCGCAGGAACAGACACAAGAGGATGTGAGCTTCTCCGAGGAGACCGACCTCTACGTCTGCTCGAGCTGCGGTGCATCCATCTTCTGCGACCATAATACTGCGGCTACCTTCTGCTATTACTGCCACAATCCCGTACAGCTCCAGGGAAGGCTCACAGGCGCATATAAGCCCGAGAAGATAATCCCCTTCAAGCTCAGCAGGGAGACAGCGGAGCAGAAGTTCAAGGAGCTTTGCGGCAAGAAGTGGTTCCTGCCCTTCGGCTTCCTCAGTGAGTCCACTCTCGAGAAACTGACGGGACTGTACGTTCCCTTCTGGCTGGCTGATACCCGTGTGGATGCGCAGGTCGATGCGACTTCCGTCGAGAAGATCGAGCACCGCCACGGCAGCCGTGTGGACGTCACCGAAAGGCATTACGCTCACAGCAGGAAGGCTCATATGTACTATGAGGGCATCCCTGCCGACGGCTCAAAGAAGATAGACGACAATATCATGGATGCAGTCGAGCCCTTTGACTACAAGGATCTCAAGGGATTTGATATGTCCTATCTGTCTGGCTTCCTGTGCGACAGGTACGACGTGGATAAGACCGAGGTGCTCCCCCGTATCAAGGCAAAGGTGGAGAAGGGGGCAGTCGAAGCCCTCACCGCCGATATCCACGGCCCCGGAGCTGTGGTCGTCACCTCCAAGGACGTGCGCATCCTCTCTACCAACTGGCATTATATGCTCCTGCCTGTCTGGTTCTTTACCTACCATTACCACGGCAAGCAATACGACTTTGCCCTCAACGGGCAGACGGGCAAGGCGGTCGGCCAGTATCCCGTATCCGCTCCGAAGATCGCACTTCTTATTGCGGGGCTGACACTTGTCATAGGCCTTATAGGCTGGTTCATCATGACAATGATGTGAGGTGCGACATGAAGAAGATAATTACACTTTTTGCCGCCTTTTTCCTCATCATGCTGGGACGCACCGTTTCTGCGGAGGTCTACCTCAAGGATGAGATGGATCTCTATCCCGACGATCAGTACATCATAGACATGATGGAAGAGGCGTCAGCCAAGACAGGCTGGAATATCGGCATAGTCACCTGTGACTACGACTACGACCCCGAATACTACGGGGAAAGCACCGCCTACGAAAAGGCAGGTAAAAAGGCTGAGGAACTCAATGACAGTATGTTCGGCGCAAACGAGAACAGCGTCTTTTTCCTCTGTGACGTGGGATACAGGTATGTCTGCATAGCCAACGAACCCCGTAAGTATATCGTGGGCGACCGTTTCGACAGCATGATAAACGAAATGGAAAAGCACTATTTCGATTACGATGACGTTGGTACAGCCACGGCATTTATCAGCAATGTGGTGTCCTGCTACGAAAGAGGGCTTCCCACCGCAGAGGAGACAGCAGGCCTCACCCTCGATGAGAACGGCTATTATACGCAGTTTGACAGCAAGCCGTCGGGCATACCTGTCTTCCCCTTTATCGCAGGCTTTGTCATTGCCGCATTCATCGGCGGCGGAGTCGTAAAGTCCTACAGGAAGCCTGCACCCGTCGATGCCAACACATACCTTGACAAGAATGAGCTCGACATCTACCACCGCAACACTATGCTTGTCAGCACCCGTCACTATCACTACAACGTTGACACCAGCAGCGGAGGGAGCAGCGGTCATCACGGCGGCGGCGGATTTTCGGGCGGTCATCACGGCGGCGGCGGTCACGGAGGTCACAGATAATGGTATCGGTGATAATAGCCGCCGCAGGCAGGTCTTCCCGAATGGGCGGCATAAACAAGCAGTTTGCGGACATCTGCGGCATCCCCGTGATCGTGCGCTCCATGCTTGCCTTTGAGAATGTCCCCGAGACAAGGGAGATCATCGTCAGCGCAAGGACTGAAGATCATGAACGCATAGCCGCCCTTGCCGCCGAGTACGGCGTGACCAAGTTCGCAGGCTGCGCAGAGGGCGGCGATACACGTCAGCAGTCCGTGATAAACGCACTCAGACACATCTCCCGTGATACATCTCTCGTAGCCGTGCACGATGGGGCACGGCCTCTTGTCCCGACGGACGTGATACGAAGAGTCATCCGTGATGCAGGGGTGTTCGGAGGCGCCATGCCGGGTGTCCCCGTGAAGGACACCATAAAGCAGGTCGATGACGGCCTTGTTACCGACACGCCTGACCGCAGGCGGCTCTACATCACCCAGACTCCCCAGATATTCGACAAGAAGAAATATTTCGAGGCAGTCAACTTTGCCGTTGAGCATGAGCTTGACTTTACCGATGACTGCCAGCTTGCCGAGGCGGTAGGAGTCAAGGTGTGCGTCACGCCGTCTGTCTATACCAATATCAAAATAACCACTCCCGAGGATATCGCCATCGCAAAGGCGATAATACTGATGGATAAGGACTGATCTAATGAACTTCAGAATAGGACAGGGATACGATGTTCACCGCCTGGCACCCGACCGCAGGCTCATTCTGGGCGGATGCCGGATCAATCATATAGTGGGACTTACAGGACATTCCGATGCGGACGTGCTCACTCATGCGGTCATGGATGCGATACTGGGAGCCTGCGCCCTCGGCGACATAGGCAAGTTCTTTCCCGACACCGACGACAGGTGGAAGGATGCCGACAGCATAGAGATGCTTCGTGAGGTCATCCGCATCATAGGCGAAAAGGGCTACAAGGTCGGCAATATCGACAGCACCATCGTGGCACAGGTGCCGAAGCTCGCCCCCTTCATCTTCTCCATGCGCCGCAACATCGCCGATGCCTGCGGCATAGACGTTGACTGTGTGAGCGTCAAGGCGACCACCGAGGAGAAGCTGGGCTTTACGGGCAAGTGTGAGGGCATGGCAGCTCATGCTGTCTGCCTTGTCGAGAAGAAATGATCCCCGCATATGTGACCCGTGTCACGGAGCGTCTCAGGGAAAAGGGCTTCGATGCGTATCTTGCAGGAGGCTGCGTCCGTGACTTCCTCATGGGGCTTGTCCCGCATGACTACGACATCGCCACCGATGCCACCCCCGATGAGGTGCTGTCCGTCTTTTCCGACTTCCGCTCACTTCTTCAGGGAGCAGCCCACGGCACGGTCTGTGTGGTGAGCGAGGGCGAGAATATCGAGATCACCACCTATCGCTCCGACGGAAAATATTCCGACAAGCGCCACCCCGACAGTGTCACTTTTTCCCGCACTCCCGAGGATGATATGGCAAGGCGTGACCTTACCATAAATGCCATGATGATGGATACCGACGGGAATATCATCGACATCTGCGGCGGACGTGAAGATCTTGCCAAGGGCATCATCAGATGCGTGGGCGATCCCGAACGCAGGTTCGGCGAGGATGCTCTCAGGATAATGAGGGCGCTGCGCTTTGCATCGGTCCTCGGCTTTGAGATCGAGGAGCGCACGGCGCAGGCTGTTCACGGATGCCGTGAACTTCTGCGTGAGATAGCCGTCGAACGCATATCCGATGAGCTGACCAAGCTCCTCATGGGAGAACAGCCCGAACGAATCCTCTGCGACTATCCCGATGTGCTCTCCGTCTTTATCCCCGAGATCGCTCCCTGTGTCGGCTTCGACCAGATGAGCCCCTATCACAGCTTCGACGTGTGGACGCATATAGCAAAGGCAGTGCAGTCCGCCCCGAGGATAAAGCGAGTGCGCCTTGCCATGATGCTGCACGACATAGCCAAGCCCTCATGCTGTACGGAATACGGCGGCGGACGCCATTTCAAGGGACACGATGAGCTTTCGGCGCAGATGGCGGCACAGATACTCACACGGCTCCGCTTCGACAACCGCACCCTGTCCGACGTCACTTCCCTTGTGCGTTATCACGAGATCAAGCCCGAAAAGGCGGACACGGCATGGTACCGCCTCCTTTACGGCAAGCTTGGCAGGGAGCTTTTCTGCGACCTCTTTGAAGTCGCCCTTGCCGACAATCTTGCCAAGGGCACGGATAATTCACGGATACATACAGTCATGCCTCTCAGGGATGAGATACTTGCCTATGCCGACGGCGGCGGATGCACACGCCTGTCGGAGCTTGCCGTAAACGGCGCCGACCTTGAAGCTGCGGGGCTTTCCGGCAGAGAGATAGGCAAAGCCCTGGATTATGCCCTGAATGCCGCCGCAAACGGCACGCCGAACAGGAAAGATGTGCTTCTTGATCTGATCGGACGGCACTTTTCCTGCGGCACATGACCGACACATACCCCGATACTACCGAAGGAGATGAGCCTATGCGTTGCCCGTATTGCGGATGCGACGATACCAAAGTGATAGACACCCGTGATGCCGATGATAAGCAGCGCCGACGCCGAAGCTGTCCCGAATGCGGAAAGCGATTCACCACCTATGAGCAGGTGGAGCGACCCGAGCTTCTGGTGAACAAAAAGGACAATACCTACGAAAGATTTGACCGCAACAAGCTCATACAGGGCTTGTCCTTTGCCGTCAAGAAGAGGCCTGTCCCCGGCAGCATCATCATCCATATCGCAGACGATATAGAGAATATGTGCCTTGCGCAGAACCGTGACCAGATCTCCACCGCAGAGATAAGCGACATCGTGCTGTCACGCCTGCGGGATATAGATGAAGTGGCATATGTCCGCTTTGCGAGCGTCAACAAGGATTTTGACAACGTGGAGCGGTTCCTTGAACTGATAAGCGAACTGAAGGAAAGAGGATAGTATGAAGACAAATGGCGTGCGGATATTTGCGATATATTCTGCACTTATGTTCGTAGTGGTGTTCGGGCTGTCCGCTCTTGTGAAGGCACCTTCCGCCGTCGGGAACGCAGAGCCTGAGCAAACGGGCACGGAAGAGGCCGAGCCCGAGGTGACAACAGCCCCCGCCGAGGAGAAACCGGAGCTTACCGAGGAGGGCGACCCCGCCGAGGCTGACAATGTGTGGGCAATGTTCCTTGTCAACGGGAATAACGAGTGTCCCGAGGAGTATTCCAATTCCATCGACACCTCCCTTGTGTACGAGAGTACCGTAAGGCAGTACTACATGGACAGCAGGGTGGAGAAGTACGTCAGGGATATGTTCGCCGCCGCCGAGAAGGACGGGGTCGAACTTGTGATGGTATCGGCATACCGCACCAACTCCTATCAGCAGGATCTGTTTGACCGCAGCGTTGAGGACAGGGTGAACAACCGAGGCATGACATGGGAGGAAGCTAAGGAGGACACCGCCAAGGAAGTGCAGAAGCCCGGATTTTCCGAGCACAACTCAGGCCTTGCCGCCGACATCATGTCCAACGAATACACCAGCATGGATGATGACGGATTTGAGGATACCGAGGCATTTGCGTGGCTCTCCGAGCACGCTCCCGAATACGGCTTCATACTGCGCTATCCCAAGGGCAAGTCGGAGTATACCGGCATAATATACGAACCGTGGCATTACAGATTTGTAGGCGTCTACTACGCTAAGCTCCTCACCGAAAAGGGACTTTGCATGGAGGAGTATTTCAGGCAGCAGGGGTGGGTCGATGCCGACGGGACGGCAATATCCCATTACCTGCCCGGCAATGAGCCTGACGCACCCGACAGCGGCGCTGATGATATACAGGAAGATGAGTCGGAAAGGGAAGATGAAGTATGAAAAGATTAGGCTTTTTGGCATTTCTGGCATTCGTGATCTGTGCAGTAGGTGCATTTTCTGCGGCACTTCTCGGTACGGAGATGATCTCCGCAAAAACAGATAAATGAAAAAGAATAAAAGAGGGGAATATAAATGGCAGCAATATACGATCCCAAGCCCGAGGTCATAAAGGGATTTGAGATAGAGGAAAGACTGCTCAGAGCGGCAGCCCGTGCCGAAGCGGATGCTGAGGCGCAGTTCAGGGAGATAGACCGTATCGCCCGCTTCAACGGGGAGAAGGTGCTCAAGGCATTTATCGACAACCGTGTTTCCGATGCGTGTCTCAAAGGCACCACGGGCTACGGCTACGGCGATGACGGCAGAGACACCCTTGATGCGGTGTTTGCACAGACGGTCGGAGCAGAGGATGCCCTTGTGAGGGCTTCCTTTGCGTCAGGCACGGCAACTATCGCCACCGCCCTGTTCGGCATACTCCGCCCCGGTGACAGGATAGTTTCCCTCACGGGAAAGCCCTATGACACATTGGAGGAAGTCATCGGCATACGTCCGAGTGACGGCTCCCTTGCCGATTTCGGCGTCGAGTACGACCAGGTGGAGCTGACTCCCGAGGGCAAGCCCGATGTGGCAGAGATATTCAAGAAGGTCAAAGGCGCAAAGATAGCCTACATCCAGCGTTCAAGAGGGTACTCCCTCCGTCCGTCACTCACCGTTGCGGACATCGCCGAGATAGTCAAGGCAGCAAAGGGTGCAGAACCGGGAATAATCGTCATGGTGGACAACTGCTACGGCGAATTTACCGAAAGGCAGGAACCTATCTCCGTCGGTGCGGATATCATCATGGGCTCCCTTATCAAGAACCCAGGCGGCGGCATAGCGCCCACTGGCGGCTACATCGCAGGACGGCGTGACCTTATCGAGAAATGCTCCTACCGCCTGACCTGCCCAGGTGTGGGACGTGAGGCAGGCTGCACCCTCGACAGCAACCGTCTGCTCTATCAGGGGCTCTTCATGGCTCCCGAAGTCACTGCAAGCGCATTAAAGACCGCAGTATTCACCTCATACATCATGCGTGAGCTGGGATTTGAGACATATCCTGCGCCCGAGTCGCCGAGAGGGGACATAATCACCACCGTCCTGCTCAAAGACCCCGATTCCCTCATCGCCTTCTGCAAGGGCGTGCAGAAGGGCTCACCCATCGACAGCTTCGTGTCTCCCGAGCCGTGGGATATGCCCGGCTATGAGTCACAGGTCATCATGGCGGCAGGTGCCTTCAACAACGGCGCATCCATCGAGCTTTCCGCCGACGGCCCTCTCCGTGAGCCCTATGCGGCATATGTCCAGGGCGGCCTTACCTATGCCACAGGCAGGATGGGCATACTCTGCGCCCTCCAGGAAATGTATGAGAAGGGCTGCATAAAGGCTTTCTGATCTCTGTGACCGGCTTGATGTTGAAATGAAGATAGTTGACGTATTTGTATCATATTTTAAAAAGCTGGACAAGCTGCTGCTGTTGCTTTCGGTGGCGCTGTCCGTGTTCAGCGTGCTCCTGCTCCACTCCATCGTGACCAACGGAGTATCCACCATCGCCCTCACGTCCGCTCTCTACCGCAATCAGGCGGTGATATCGGCTGCGGCGATAGTCATATCCATGCTCATATGCGCCCTTGACTATCATAAGGTGGTCAAGCTGTGGGTGATATACGCTCCCCTTGCGGTGGTGCTGTCCCTTCTGGTATTTACCGATCTGGGGATAGAGGTGGCGGACGACCGTGCATGGATAGATCTGAAGGTCATCACCCTCCAGCCCTCGGAGCTGCTGAAGATCACCTTCATCACCACCTTTGCCCTTCATCTGTCGAAGGTGGGGGACAAGATAAACAGCATCGGCAATGTCATGCTCCTTGCCGCACACGCCCTGATCCCCACTGTTATCGTGCTGGCGCAGGGCGATGACGGCACAGCCTGTGTGTTCATCATGATCTTTGTCATCATGATGTATGCGGCGGGGATATCGTGGCTGTATATCCTTCCCTGCGTCATCGCACTACCCGTAGGCGGCTGGTTCGTGTGGAACCATGTGATGAAGGATTTCCAGAAGATGCGCTTTCTGGTGCTGTTTGACGATGAACTCGACCCCCTGGGCATAGGCTATCACCAGCGTGTGAGCAAGCTCGCCCTCGGTTCGGGTCAGGTCTTCGGGAAAGGGCTCCACGCCGAGGATTATGTGAAGGTGCCCGAGGCGGCAAATGACTTCATCTTCACCTATATCGGACAGTGCTTCGGATTTGTGGGCTGCATAGCCGTGATGGCTGTGCTCCTGATCGTCACCCTGAAAGTGCTGGCAAGCTCCCGTTCGGCAAGGGACCCTCTCGGAAAACTCATCTGCGTGGGAGTCTTCGCCATGCTGATAACCCACTGCATACTCAACCTCGGCATGGTGTTCGGTATGCTGCCCGTAATAGGCGTGCCTCTTCCGTATCTTTCCCAGGGCGGTACATCCGTGCTGGCGATATACATAGGCATCGGGCTTGTCATGAGCGTGAGGGCTCACAACGAGAAAGTGTACCGTATGTTCTACGACCCCGAGAAAAAGTGACGCAGGTGCATATCCCGATATCAGGGTGTGCATATATTATACCACATTCGGGCGGATATGTCAAGTGAAAGTTGCATATTTTAGTAACTTTTATTTGGCGTCCGCCCTTGTCTGTAACCGATTTGATACAAATAATTTTCTAAAAAGGTTGATTTTTTTTCATAAGTGTGGTATAATAGCATAGAATACGGTTGCATACCGTCAAAACACTCCCCGCCGGGGAGCATGGAGGAACGATAATGCCTTATCCTATAATAATTCCCGATTACTTTGAAGAACTGCATGACGAGAACAATCCCGACAACGACGGCGTGGAGTTCGTACAGCTCACCACACCTGCCGCTCTCGAGATGATATTCCCTCTCAATCAGGAACGTGTTATACGCAGGCTCATGGATCACCCCGATACTATGGGCTATAAGATGATAAATATTGCTCCCGAGGATGAGCCTAAGTTTATAGAGAAAGCGGACGAACTCAAGAGGAATACTCCTGCTCTTGAATATTACTGGAATATCAAGACCATATCCATGAATATGCTCCAGGACAGACGCTACACCCTTGATGACAGGATGCTCATGCTCAACTTTGTCTACAAGACCATCGACACCATGTTCGACAAGAAGCGTGAGGATGCCATCAATCCCTTTATCGGACAGACCATGAGGGAACAGGATCACTCCGAGATCATGAAGTATTTCAGCGTGGATCAGGTCAAGCCCAATCCCGTGTTCTCCCTTGCTGACGGACTTACTTTCCTGCGCTCTCTCCCCGAATCCGAGGACGTGAAGAAGCTCCGCACCATCGTATTCAAGAAATACAAGGCTCCCGAGGATATGAAGGGATTTACCTATAATGAGCTTCATGACAAGATAAGGGAAACCTTCGGCAAGATGTTCAAGGCTCCCGCCATTGAGAACGGCGCTGTACAGAATACTCCCGAGGGAGAGATCGACCGCACGTTCTACTTTGAGCAGGTGATGGTCAACTACATCTGGACATTCTGTATGCCTTTTGCAGACTTCCGTCTGGATCTGTGGTCCAACTACATCTTCTTCAACATCATCTATAATGCACTCAAGGTCATAGTTGCAGGCTACACTTATGAGAGCAGGACTGTCGATGAAGACTTCGTCTTTGCTGTAAAGACCTTTGACAACGCTCTGCGTTCGGTAAAGGGCAGCATTGTTGCACGCATAAAGGATGCCAATGATAAGCAGGGTCTTTCCAATAACGGTGATATGGCTATACTTACGATTGGCTGGTGATATGCACGCTTGCGGACGGTCTGTTCGCTTATGACATCACACCGCAGGTGCGGCTTCGTGAAACATATGCAGACAGCCGGTGCGATGCGGGTATGAATCTCATCTCAAGATCATCATGGAATGCCCCTCAAAGCCTTGGCTAAGGTTTGAGGGGCATTGTTCACCATGGCGTATGTATCCTGACAAGGGGGAAAATATGAACGAACTTATGCTGCTGCGGCGTGCGGCAGATGAGATAAAACATTCTGTCATCGGAAAAGATGACATTATCATAAAGATACTCATGACCATATGCGCAGGCGGACACATCCTGCTCGAAGATATCCCGGGCGTGGGGAAGACGACCATTGCGGTAGCCTTTTCAAAGGCTCTGGGGCTTGCGTATAACCGTATGCAGTTCACCTCAGACGTGCTGCCTGCGGATGTGACGGGGTTCAATATACCCGACCGCAGTACGGGCAAGTTCATGTTCCGTCCCGGTGCGGTGTTCTGCAATCTCTTCTTAGCCGATGAGATCAATCGTACATCGAGCAAGACCCAGTCTGCGCTTCTTGAGTGCATGGAGGAATGTACGGTGACGGTGGACGGTCAGACAAGAGAGCTCCCCAAGCCCTTTATCGTCCTTGCCACACAGAACCCGTCAGGCTCGGCAGGTACGCAGATGCTTCCCGAATCACAGCTCGACCGATTCATGATACGCCTGTCCATCGGCTATCCCAAGGTGGAGGACGAGGCGGCCATACTCAAGGCAAAGGCGACAAAGCAGGGGCCTCCTCCCGTGGAGCAGATAATGACGGCGGAGGATATCCTGAATCTGCGTGCGGCAACACAGAAGATACACTCCTCAGATGAGATATTCGACTACATCGCTCGCATATCCGCCGCCACAAGGAAGGATGCAAGGCTTGAGCTGGGGGTATCTCCGAGAGGCTCTATCGCCGTGGCAAAGATGGCACGGTGCTGTGCCTGTTTCAAGGGGCGTGACTACGTTATCCCCGACGACGTTCGCTTTGTATATGCGGATGTATGCGCCCATCGTGTGATCCCCGCAAAGAAGCCGAAGACCACCGATGAAGAGGTGCGCAGCATCGTCAATGACATCTGCAGCGGTGTCAAGCCGCCTAAAGTGTGATGACTAAAGTAATTTATCTGATCCTGCTCATAGCGGCGGCTCTGTTCTATCCGCTGTATGAGAACATATTATCCCTGGCGGTGCTGGTGTCGCTGCTGGTGCTGCCTGTACTGTCCCTTGCGGATATGCTCGTCAAGTCAAGGCAGGTCGGAGTTGTTTCGCCTGCGGATGAGACAGGGCACAAGGGGACGCACACGGTGCCTGTGAGGGTGACCAACGGCAGTATTTCCCCTCTCTCTAAGGTGGATGTGGAGATCTCTGTAAGGTATATCCCCTTCGATGAACGCAGGAGGGTAACGGAGCATATCGCAGTCCCTGCAAGGTCATCCGACACGGTATATGTGGAGCTGCGTGCGGACAGCTACGGCGCGGCTGATGTTACCGTGGAAAGGGTGACGGTGCATGATCTGCTGGGGCTGTTCCGCCATCGGAAGAAGATAGGCAGGACGTCAAGGTTCACCTTTATCCCGCAGGCAGAGGAAAAGTACCGTGAGGCAGCCGAGAAGCTGACTGTCATGATGACAGGCGATGAGGACGGTGCGGACATCCCCACCACCGCCCCCGGCGATGTGATAGATTTCAGGGACTATGTCCCCGGCGACAGGCTGACCCTTGTCCACCACAAGCTCAGTGCAAGGTTTGACAAGGACATAGTGAAGATAATGGGCGCATCCGCAGACCCGTCGGTATGTATAGCGGGGGATCTCTCCGCAGACCGTGACAGGGTGCTCGAGGAGTGCTACAATATGCTGTTCTTCCTGTCGGAAACGGGGATACAGACATATCTGATGCTGACTGAAGGGGTAGTCCCCGTGAATGACGGGCTTGACGGCGTATTCGGCAGGGCTGTCACCGAGAGGATGCTTCCCACCGATATGTATGCGGCCATGCCCGTGATAGTGATAGGCGGTGATGACAGTGACCGCTGAGAGAAAGCACAGCTTCACGCTTTGCCGCTGTTTTGCGGTGATGTGCGTGATATTCGGCGCATATTTTTCCTTTGTCACGGCGGTCAGCGAATTCGTGCTGATAGACGTATTCACACTGGCGGCGGTGCTGTTTGTGATATGGGCGGTGGCAAGCGCCTGTGAGCTCATACTTCCCACCCTCTCCCCTAAGATGAGAAAGGCTGTCACCATAGGGGCGGCGGTGCTGGTGCTGGCGTTGGCGGCGTTTTCGGCGGGTGACGTGATACGGGGCATGGATGGATTTGTGAAGATGTTCGCAGACCATGTGTCGGACAGGGAAGTGACTGTCCCCCAATACGACCCTTCGGCTACGGTGATAGGCTTTGCGGCGGTATTCTCGCCTGCTGTCGCCTTTCTGGGGACTAAGAGGAATTCCCTTCCGCTCGTGGTGCTGCTCACCTTCCCGCTGGCGGAGGTCTGCCTTTACTTTGCGCTGGTGCCGCAGTTCACGGCATTTGCGGCGCTGATGACAGGATATGCCGCTCTTGGGGCAATGGACTTCACCGCAGGGGAAGACACGGGCAAGGCGGCACAGGCACGCTCCCAGACGGCGGCGGCAGCATCACTGCTGATGGGGCTGTCGATAACGGTTGGGGGCATCTATGCGGCAGCGGCAGGTCGCAGCGAGGCGGCTGACAAGTTCAGGGACAACTTCGTGAACTACGCATCCACTTTCTCCCCGGAGAAGTTTGCGGAGGATGTAAGGCACGCACTTCTGCCCTCTAAGGATCACGCCCTCACCCATGACGGACAGCTCGGGAATGTGGAAGAGGTGGAGTTCAAGGGGACTTCCATGCTGGAAGTGACCGTCCCCTCGGATATCCCCGGCATATATCTGAAGGGCTTCACAGGCACGTCATACAACGGCACACGCTGGCATGACACCGATCCCCTGCCCTCACTCTCCACCAACATCACATCCCCCGAATTCTTTACGGGGAGGATGTTAAAGCTCATACCCGGCTACACCGAACTGCCTGCGGAATATGTAGTGGTGCGAAATGCCGACAGTGCGCCCAACACACGCTACTTTCCGCAGAACTCCGCAGGGCTTATAGAGACTGACGGCATCCGCCGCAAATACTGGGCATACATCCCCCGTGAAAAGGGATGGTATGCCGACCTTATCGGGCGCACCCCCGTGGAGATACCCGATCTGCCGCAGGATATGGCGGATGATGAGATGCTCATGAGAAGCTATGCCTATGACAAATGTCTGGCGGTGCCGCCGTCATTCAGGGCGGCGGATGAGTTCTTTGAGGGCTTTGACGGAGGGACGCTCCCGCAGACCCTTGCCTACATACACGACAAGCTGGGAGATGAATATGACTACACCCTTGAATCGGGGAAGATGCCATTCGGACAGGACTTTGCGGACTGGTTCCTGACGGAGAACGGGAAAGGCTCATGCACTCACTTTGCATCGGCGGCGGTGCTCCTCTGCCGATGCAGGGGCATCCCCGCACGGTACTGCGAGGGCTTCATCATCAAGCCTGCGGACATTGACAGGGGTGTACACAAGAGCGGCTACACCACCGTTACCGTGCCCGACAACCGCTGTCACGCATGGGCGGAGGTCTACCTTGACGGCTTCGGCTGGGTGGTGTTCGAGACTACCCCGGGCTACGGGAACATTATGTATGAGGAGGGCGACCCCGATATGCTCCCCATGGAGCTGACGGCAGTCACCACCAACGCCCCCGAATATCCCGAGGATCTCTTCCCTGATGAGACGCAGGCTGATGAGACTGAGCCCGATGAGACGGAGAGCGGGATCATGGGCAGCACCGAGGAGGAGACAGGGGAGACAGGGGAGGATACATCCACGCAGACCATGCCTCCCGAGACGGCAGCCGAAGAGGAGACGACAGTATCAACCGACAATGACCGTGAGGACACACCTCCGCAGCATAAGGACATAACATGGCTGCTCAACATCATTGCCGTCATAGCGGTAACGGCGGCGCTCCTGCTGCTGGTGACGGCGATACGCAAGCGGATATATGCGGCAAGGCGTGAGCTTCTGCGAACGGCTCCCGAGAAGGCGGCGGTGCAGGTGTTCCGTATGCTTGCCTCTGCTGCAAGGAGCGAGGGCATGAGCGACGGCACGGACAGTGAGAACATAGCCGCCCTGGCACAGAAGTTCGGTGATGAGGCGAAGCTCATTGCGGAGACTGCGCTCAAGGCAAGGTTCGCTCCGTCTGTCACATCCGATGAAGCGAAAGCCTCATCCGATGCCTATGATGCGCTGATGGGAAGATACCTTTCCGACAAGACTCTCAGGCGCATGATATATACCCTTATCTGCCGTGACAGGTGGGCAGTGCCCACAGCCGTTTTGATTCTTAAAACGACCGATAAGATTTAAAGTTTCGGCACATTTGCCGATAGTTTTCCGACTTGTGATATGATCGGGCGGTGCCCACAGCCGTTCCGAATTTGAAAACGACCGATAAGATTTAAAGTTTCGGCATATCTGCCGATAGTTTTCCGATTTGTGATATGATCGGGCGGTGCCCACAGCCGATCTTAGATCAAAGCGGCTCCGCAGGTCTTTAAATCCGGCGGAGAAGCGATTACCTAAGACAACAACACATGACTTAAAGAGGATAATGCCGTGTCAATACTAAACGATCCATCAACAAGGATATTCTGTATATCCGGCGAGCTCAGCGATGTGTTCGCCCTGAATAACGGGTGGCTCGTCAATTTCGATGAGCTGCTCGCCATAAGGCTGCGTGACATGGGTTACAGCGGGACGGTGTTCTGCTCGACCCAGCGCAATATGATGTATGCGGTAGACAAGGACGGTGCGGAGGCGATGAAGGCCTTCGACGTGAAGAAGCCTGTCAGCCGAAAGACGGAAAATGACGACTATTCCTTTCTTGACGACGAACCCGTAAAGGAGAAGAAGCCCGAGAAGGAGGAGAAGATCGTCTACACAAGGCAGATAGCCCGTGACCAGCTCTCGGTGATAACCGACCGCTTTATGCGGGACAAGGGGAGCAGGGCTCTGGTGTTCACATCACTGGAGGACCTTATCAGGCTCGCACCGACCGACGGGGGAAGACTTCTGCTGGAGAGGTTCGAGGAGTGGAAGATGCTCCCCAATGAGAACCGCAATATATGTATCATACTGTCAAAGACCCTTGATACGCACAGCCTTCAGCGTATGCTCTCACGCACCCAGGTGGCTATACTGGAGTCGCTGTTCATCGTGCGTGACAGGTTCAGCGGAAGTTCTAATATCAACGTGGGCGCACCCCTTCCCGATGAGGTGACAAATCTCCTTGAGATAATGCGTGTGCAGGGCGTCACATATCCCGACAGCCGCGGCGTAAGGCGGACATCCCGTCTTCGGTTCCACAGGAAGGATCTGCCGCAGATAGTGCGTATGCTCTCCTTCTGCAGCCGTGACAGCGGTGCGGTGCAGCTCAAATCCATGAAGGAGACTATCGAGAGATATATGCGCTCGTCGGGTCAGGCTGATGTGTGGCTCACCCGTGAGAGCATCGCAAAGCTCTATCCCTCATCATCCCGTGATCTCAGGGACGATACCGACCCCATGCAGATACTGCGTGACACAAAGGGCTGGGAGAGCGCCTATAATGTCATCAGCAGCTTTATCGTCAACTTCCGTATGCTGTACCCCGATGCGGCTGATGCAGGGGAAGGGCATACGGTGGAGAGATTTGAGCCTGACAGGAACGTGCGCCGCTGCAAGGTGCCCAACTTCGTTCTGGAGGGGCCTCCCGGCGTGGGCAAGACTGCCATTGCAGGACTTATCGGGCGCATACTCCAGCGTGAGGGGATCATCCGTTCGGGTCATACGGTCATCGGTTCGAGAGACAGGCTCGTGGGTGAATATGTGGGTCAGACTTCAAGGCTCACCGCCGCCCTGATAGAAGAGGCGCAAGAGGGCGTACTGCTGGTGGATGAGGTCTACTCCCTTGCGGAGAAGCGTGAGAACGGCAACAACTCCTACTGCGATGAGGTGTTCAACACCATAGTGGCAGCCATGACCAACGACGATATGCACTTCTGCGTGGTGTTTGCGGGATATGCCGACCGCATGGATGAGGTGTGGAAGATGAATGAGGGACTTTTCTCCCGATTCGGTGCCTCAAACGTCATCACCCTCAATGAGTACGAGCCCCCCTTGCTCGAGGAGATATTCAAGTCCAAGTTCGGCTGTCCCGAGGGGATAAGCGGACGTGTCACACGGCTGTCGGAAGAGGTGGAGAAGGGACTTCCCGTGTTCTTCGAGAACTTCTTTGCAGACCGTGACAGGGAGAGCTTCGGCAACGCCCGTGACATAAACAGCCTTGTCACGGATGTCAAGCGTGCCTGCTCCTATCGCAGCGACAGCAGGGCATCGGAGATGACCGTGGAGAAGTGCGATTTCGGCGGCAGACAGTCCCTGTTTGACAAAAGGGGCTATTCTGCGGAGGATGTGTTCGGCAAGCTGCGTGAGTATGTGGGCATGGACTTTCTGGAGGATATGTTCAACGATCAGCTTTCCCTGCGTGTGGAGTGCGTGGAGAAGGGACTTGCCTATCCCGGTCCGTCACACATGATCTGGGCAGGAAATCCCGGCACGGGCAAGTCTACCGCCGCACAGCTCACGGCAGAGCTTTATCACAGTCTGGGCATACTCGGCGGAGCATCCCCCGTGTATGTGGATGCTTCGGAGATAATGAGCATCTATGCCTCGGGCAGTGCGGAGAAGATGAACGAGAAGATAGACGAGGCGTGCCGCCTGAATACGGTGCTCATCGTGGAGGAGGCTTATCAGCTGCTGGAAAGAGGCGGAACGGATGCCATACACGCCATGCTCAACCGCATGGAGACGGACAGGGACAAGTTCAATCTAATACTTATCCTGTACAAGGACAAGGTGCAGGATTTCCTGGATAAGAACCCCGGTCTTTCCTCCCGTCTGAAGGTGTACTATTTCGAGGACTATACCGAGGAACAGCTTTTTGACATATTCATGCTCATGTGCGCTAAGTCAAAGGATACCGTATCGGACGGATGTGCGGCGAAAGTAAAGGATCACATCGCAGAGCTTTGCAGGAGCGGACGTGCCTCAAAGGGCAATGCCCGCCTGATAAGGCAGCTTTGCGACTCCATGAAGCAGCGTCGTTATGAGAGGATACTCGGCACAATAGCCGAAGGCATGGGAGGAGATACTCCCGAGAACCGCAAGAGAGCCGCAGCCGCCCGTGCAATGGGCAGGGTGCAGCTTCCGCAGGATGTGTATCTTTTCACTGCGGAAGATGTGGGATAGTAGAGGTCTTAAAAATGAGACAGAAAACAGATATGTCCGATATGAGCATATTCCGCCTGACGATGATAGGCGGCTCGGGTTCGGGCAAGACTACATTCATGTCGGCTCTGTGCCAGATGTTCACAGAGGATGACATGGTCATAGACACTTCAAACGGATCGTATGTGGTACACCTGCTCCCCGTGCTTTACGACGTGGGCGGTACCGCAGAGAAGGTAGAGACGGACGTGCCAAAGACATCCGCCGCTTCCTTCATGCCGACAAAGGCAGGCGGCGGAGGCGGCGCCTTCGGCAAGGCGGCATCGGGCATCCGTGCCAATGCAGGGCGCACTTCATCAAGGGAACGTCACCTTGATGCGCTTGTGGTGGACGGGGATGCACGCCTTGCGGTCATCAGGCAGATACAGGCTGAGCTCGCCAAGAAATTCGAGATAAAGCCCTCGGACAACAGCGTGACGTCGGATTTCCGTGAGGGTACGGACAAGATGATCTTTACGGAGATCTGCTTTGAGATATACCTCAATGACGAGATGATGGGGCTCATGTACATCACGGACTACGGAGGGGAGTTCATCGACGACCCCGACGGCTCTGCTCAGGAGATATACTCAAAGCTGATAAGGCATATCTATTCTTCCGACGGAGCCATCGTGCTGTGCAACGCCCTGCACATGAGCAAGGCGGTGGCAGACTCCTACGATGCCAATTCATCCATGTTCGACGGGGCGGCGGTGCGCTCGGCGATCTCCGCTGACGGCATCAACAATATGTTCAGGGCGCTCGGTGACAAGGATGACTTCACTATGGTGACGGCACTTACCGCATCGGACAGCCCCGGCATAGACCCGAGGCTCAGCGTCAACGGCTACCGCCGTGCCATGCACGACATAAAGAAATATGTCCTTGCTCCCTCCTTCAGGGCGGCATCGTTCCGTGAGTGGTCAACTATGCTCACGCCTGTCTCCGCAATAGGGCGCAGGGCGGACGGCTCGCCTAACGTGGATGCCACGGGGCGGGTCATGGAGAACGCACAGATACGTCCCTACGGCGTTGATAGAGCGGTGATGTTCTGTCTGGCAGGGGCTGCCATGGCTAAGCGCAAGACGCTGCTGGCGGAGCTTGACGAACTCAACAAGTTCAAGATATTCCGCACCCCTGCGGAGAAGTCACGCCGTGAAACGGTCAAGTCCGAGCTGGGGCGGATGGAGAAGCTGATAAATGCGCTTCGGGGCGATGATATCTACTCCGCTGCCTATGAGCCTTCCTTTGCTCTGGAGAAGATAGAGCAGGTGGGCAACGTAAAGGTGATAAAGAGAAACTGAGGTGTATGACCCCTTGTGCAGTGACATTATGGAGATCATCTGGTATATCATAGCGGCAGTCGGCGCAGGCATAGGCACGGGGCTGGCAGGGCTGTCAGCCGCAACGGTGATGGTGCCTGTCCTCATCGTGCTGTGTCCGTCCTTTCAGGGGGAAACGGGTGCGTATCAGGCTACTGCTGTCGCTCTGGCATCGGACATACTGGGGTCAGCCGTGACAAGCGTGACCTATGCCCGAAACAGGAACATCGACCTGCGCAGAGGCTGGCTGATGATGGCGTGTATACTGTCTATGTGTACTGTGGGCAGCTATGCGGCATATCTGGCAGGCAACGTGGTGCTGGGCACGTTCACGCTGGTGCTGACACTGTGCATAGGGATACGCTTCCTTGTGAAGCCCTCTCACGGGAAAGCAAGGGCGGCAAGGGGAGAGAAGCTGGACATAAAGGCTGTCCTCATCTCCCTGTTCTTCGGGCTGACTATCGGGTTCGGGACAGGGTTCGTGGGCACGGGCGGCGGCATGATGATGCTCGTGGTATTCACCGTGTTTCTCGGCATGGACGTAAAGACCGCCGTGGGAACGAGCACGTTTATCATGACATTCACAGCACTTATCGCATCGGTGAGCCATATCCTCATACATCCCGGAATAATTGCGGAAAAGTGGGATGTGATGCTGATCTGCATTGCGTTCGCCACTGCGGCGAGCCGCCTGTCGGCAAGGTTTGCAAACAGAGCGGATGAGCGCACGGTGGGGCTGGTCACAGGTGCGGTGCTGACGCTGCTTGGCGCATCAATGCTCATACTCAACTACCGTGATGTACTGTTCGGATAGGTACATCCAATGAAAAGAAAGGTAAGATCATGTCTATTTCAGAAGAGATCCTCAGAAAGTACGCAGAACTCATCGTCCGCACGGGCGCAAATGTGCAGCAGGGGCAGACGGTGACGCTCAATATCTCGGTGGAGCAGCATCACTTTGCCGCTCTGATAACGGAGGCGTGCTACAAGGCAGGGGCAAGGAAGGTGAATGTAGACTGGACGAGCGATGTGCAGCGCAGGCTCGACTTTGCCTATGCGGATGAAAAGGTGCTCTCCTGCGTCCTTCCGTGGGAGGAGGCAAAGATGAAGCAGATGACGGAGGATCTGCCGTGCAGGATATTTATCCTTTCGGATGATCCCGATGCACTTGACGGCATAGAGCCGCAGAAGATATCTTCCGTCATGCAGAGCCGTCAGTCCGTGCTCAAGCCCTACCGCAACGCCATTGAGGGGAAGCATCAGTGGGTGATAGCGGCTGTCCCCTCCGAGAAGTGGGCGAGGAAGATATTCCCCGACAGGGAAGATGCGGTGGAGCTGCTGTGGGATGCGATACTCAGGACCGTGCGGATCACCCCTGACAATGATGCCGCCGCCGAATGGAAGGCTCACACCGATCTTATCGCAGAGAAGGCAAAGTGGCTCAACGAACAGGGATTCTCATCACTTGAATACAAGTCCGCCAACGGTACGGACTTCACGGTGGAGCTTATCCCCGGTGCAAGGTGGGAGGGTGCAGGCATGGACAATCCCGTGAACGGCGCCTTCTATATCCCGAATATGCCTACGGAGGAGATATTCACATCTCCCTATGCGGGCAGATGCGAGGGTACGCTGGTGGCGGTCAAGCCCCTTTCGTGGAACAGTCAGATAATAGACGGCTTCTCCATCACCTTCAAAGACGGCAGGGCTGTCTCCTGCAAGGCTCAGAAGGGGCAGGAGCTCCTCGAACAGATGATACGGATGGATGAGAAGGCCTGTATGCTGGGCGAGGTGGCGCTTGTGCCGAAGGAGAGCCCTATCAACAGGTGCGGCTTCCTCTTCTACGAGACGCTCTTCGATGAGAATGCCTGCTGCCACTGTGCGCTGGGGATGGGCTTTAAGGAAGTGCTTCCCGGCGGCGATGACATGACCGTGGAAGAGGCTGAGAAACACGGCATCAATGACTCTATCATCCATGTGGACTTTATGGTAGGTGCGGATGATCTGTCGGTGGACGGGATAAGACCCGACGGCACCAGACAGGCGATATTCAGAAACGGCACATGGGCATGAGAAGGTAAGGCTCACCTTTTCGGAGTTTTCGGAAAAATATTTCACATTTGTGAAAAAAATCCCTGACCTCGGTTGTATACTATACAGACAACGGAAAAAATCTGACCGATGTGCGGAGAAAGCCGTGCATCGGGGGATATACAGTTTCGGACACATCAGATGCGTTTGCCGATCAAAGGAGGATGGCTATGGAAAAGAGGACAAAAAGACTGTTGGCAGCACTGGCTGCGGCGGCAGTTATCTCAGGGGTATTTGCAGGGGCGGTGTCCGCAAAGAGTGCGGACGTGAAGACCGATTCATCCGATCTTCCTACCCCGATCAATGCGTCCGCACAGGATCGTGATCTCAGGGTGTTCAAGAGGGCAAAGCCTGTGGTAAGGGCTGTTGTGAACGAGGGCTGGAGATACTATACTTCTTCGCAGTCCCTTGAATGGGATGCGGTAGATAATGCCCTGTACTACAACATCTACATAAAGGAGCCGAGCGACAGGAACTTCCGCTTCCTTGACAGGACGCTTGACACGTCCTTTGAAATTGAGAACAGGAACGCACAGTACAAGGTGCGCCCCATGACCTTCAGCTATGACGACAAGGAGATATCGGGCGCTCTGTCGGATGCGGTGACTGTCCGCAAACAGAAGGAAGTCGTTTACGAATATGAGGACGACGGTATGTATGCAACGGAGGAGGTCGCATACAACGGCGGTGCGGTCTATACACAGAGTACAGCCTATTCATATACCGCTCCTGCATATGCGCCCGCACCCAAGTCCGCAGTATATCCGAGCTATAACACGGAGGAATATACCCATTACGATGAGTCGGGCTACAAGAGCGCATCACAGTCGCCGCTGTCCACCTTCTCCGCAGACGTGGACACCGCATCCTACTCGAATGTCCGCAGGATGGTAAAGGGCGGATATGACATACCCTCGGATGCTGTGCGCATAGAGGAGTTCATCAATTACTTCGATTACAGCTATCCCGCACCCGACAAGGACAATACCCTCTCGGTCAGCACCATGCTGTCGGACTGCCCGTGGAACAGCGGCGCAAAGCTGCTTCGCATAGGCGTGCAGGCAAAGGAACTTGAAAAGGAACCCGCATCAAATCTGGTGTTCCTCATAGATGTCAGCGGCTCCATGTATTCACAGGACAAGCTCCCTCTGGTGGTTGAGTCCCTGAATGAACTGACGGGGAACCTTTCCGCAGATGACACTTTGTCCATCGTGGTGTACTCGGGTGAGGAGAGGATCATACTTGCAGGCGCAAGGGGCAATCAGCGAAACACCGTAAAGACACTTACCTCGATGCTTGAAGCAAGCGGCTCCACCAACGGCGAGCAGGGCATCAACATGGCGTATGATATCGCCAGGAGGTATTTCAAGAAGGGTGCCAACAACCGTGTCATCATGGCGACTGACGGGGATCTCAACGTGGGCATATCCGACAAGGATGAACTGGAGAAGTTCATAGCAAAGAAGGCGGAGAGCGGCGTATACTTCACCATACTCGGCTTTGGCACGGAGAACATCAAGGACAACAAGATGGAGGCTCTTGCCAAGGAGGGCAACGGAAACTACTACTATATCGACTGCTTTGAAGAGGCACAGAAGGTGCTGACCAAGGAGAAAAACGGCACTCTCCTTACCGTGGCGGATGACGTGAAGTTCCAGGTGGAATTCAATCCAAATACCGTTTCCAAGTACCGTCTCATAGGATATGACGGACGCACTCTCGCAAATGAGGACTTCCGCAATGACGATGCTGTTGCGGCTGAAATGGGCGCAGGTCAGTCTGTGACCGTACTGTACGAGATCATCCCCGCAGACGGCAAGGGCAGCTCACTTAAATACCAGAAGGCGACCGCATCGGATGACCTTTGCACCGTCAGCGTAAGGTACAAGGACGGGGAGAATGTCAGGGAGATATCCAGAGAGGTAGACAGCAGCAGATATGTGCCTGCTGACAGGGCAGGAAGGTCGTTCACTGCGGCTGCGGCTGCGGCAGAGTTCGCCATCTCCCTCAGAGGCAGCGAATATGCCAAAAATGCCGATGCACGTCACGCACTCACTATGCTGGAGAAGAACGGGCTCGATAAGAAAAACAGCTCCGTCGGGTATTCCGAAGACCTTGCCGAGGTGATAAGGACATATCTTCAGGGGGCAGAGCATCCCGATGAAGAGCCTATCTCCGAGTGAGGCAGCATGACTAAGGATGAAGCCTTCGAGCGGCTGTCAAGGTCAAAGTTTCGGAGCAGGTTCAGGCTTGGGAAGGATGACATCGCTTATATACAGCGTGTGGGCATGGATGCCGTCGAACGGCACTGCCGTGACTTCATACGGGGGCGGCTGAGCGATGCTGAGCCGAAGAATGACGGGAGGCAGACCCCCATGAGGGGGCATCCCGTCTTCATCGCCCAGCACGCCTGTGCCTGCTGCTGCAGGGGATGCCTTGCCAAATGGTATCGTGTGCCGATGCACCGCAGACTTACGGATGATGAACAGGAGCGCATCGTTTCCCTGCTCATGGAATGGATAAAAAGACAGATGCAGTCAGAATACTGATATCCCCTGTATATCGGGAGATCGGTATAGGACTGCATCTGTTTGTTATCACTGATAAGTGTCTATATAGTCCATGGCGTAAAACTTCGCTATATAGTCCATGAGCACAAAACTTCGCTATATGGTCCATGAGCGAAGTTCGCAGTTGCCCATGAAGAAGTTTGAGAATGTCTCACGGCTCATGCCCCTTGCATACGCCTCTATTATGCGGCATATGCCGCCGTGGGTGATGATGAGCACGTCCTCGTCATAGAGCTTGGGGATTGCCTGAAGAAGAGGATAGACACGGCTGACCACGTCAAAGACGGATTCGCCCGACGGCATCCTTACGCCAAATTCCAGCTTTGCCTCCGCAAAGCCTTCGGTGTATCGTCCCTTGCCCTCGTACTCACCGTAATTCCATTCCATGAGCCGCCTGTTTATGGTCGGTACAAGGTTGAGCCTGCGTGCGACGGGGATCGCCGTCTGGCGTGCTCTCTTCATGGGTGAGCACAGGATATGCTGTACGGTGGAGGGGACAGCCTCCGCCATTTTTTCTGCCTGCTCGATGCCGAGCTCCGTGAGCGGCAGGTCGGTAACGCCGCAGATGCGGTCTTCACGGTTCCACTCTGTTTCTCCGTGTCGGGTAAAATATACAGTCATGATGCCCCTCCGTAGTTTTTTTTCATTATAACATATTATGCCGAAAAATGCAAGAGATATGCTGATTTTTAATCTGCGTGATTGTATATAGACCCAAAAAGGACTCGGCAGAATAAAACTGCGAATTGGGTGTGGGCTCAGCCCACCTGCCCGTCATTTTGACTAAAATCAGACATGATTATTTGTGAAATCGCTAAATCTCAATATCCCCTTGAAAAAAGGGGGGAGTTATAGTATAATAGGGGTGTATGCAGATGTCTGACGGCATCGTGTGCGATCATGATGACAGGGGATGATGACTTGTTCGGCAGGAAATTTGAAATCAAAGATGATCTGATGCATATTATCGAAGAATTCGGACGGCATATGCCGGGCGGCTTTATCATATACAAGGAAGAGGAACCTGAGCAGCTGCTGTATGCAAATGAAGCGGCGATGCGTATGTTCGGATGTGCAGACCTTGATGAGTTCAGGGAACTGACGGGATTTACGTTCAGGGGGATGCTGCACCCCGATGATTATGCGGTGGTGTCGGAGTCGATAAAGGAGCAGATACGAGACAGCGAAGAGGGCATAGACTGCGTGGAATACCGCATAATATGCAGAGACGGCACGGTGAAGTGGGTGGAGGACTACGGCCATTACACCGAGACGGATGCCTACGGTGGGATATATTATGTCTTCCTCTCGGATATCACCGAAAGGCATTTGCAGGCGGAGCGTGAGGCAAAGCGCATAGAGGACGAGAACCGCCGCAGGATGCAGGAGGTGCAGTCGGCCGCAGAGAAGCAGGAGCTTGAGAGCAGGCTTGCCCTGCAGGAGAAGCTTATCGAGGAGCAGAACAAGCGTGTGCAGCAGGATCGCATGATAACGGCGCTGGCGTCGGATTACAGGAGCGTGTACCATGTCGATCTTGATAAGGATGATGCGGTGTGCTACAGGGCTGACCCTGACGATACGGATCAGACACCGGAGGATGTGCATTTCAAGTATGTGGAGAGATTTACGTGGTATGCGGACAATTCCGTGGATGAGGCGTATCGTGAGGGATTCAAGCAGTTTATCGATCCTGAGAATGTGCGTGAGGCACTGACGGAAAATCCCATAATTGCATACCGTTACCTTGTCCACCGAAACGGCATGGATTATTATGAGATGATAAGAATGGCAGGGGTGCGCCATCCGTCTGACAGGGACGACCACATCGTCCATGCCGTGGGGCTGGGGCTTACCAATATCGATGCGGAGATGCGTGAGTCCATGGCGAAAAATCAGGCGCTGAGTGAGGCGCTTGATGCGGCGGAGCAGGCGAACAGGGCAAAGACTGCCTTCCTGTCGAATATGTCGCATGAGATACGCACGCCTATGAATGCCATAATCGGGCTTGATTCGCTGGCACTGAGAAATGACGGGCTTGACGATGACACGAGGGAGTATCTTGAGAAGATAGGCGGATCGGCACGTCACCTGCTCGGGCTGATAAATGACATACTTGACATGAGCAGGATAGAGTCAGGCCGCATGGTGATGAGGAAAGAGGAGTTTTCGTTCCGCGGGATGCTCGAACAGATAAACACGATGGTCATGACGCAGTGTACGGATAAGGGACTCAAGTACGAATGCAGCATCATCGGCGGTGTAAACGATTTCTACATCGGCGACGACATGAAGCTCAAACAGGTGCTGATAAATATCCTCAGCAATGCTATCAAGTTCACCGACCCTCCCGGAGAGGTGAGGCTCATAGTCGAACGCACCGCCGTATTTGAGGATCAGTCTGCGATAAAGTTTGTCATAAGCGACACGGGCATCGGCATGGATAAGTCTTTCATACCGAAGGTGTTCGACACGTTCAGCCAGGAGGACAGCAGCCGCAACAGCAAGTACGGCAGCACGGGTCTGGGAATGGCGATAACGAAGAACATAGTCGAGATCATGAACGGCACGATAAGCGTGGAGTCGGAGAAGGGCAAAGGCTCGGTGTTCACCGTTGCGGTGACGCTCAAGAACTGCGAGCACAGCAGTCTTGAGGGGTTCTTTGTCAATCCGAAGGATATGCGTGTGCTGGTGGTGGACGATGAGGAGATAGCCGCTGAACACGCACGCATAGTCCTTGATGAGGCAGGGATCAAGGCGGATACCTGCAACTGCGGACGTGAGGCGCTGCATATGCTTGAAGTGCAGCATACCAAGCTGGAGCCGTACAATCTTGTACTGCTTGACTGGAAGATGCCCGAAATGGACGGGCTTGAGGTGGCACGGGAGATCCGCAGGAATTACAGCAGTGAGACCACCATAATCATACTCACCTCATTCAACTGGGATGAGATCATGGATGAGGCACTCCATATCGGCGTGGACAGCTTCCTTGCAAAGCCGCTGTTTGCCTCGAATGTCATAGGGGAATTTGAGCGGATTGTCCGCAAGAACAATATGGCAATGTTCCGTGCGAAGAAGCGGGCCGACCTTGAGGGGCGACACGTTCTGCTGGCGGAGGACGTGGTGATAAATGCGGAGATCATGAAGGAACTTCTGGGAGTGAAGGGAATGATCATAGATCATGCAGGCAACGGACGTGAAGCCCTTGACAAGTTTGCCGCATCGCCTGCGGGGACTTATGATGCCATACTTATGGATGTCAGGATGCCCGAGATGGACGGACTTGATGCGACATCCGCAATAAGGGCGCTTGAGAGGGAGGACGCAAGGGCTGTCCCTATAATCGCTATGACCGCAAATGCCTTTGACGAGGATGTGCAGCGTTCGCTGCAGGTGGGGATGAATGCGCATCTGTCAAAGCCTGTTGAGCCTGAAAGACTTTATCAGACTCTTGAAGAACTTATCTGGGAACACATCAATGCATGATATGACACAGACACATTTCAAGGTGGAGATCACTTCAAAGCATAAGCTGTTCGATCTCCACCTGAGAGAGACTTTGCGGTACAGGGATCTTATCTTTCTGTTTGTCAAGCGGGATTTCATCTCACTGTACAAGCAGACGGTCTTGGGGCCGCTGTGGGCGCTGATACAGCCCCTTATGACCACGCTGGTATTTACGGTGGTGTTCGGGAACATGGCACGGCTGACCACCGCAGACACGGATGACAGCATCAGGGTGCCTGCTTTCCTGTTCTACATGGCAGGCAGCATATGCTGGACATTCTTTTCGTCGGTGGTGTCGTCCACATCGGGGACATTCCTCACGAATGCACGCATCATGGGGAAGGTGTATTATCCGAGGCTGGTGTCACCTGTGGCGGCGGCTTTTTCCCAGCTCATCTCATATGCCATACAGCTGGGGCTGTTCTTCATCCTGTGGGGGATATGCCTTGCGGCAGGGGCAGAGATACGGGTGACACCGAGACTGCTGCTGATACCCCTGCTGATACTGCATCTGCTGATACTGTCATTGGGGTGCGGCATAGTGACGGCATCAGTGACCACGAAATACAGGGATCTGATGCGAGTGGTGTCCTTCGGACTTCAGCTGTGGCATTATGCGACGCCCATAGCATACGGACTGAAACTCATCCCCGGGAAGATGCTCGGCTGGTATATGCTAAATCCCGTGACACCTGTTATCACCGCATTCCGCTATGCGGTGTTCGGCAGCGGATACTTTGACATTGGTTATTATATGCTGAGCCTGGGAGTGAGCATAGGGGTGTTCTTTGCGGGGCTGATACTGTTCGGCAGGATCGAACGGACATTCACCGATACGATATAGATCATGACTTAAAGGAGAAAGAATATGAATACTGTCAAGCTTTTCTGCGACGGCTGGGAATTTTGCAAAAATCCCATAGACACCGAATATGAGCAATCAAGCGGCTGGCATAAGGTGGATATCCCCCACGACTGGCTCATCTATCAGACAGAGGATCTGTATGAGACATCTACGGGTTGGTACAGACGCACCTTTGCCGCAAGGACGGACGTGCGCACATCCGTAAGGTTCGACGGGGTGTACATGGACAGCAAGGTGTATGTCAACGGCGTGCTTGCAGGGGAATGGAAGTACGGCTATTCCACATTTGAGTTTGACATCACCGACCTGGTGAAGGACGGGGAGAACCTTATTGCTGTCCGTGTGGATTACCGCTGTCCGAATACGAGATGGTACTCGGGTGCGGGCATATTCAGGAACGTGTATTACAAGGAATACGAGCAGGCGCACATCATGCCCGACGGGATATACATATCCGCTCACGGTGACGGCAGTGCGCAGGTCACGGTGGAGTGCGAGCGCCCCGCCGATATGGGCGTGGACGGTCAGAAGCTGGAGATAAGCGTAATGAAGGACGGCGTGCTTCTGACGAAGGAGGCATCGGTATGTGCCGCTGATATAAGCACCGTGCCGGAAGAACTCAGGCGAGAGGGCAGGAAGTTTTCAAGAAATCTCTTCACATTTAAGATAGACGATGCAAAGCTGTGGGACATATGCGACACGCAGATGTATACCCTCTGCGTAAGGCTCACCAAATACGGCGAGGTGCTCCATGAGGAGTGCGTGCCCTTCGGCTTCCGTGACATACGCTTTGATGCGGACAAGGGCTTCTTCCTCAACGGTAGGCATATAAAGCTACACGGCGTATGCGAGCATCACGAAAACGGAGCTCTTGGCGCTGCCTTCAACGAAAATGCCTTCAGGCGCAAGCTGAAGAAGCTGCGCAAAATGGGCGTGAATGCCCTGCGCACCACACATAATATGCCCGCTCCCGAGGTCATCAGCCTTTGCGATGAAATGGGATTTCTCGTGATATGCGAGGGCTTTGATATGTGGGAGTGCCACAAGACGGACTATGACTATGCCTCATTCTTTGCCGACTGGGTGCCGAAGGACGTGGCTTCATGGGTGCGCCGTGACCGCTGCCATCCCTCTGTGATCGCATGGAGCCTCGGAAATGAGATCTACGATACCCATAAGGACGATCACGGGCAGGAGATAGCATCAAGGCTCATGGCTCTGGTGCGTCAGCATGATCCGAGATGTAACTGCTACGTTACCATCGGGTCTAACTATATGCAGTGGGAGAATGCGCAGAAGTGCGCTGACATCGTGAAGATGGCAGGATACAACTATGCCGAGCGCCTTTACGATGAGCAGCACAGGGAGCATCCCGACTGGTTCATCTACGGTTCGGAGACTGCCTCCACCATACAGTCGAGAGGAGTCTATCACTTCCCCCTGAGCGAGTCACGTCTCTCCGATGACGACGAACAGTGCTCCTCTATCGGGAACTGCTCCACGGGCTGGGGTGCGAAGAATTCCGAGGCGTGCATAATCCCCGACAGAGACAGGGATTTCTGCGCAGGACAGTTTATCTGGACGGGATTTGACTACATAGGCGAGCCCACCCCGTACAGCACTAAGAACAGCTATTTCGGTCAGTTCGATACCTGCGGCTTCCCGAAGGATCAGGCGTATATCTACCGCAGCTGCTGGACGGATGCAAAGACAGACCCCTTTGTGCATATCTTCCCGTACTGGGATCATATGGAGGGACTGCCCATAGATGTGCGTGTAGCCACCAACTGCGCATTCGTCAGACTATGGCTTGACGATGAGCTTGTCAAGGAACAGGAAATGGACCCTGCAAAGGCTCCCTATCTCACTATGGATACTGTCATCCCCTACCGGAAGGGCACCCTCAGGGCGGCAGCCTATGACAAAAACGGCGTGAAGCTGGCGGAGGACGTGGTGAAGTCCTTCGGGGATACCGCAGAGATCGTGATGTCCCCCGACAAGGATACAATAAAGGCAGACGGCAGGGATCTGGTATATGTGGAGATGACCGCTGTTGACGCTGACGGCACATATGTTGCCAATGCCAACGACCGAGTATTCGTGGAGGTCAGCGGCGCAGGCAGGCTCGTGGGTCTGGACAACGGCAACTCCGCCGACTATGAGCAGTACAAGGGCACATCAAGGCGTATGTTCTCCGGCAAGCTCCTTGCCATCGTGGCTGCGACCGACAGGACAGGGGAGATAAAGGTCACTGTCTCCACTCCCTCGCTCCCGAAGAAGAGCATCATCCTGAATGCTGCTGCCGCTGTCTACCCCGAGGGCATCACGTCCATCGAGGAGAACACCCATACCAAGGCTGTGTGCGAGGATGAAGAGCATGACATCCCCATAAGACGGATAGAGTTCGTATCGCCGACACGCACCTTCACCTCCGATATGAGGGAGATCACCTTTGATGTTAAGGTCTATCCCGAAAACGCAAGTCAGTGCTATGTGGACGAGATAGAATACCGCATCGCCAACGTCATCGGCATCCCCTCGAAACTGGCAGAGGTGGTCAGCGCATCCGACAGGAAGGTGACTGTCCGCTGCAACGGGGACGGTGAATTCTGTCTCAGGGGCAATATCAAGAACGGCAGGGGCAAATGCTCGGTCATATGCGCACTTCCCCTTGCGGCAGAAGGACTTGGTGCGGCTGTGGTGGATCCCTATGAATTCGTCATCGGCGGGCTCTACACCATATCCAGGGGCGCAGGCAACGGCATAGAGAAGGGCGCATCCTTCGCCTATGATGACAGCTGGTTCGGCTTTGAGAACGTGGACTTCGGACCTATCGGCTCGGATACCCTCACCATCCCCATTTACGCCAACTGCACCACCCCCGTGTCCCTTGAGATATATGACGGCGACCCCGACAACGGCGGTGAGATCATAGGCTCTTACAGCTATCACAAGCCTCCCCGGTGGCTCACCTACCAGTCCGAGACATTCAAGCTCAATAAGGTGCTTACCGGCGTACATACGATATGTATGCGCTCATCCGACAGGTATAATATCGCAGGCTTCGTATTCGAGCGCCCCGTGAAGGAGACTGCCCTCATAAATGCCACCGCCAACGACAGCATCTACGGCGACAAGTTCACCGTGGGTGACGGCGAGATCACAGGCATAGGCAATAATGTCATGCTTGAATTCGGTGAGTTTGACTTCAAGAAGGCTCCTCACAGGATAGTCATCACGGGCAGATCGGCACTTGCGGTGAACTCCATCCACATCGTATTCAAGTCGCCTGACGGAGGGGAAAAGCGCATCCTTGCCGAATTTGCGGGTGCGGACACATATACCGACCGCAGCTTTGACATAGACGGAATAGAAGGGAAGTACAATGTATCTGTCCTCTTCCTGCCGGGAAGTGACTTTGACTTCAAGCAGTTCAGATTTGAATGATACAGGAGAATTTTAATCCGATCTTAATCCTGTTCCAATGAAAATGACCTTGATTTATGGGGACATAATGTGGTATTATGGTAGATGACATAAAGTGGTATCATAAAAAATACAGTAAGGAACAGGGAGGAAATATGAAAAAACTGACCGCTTTGGCCGCCGCCATAGCTTCGGCTGTCATTCTCGGGGGATGCTACGGCAACAGGCGTGCCGCAGAAAATGTGTTTGAGCATCTGACACCGCCCCCGAGTGACTGGTACAAGGAAACGGTGGGATACTACGAAAACGGTGCCAAGACAGGCTGGAAGGATGAGAGTCTCTACGGGGACGTGTCAGCGGAGCTGAAAGACCCGGACAATCACGCAGGGTACTATCTTGCAGACCTCAACAGCGACGGTACGGATGAACTTCTCATAGGCTTCACCGAGGGCGGCGAGACGAAGTTCACCGATGTCTATATCTATCACCCCGATCTGAAAGATCATGTGCTCAACAGCTTCAAGGCGGCAGGGGACGGCTATTACATCTACCTGTGCGAAGGGAATGTGCTGCGCCATGACTGGGAATACCCCGGCAAGAAGGAACCGCAGAGCGATTATATGAAGCTTGCCAAGGACCCCGTATCAGGCTGGCCTATGCAAGACTACGACTCCGATCCCCCCAAGCCCGTCAGGTGCGACCTGAAGACCTTTGATGGCTCTGCCGGCAAATGATATGACCCCTCACCGTAAGACAGATACCTATATAGAAGTTTTGCCCCTGAGTGTTACAAAGTGATATAATCCCCTTAGAGTAGACACACGAAAAAACAAAAGCGTGTGAAAGCTGTAAGGGGGTTATTATATGTCAAGAGGAAGTAAGCTAACAGATGAAGAACGCATAGCGGCAGTGCAAGAATACCTTGAAGGAAG
>JAFUHM010000019.1 GCA_017468865.1 Oscillospiraceae bacterium | reverse complement strand
TGCAGATAGACATGATCGTATCCAATCCCCCGTATCTGACGGAGGCGGAAATGAACGATCTTCAGAGGGAAGTCTCGTTCGAGCCGAGCGAAGCCCTTTACGGCGGCACGGACGGCCTTAACTTCTATCGGGTGATCTCCTGCCTGTGGGGAGAAAGGCTCCGCACAGGAGGTATGATAGCCTTCGAGACAGGCGACAGACAGGCGGCTGATGTGTCACAGATACTGCGTGACAGCGGCTTTGAGGATATATCCGTGATCCAGTATGCAGGACTTGACCGTGTGGTCACCGCAAGAAAGAAGGCGTGAAAATGACATTTATTGTATATATACTCATGGCTGTGATATTCTTTGCCCTGGCAGCGTTTTTCTTCTCAAGGGCGGCAGAGATCACGAAGAAGAACAAGGATAATACGGATAAGGAGAACTGATATGGAATACAGATTTTCGGACAAGGTGCTCAGTCTCAAGCCCTCTGCGATCCGTGAGATACTGAAGATGACATCCCAGCCGGGGATAATCTCATTTGCGGCAGGCAACCCCGCTCCCGATGCGTTCCCTGTGGAGTCTATCCGTGCCATAGCCTCGGATATCCTCTCAAAGGATCCCATCGCCGCACTCCAGTACAGCGTGACGGAAGGCTTCTCTCCCCTGCGTGAGGCTGTGAAGGCAAGGCTCACAAAGAAGAGCGTGTTCACCGAGGGCAAGGATGACGTGATAATCACCTCCGGCGGACAGCAGGCATCCGAACTCACCTGCAAGTCCTTCCTCAACGAAGGGGATGTGCTGGCAGCGGAGGATCCCTCCTTCGTCGGCTGTCTCAACGCCTTCCGCTCCTATAATGCAGACCTCAGAGGCATCCCCATGGACAGCGAGGGCATCCGTGCCGACCTGCTCGAAGAGCAGGCGAAGAAGGGGATAAAGCTCCTCTATGTGATACCAAATTTCCAGAACCCCTCGGGCAGGTGCATGAGCTTTGCACGCAGGAAGGCAGTTTACGAACTTGCCTGCAAGTATGACTTTATCATCCTTGAGGACGACCCCTACGGCGAGCTCCGCTTTGCGGGAGAGGACATCCCCTCCATCAAGTCCCTTGACACCGAAGGCAGAGTGGTCTATGCAGGCTCATTCTCCAAGGTCATCTCCCCCGGCATGAGAGTGGGATTTGTCTGCGCCGCTCCCGAGATCATATCCAAGATCGTGGTGTGCAAGCAGGTATCCGATGTCCACTCGAATATCCTTGCGCAGATGATATGCCACAGGATACTTACCGAAACGGACTTTGACGCACATCTGGAGTCCCTGCGCCGCATCTATCTGCGCAAGTACAGCATCATGGAGAAGGGCATAAAGGATAACTTCTCCGACAAGGTGACTGTTACCCATCCTCAGGGCGGCCTGTTCGTATGGGCGACACTTCCCGAAGGCTCGGATATGCCTGCGTTCTGTACGGAGGCCGTCAGGCGCAAGGTGGCTGTCGTGCCCGGAAATGCGTTCACTTCCCAGCCGACAGACCCCACCACCTCTTTCCGCATGAATTTCTCCACACCCACCGACGAACAGCTCGTCACGGGCTGTGAGATACTCGGACAGCTTACAAGGGAGTTTTGCAGATGAAGGCAAGCACAAGGGTAGCTCTGGTGATCCTTTCGGTCATATGCGCACTATGGGCGCTGCTTCCCGATCCCGTCACCATTGCAGTCGATGACGTGATAGCCGGGCTGGGCTCGGTGGCATCCGCACTTACGGTGATATCGACGCTCTTCAAAAAGACACCGCAGATAAAGGACAAATCAGGGGACAACGTCCTTCAAGCAGATAACAAGGAGTAAGGTATGAAAGACAAGAAGATTATACTTTCCGGCATCCAGCCCACAGGCACATTCACCCTGGGCAACTACATCGGTGCCGTGCGCAACTGGACTAAGCTCCAGGAAGAATTCGACTGCATCTACATGATAGCCAATATGCACGCCATCACCGTAAGGCAGGATCCCGCCGCACTCAGGAAGAACACCGCAAACGCATACGCACTCCTGCTCGCCTGCGGTATCGACCCCGAAAAGTCCATCGCATTCATCCAGTCCCACAACCGCTGCCATGCGGAGATGAACTGGGTACTCGCCTGCTCCACCCAGTTCGGGGAACTTTCCCGCATGACCCAGTTCAAGGCAAAGTCCGAGAAGCACCCCGACGACATCAACGCAGGGCTTTTCACCTATCCCGTGCTTATGGCAGGTGATATCCTCCTGTATCAGTCCGACCTTGTACCCGTGGGCGCCGATCAGAAGCAGCACCTTGAGCTTACCCGTGACATCGCACAGAGATTCAATCAGAAGTACGGCGAGCTGTTCACGATACCCGAGCCCTATATAGGGGAGACGGGAGCCAGGGTCATGAGCCTTCAGGATCCCACATCTAAGATGTCGAAGTCCGATGAGAACCCCAATGCCTGCATCTTCATCCTTGAGGACAAGGATACCATAATCCGCAAGTTCCGCCGTGCAGTGACCGATTCCGACACCTGCGTGCGCTTTGCGGAGGGGAAGGACGGCATCAACAACCTGATGACCATTTATTCCGCTGTCACAGGCAAGACTATGGATGAGACCGAGCGTGAATTTGACGGCAAGGGCTACGGTGACTTCAAGACTGCCGTGGGCGAAGCCGTTGCCGATCACCTTGCACCCATAAGGGAGAGATATGCACAGTTCTCCGCAGACAAGGCTTACCTTGAAAAGTGCTGGACCGAAGGCGCACAGAAGGCGGAGAGCATCGCACGCCGCACCCTTTCCAAGGCATACCGCAAAGTCGGGTTCAATTGATGGGAACATCCGGAAGGATATGGGTCTGAAATTTTTTCGGAGAAATTTTTTATTGTGTAAATAATTCCCATATGTTTGTGGTATAATAGATACAGAAGGTCGGAAGACCGCAGGCAAACATGAAAGGATGTTATATATGGCAGGAAAAAAGGATAAGCCCGGGAAGCCTTCACCTGTGAAGGTGGTAGACGAGGACGAGAAGAAGAAGGCGCTCAAAGCCGCCATCGCACATATAGAGAAGCAGTACGGCAAGGGTGCCGTCATGAAGCTGGGAGAGACTCCCGAAATGAACGTGGCTGTCATCCCCACAGGCTCACTCACACTGGATATGGCTCTTGGTGTGGGCGGTCTTCCCAGGGGACGCATCGTGGAGATATTCGGGCCCGAGAGCTCAGGTAAGACCACCGTTGCGCTCCACTGTGCGGCTGAGGCACAGAAGCAGGGCGGAAACGTGGCTTTCATCGACGTGGAGCACGCCCTTGACCCTGTTTACGCCAAGTCACTGGGAGTGAATATCGACGACCTGCTCGTATCACAGCCCGACAGCGGCGAACAGGCGCTGGAGATAGCCGAAGAACTTATCCGCTCGGGTGCTATCGACCTTATCGTGGTGGACTCCGTTGCGGCAATGGTGACTAAGGCGGAGATAGACGGCATGATGGGTGACAACCATGTGGGACTTCTGGCAAGGCTCATGTCACAGGCAATGAGAAAGCTCACCTCCGTCATTTCCAAGACCAACTGCGTCGCTATCTTTATCAACCAGATCCGTGAAAAGGTGGGCATCGTCTACGGAAATCCCGAGACTACCCCCGGCGGACGTGCCCTCAAGTTCTATGCTTCGGTGCGCCTTGACGTAAGGCCCGGCGACCCCATAAAGTCCAAGGACGGCATCATCGGCAAGCAGATGAAGATCAAGGTATCCAAGAACAAGGTCTCGCCCCCCTTCAAGACTGCCGTTGTTGACCTGCTGTTCGGCACGGGCATCGACAGGATGGGCGAAGTGGTGGATATCGCAGTCGATCTTGACATCATACACAAGTCGGGCGCATGGTTCAGCTACGGCCCCGACAAGATAGGTCAGGGACGTGAGAAGACGAAGGAATTCCTGCGTGCCCATCCCGAGACTCTCGAGGAGATAGAGGCAAAGATCGCCGAGAACCGTGACAAGGTGCTTGAGCGTGTGGCAGGGGACGAGGAAGAGGACAAGTCCGAAGCCGCAGCCTCCGAGGAGGGCGGCGACATCATCGCACAGATAGATGACAGTGCATCGGGCAGCCCCATCGAACCTGTATCCGCTGTGAACATCGACATCGAGGCGGATGACAACTACGAGGCATTCGACCCCGCATGATAATAAAGGATATAGAGAAATTCAAGGGTGAGACCATGTGTCTCACCCTTTTGGGGAAAGGTGAGGCAAAGATATACCTCAACCGTGATATTGCGGCAAAGTACTCCCTTTCGAGGGGGATGACAGTGACCGCAGACTTCATCCGCAGCGTGATGCGTGACAACGACATCAGGCGGGCTACGGAGAGAGCCCTGTATCTGCTCGAATACCGTGAGCGTTCACGCAGGGAGCTTCACGACAAGCTGCGGAGCACCTACAATGAGGACATCTGTCAGGCTGTCTGCGACAGGCTCGAGGAGAAGGGCATCATTGATGACTATGCCTATGCGGAGCATCTGACGGAGGAACTGTCCGAAAGGCGGCACTACGGCAGACAGCGGATACGGCAGGAGCTGTACAGGCGTGGGATAGACAGTGAGACGATCTCCGACATGATACGCTCCCTTTCCGATGATGATGCGGCTGAGCAGATCGTCTGCCTCATACGGCAGAAGTACGCCGACAAGCTGGCGGAGTCCCCCGACAAGGTGAAAAACGCCCTTGCCCGCAGGGGCTACACCTATTCCCAGATAAAGCAGGCTGTTGAGGCCGTGCTGGAAGAAGAAGCGTGACACTATACAAGGACATCCGTACCGTACATTCCGGGCTCATCCATGTCAAAGTCACTGTATATCTGCACCGTGTACCCCATATTCTCCAGGGAATACACCGCATCCCATACCGAAGAGGGTATCTCCTTTCCGGGCAGGAGCTCCATGTCATACACGAGTGCCTGACAGGGATATGATTCCTCTATGCCCATTGTCCGTATCTGCACGGGTACTCCTGACTGGGAACAGGGGAGCGAGCCCGACAGTATTACAGGAAGTCCGTCATCCGTGACAAACAGAGACGACCCGTTCTCACAGATGAAAAGAAATCCCGTGAGGGTCATGAGCTGCGACTCATCGACAGCGACAGCGGCGTTATCCGCAGCGGCTGTCTGTGATGCGGTCTGCGTTACCGTCTGTGAGGCATCCTGCGGTGCTGTGTGTGCATCCTCCGCAGCCGTGCCGCAGGCGGACATGATAACAGCGAACAATATGGTCATGATCTCTTTCATAAACA
The DNA here is from genome assembly GCA_017468865.1 of Oscillospiraceae bacterium. GTDB lineage: Bacteria > Bacillota > Clostridia > Oscillospirales > Ruminococcaceae > Huintestinicola. The sequence continues at coordinate 4,252 of JAFUHM010000019.1, read as the reverse complement.
TCACCCGATCCTTGGCTTTCTGTATATAATACAACCGGGCACGCCCGTATTTTTCACTTTACGCTAAATTTATACGGCTTATCGCCCGTTATCGGACAAACATATAGGGGCAAGTATTGACATCGGCTATATCTTGTGATATAATTTCATTGTATGCATTTTCAGGGGACGTATCCTATCCCGAAAAGGAAATATATTTCCCCGAAAAGATAAACATTATCAAGAGGTAACAATATGCGTTATTTATTTACATCAGAGTCGGTGACGGAAGGTCATCCCGACAAGATATGCGATCAGATCTCCGATGCCGTGCTCGATGAGATCCTCCGCCATGACCCCAACGGCCGTGTAGCCTGCGAGACTACCGCCACCACGGGCATAATCTCCTGCATGGGTGAGATCTCCACTTCCTGCTATGTGGACATCCCCCGCATAGTGCGGCAGGTGGTGCTCGACATCGGCTATGACAGGGCAAAGTACGGCTTTGACGGCAATACCTGTGCCGTTGTCACATCCATAGACGAGCAGTCCGCAGACATCGCAATGGGCGTTGATGAGGCTCTTGAATACCGTGGCGACAACAAGGATGAGCTTGAAACAGGCGCAGGAGATCAGGGTATGATGTTCGGCTTTGCCTGCAACGAGACACCCGAACTCATGCCCCTTCCCATCTCACTTGCTCACAAGCTGGCTAAGCGCCTTACCTATGTGCGCAAGAACGGCACCCTTGCATACCTTCGTCCCGACGGAAAGACTCAGGTGACGGTGGAGTATGAGGACGGCAAGCCTGTCCGCATAGACACTATCGTTATCTCCTCCCAGCATTCGGAGACGGTGGAACTCTCGCAGATCCGTGAGGATCTCATCCGTGAGGTCATTGAGCCCACTATCCCCAGGGATCTTTATAAGGATACCAAGATATACATAAATCCCACGGGACGCTTTGTCATCGGCGGACCTCAGGGCGACTCCGGACTTACGGGACGCAAGATAATCGTGGACACCTACGGCGGATACTCCCGTCACGGCGGCGGAGCATTCTCCGGAAAGGACCCCACAAAGGTGGACAGATCCGCAGCATATGCTGCCCGCTGGGTGGCTAAGAACATCGTTGCCGCAGGCCTTGCAGACAAGTGCGAGGTACAGCTTGCCTATGCCATCGGCGTGGCAGAGCCCGTATCGGTGATGGTGGATTCCTTCGGCACCGGCAAGGTGTCGGACGATAAACTGTCGGCGGCGGTGAAGAAGGTATTTGACCTGCGCCCCGGTGCCATCATCCGTGATCTTGATCTGCGCCGTCCCCAGTACCGTCCTCTTGCGGCTTACGGCCATATGGGACGTGAAGACCTGGGTGTGGCATGGGAAAAGACGAACCGCACGGAAGAACTCAAGGCAGCCGTGAACGGCTGATATATAGGACAGGGAAGTGTGAAATAACTCTGTTGTTTCACACTTCCTCATTTTGGTGAACATATGAACAAGACATTCAAATTTTTTGACAATCTGCCCTCGGGACGGGCATCGGACAAGATAACGGAGGGCTGCCTTGTGCTGGAGGGAGGCGCATGGAAGGGGCTCTACACCGTCGGCGTGCTGGATGCCATGATGGAGAATGACCTCAACTTCCGTAAGGTAACAGGCTGCTCGGCGGGTGCGCTCTCTGCCATCGGCTATCTTGCGGGACAGATAGGCTGGGGGATACGCATAGACCTCAGCTGCCGCCATGACGGGAAATACATCGGACTTGACGCATACCGCCGTGACAAGGGGATAACGGGATTTTCCTACCTGTTCCGTGATGTGGTGAAGGAAAGGCCTCTTGACAAGCACCGTCTCAACGACCCCTCACGTCAGCTTGCGGTATCGGCAACCAACCTGAAAACGGGAAAGCTCACCTACTTTGAAAAGGGGAAGTGCAGCCTTTCCAAGGCGATACAGGCATCGGCAACGGTGCCGTATGTTTCCGCCCCCGTGATGATAAAGGGAGAGCCCTACCTTGACGGCGGCTGTGCGGAGAAGATACCCTATTCATGGGCAAAGGAGTCGGGAGAAAAGAAGATAGTCGTTGTCCTCACCCGTGAGAAAAGCTACCGCAGGAAAGAGGGGGTATCCCCTGCTGCACGGCTCATATACGGACGTTACCCCGAATTCGTCGATTCCCTCGCCCACACCAACGCACGTTTCAACGCCATGATGGATGAGCTTGAGGAACGTGAGCAAAAGGGCGAGATATTCATCATTTCCCCCTCCAAGCCCGTCAATGTCTCCCGTTTTGAAGGGGATATCGACAAGCTGAGCACCCTTTACTGGCTCGGCTACTATGACGCATATGAAGCTGTCCCTGCTCTGAGGGAGTACCTTAACAGTCAAAGCTGTCCCGATGATGTGTAAAATTTGCAAAATATTCGCAAATACGATTGACAAATGCGGACAAAAATGGTATAATCAAGACAGTGATGTTCAGCAGGGGCAGGATCCCCTGCTTAAAACATCACTTCGGATATTTGTTGCAGGGAGCTGCACACGGTACATCAGACAACAATTCTGAAAGGATGATATAAATGTCAAAGAAGATCGTACCCATAACACTGCTCACGGGCTATCTCGGCGCAGGCAAGACCACACTTATCAACCATGTGCTCACCAATCAGGAAGGCTATAAGTGCGCAGTCATAGTCAACGACATAGGCGAAGTCAATATCGATGCCGCACTCATACAGAAGGGCGGCGCAGTCACACAGAAGGACGAGAACCTCGTTCCCCTGTCGAACGGCTGTATCTGCTGCACACTGAAAGTTGACCTGATGAACCAGATAAAGGAGCTTATCGACACAGGCAGATTTGACTATCTCCTCATCGAGGCGAGCGGTATATGTGAGCCTATGCCTATCGCACAGACCATCTCCGTCCTTGAGGGCAAGTCGGGAGATCCCCAGTTCAAAGACCCCATCTGCCGCCTTGACAACATCGTTACCGTTGTGGACGCACTTCGCATGGCTACGGAGTTCGGCTGCGGCGATGACCTTCTCAAGGAGGACATCGAAGAGGAGGATATAGAGAACCTTCTCATCCAGCAGATAGAGTTCTGCACCACCATAATCCTCAACAAGGTGGACAAGGTAACACCCGAGCAGCTTGAGCGTGTAAAGGCAATGATCCGTGCTCTCCAGCCCCAGGCAAGGATAATCGAGGCTACCTTCGGCAAGGTAAGCGTGGGCGATATCCTCAACACGGGCGTGTATGATTTCGAGAAGGCTGTCACATCCGCAGGCTGGGCACAGGCTTACGAGAACGGCGCTGACGATGATGACGACGATGACGAGGACGAGCACGGACATCACCATGATGACGATGACGAGGACGAACATGAGCATCATCATGACCACGATGACGAGGACGAACACGATCATCATCACCACGACGACGATGATGACGAGCATGAGCATCATCACGGACATCATCATCACCATCATCATCACGATGAGGGCGAGGCTGAGGAATACGGCATAGGCACATTCGTATACTACCGCCGTCAGCCCTTCAACAAGGATAAGCTCCAGGAATGGGTAAGCGGCTGGCCTAAGTCCGTTATCCACTGCAAGGGTATGCTCTGGTTCTCCGATCAGTGGGATGAGGCATATGTATTCGAGCAGTCGGGCGTTCAGATAACCGCCACCAATTCCGGAAAGTGGTTCGCTGCCGCTCCCGAGCGTGAGAGGAAACGTCTGCTTGCCCAGTATCCCGACATTGCCGAGGCATGGGACGACACCTACGGCGACAGAGAGATAAAGCTGGTATTCATCGGTCAGAAGATGGATAAGCAGGCTATCTGCGACGGCCTTGACAAGTGCCTTGACAAGTAAACACTATCCCCTGAACTTAAGAACGGTACGCATAAAGAAGTTTTACGCCATAGTATTTCTGATTTAAGGTCAGAAGTACCATGGCGTTTCTATTGACAGTGCATAGATGATGTGCTATAATTGTTACTGACATAAATCGGAATATTACGGAGGATATTGGAAGATGTATTTAAGAGCATACAAAAAAGAAGATTCTGCGATCATATGTAAATGGTTAAGAACTGCCGAGGAGCTATATAAATGGTCTGCTGACAGATTCAATAAGTTTCCTCTATCAGAAAATGATATTGATGATAATTATGTACCGCAAATCAAAACAGGAAGATTTATTCCTCTCACAGGAGCAGATGAAAATAATGTGGTAGGTCACTTTATAATTAGATATCCAT